>VGOB01000068.1 GCA_016865935.1 Chloroflexota bacterium | reverse complement strand
TAATCGGTTCCGAGTACTTTTCCAAACTGGTTTATCTGTGCGCGTTTTTGCCGCAGGGCGGACAATCCGTCTCAAGTCTTGGCGCGAACAGCACCGGGATGGTGCAACCCAATCTGTTACCCAATACTCCGCGCCCAGGTTATTTTTGGTTCAAGCCCGATGCGCCGTTGCGCGAAATTTTCTACCACGATTGCCCTGAGGACGATGTTCGACGCGCCAAAGCGATGTTAATGCCTGAAGCAATGTCGCCGATGTTAACACCCGCCCACCTGTCTGCCGCGCGATTCGGACGCGTGCCGCGATTTTATATCGAGTGTTTCCAAGATCGCGCGATCCCGTTGCCGCTTCAGAAAAGTATGCACGCGGCATCGCCCTGCGCAAGTATTTTCGCTTGATGCGAGCCATTCGCCCTTCTTCGCCGCACCGCGCCAGTTGGCGGAGATTCTTACCTCCATCACCGCGCGACAAAAAACGCGCAAACGGAAATCGCTCTCCGTTTGCGCGTTTCACATTCGCGCGCCGCTCTATCCGTCCGGGAACCGGAACCGTCCGCCGGGCGCCATCGGCGTATAGCGAATGCCGAGCCGCGCCGCGTCTTTGTTATCCGCCGCCGCACCTAGTTCGACGGTCAACTTTAACGTCTGCGCGCCGCGCGTGATCGAAAGATCGATCTTGTCGCCGGGCTTGTACGTTTTGATCGCGTCCGCCAGCGCGGTTTGCGTGTTAAGTTTGGCGCTACCCACCGCCGTAATCACATCGCCGACTTGCAATCCGGCTTTTTCCGCCGGGCTGTCTTTTTCCACTTCCTCGACGCGCGCGCCGCCGATCATGTTCATCGCCGGGGGCAAGCCGGACGATGGCACGCGCTCAGTTCCCTGCGCCGGTTGATTCGGCTGGACCGGCATTTGAAGCGCCGGAACATTGCGGCTCGTAGTCAGGCGCGCGTTCTGTCCGGCGAAAAACCCCGCCGTGCCACCCAATGCCGCGCCCAGCGCCAAGCCCAAGATCAACATTCCAACCGCGAGTAAAATCGTTCCGCGTGTACTCATTGTATCCTCACTTTCCATTTTCGATTTCAGATTTTAGATTTTCGATTTGCGTTTTCAATTATCGTCGCACGAGATTAAATGCTAATGAACGTGAGATTAGAAGATTGCAAAGTTTACATCGCCCACAAGACGCGGTATAATCGGCACAAATGTTCGGAAGAAATACAAGGGCCGCAGACGAGCGCGAATGAACGCGGATAAAATTTTCCGCGCAATCCGCGCTAATCCGCGTCCCCACTTCAAGGGAAAGAATTATGCCCAATTTCATCGATCGCTTGAGCGAAAAATTATCGGACGCGCAAACGCGCGAGCAATTGCGTCGAACGTTGAGCAAGGACGCGCTGCCGCACGAAGCATCGTTGCAACACCTGGTGCAGGAACATTGGCGCGCGCTGCCCAAAATCAAAACGGCGGAGTTGCGCCCGGCGTTCGCGGTGGACGGCTCGCGCGCGGTGCGGCATTTGGCGAACGGCGCGTACCTCTTCGTCGCGCAAGCGCTCATCGTCGGCGAGCGCACGGGGCAACGCATGGAAGCGACCGACGTGGATGTGCGAATTCTGCCCGGCGCGACGCCGACACCTTTCGTCGAACGCTTTGCCGAATTGATGATGCATCGCTTGGAAGCGACGCTCGCGCGCGATCACGCCAAGACGATGCCGCACGGCGGCGTCATTTTTCTCGACGGCGCGCTGTACGGACAATTGCCGCAGTTGTATCAGGCGCGCCACGACATCGGCGATAGTGAAGCCGCGACGTTTGCCAAAGAAGCGTTGAACGAAAACGTGGATCAAATTTTGCGCGCGTATCTTGATTTATTCAAAGCCAGTGTCGCGCGCAATCTCTGGTTGATCTCCATCGCCAAAACCAGCCGCGAGGCGACGCATACCAAGGTCTGGTGGCGAAATAAATACAATCAGGAACTTGGCAAGGATCAGGAAATTTCCGACAGCGAAGTGATTTATCGTTGGACGGAACGCGCGGCGGGATATTCCACGCCGATTCTGTTCGGCAAACGCTCGTTCGCCAAGCAACCCGAAGCGGTCGTGTTCGACAAAGTAAAAGACGCGCCCGCGATCGCATCGTTCTTCGTGCGCCTAGCCGATTTCGACGACGCGTTGCGAATTGACGTTCCCGCGATTTGTTTGGGGCGCGCGGAAAAAATCGGCGACATTGAAACTGACGCCGAAATTTTGCTCGATCAACCCGCCGATCTGGAACGCGTCGCGACTCTGCTCGAACTTTTGCGCGCCGATTACGGCGGACTCGAAGTGTACAACGCGCTGCTGTACAGCGTGGATCGCGAAGTGCGCTTGCGTCAAGTGATGATGGACGAAGTGTATCTCTCGCTGATCCAAAACTCGCTCGGCGCGGACATCGAACTGCGCTTGGATCGGAGTGAGCGACGATTTCATTCGACGTGACGATAGACCTGGAAGGTTTCGGAAACCTTCCAGGTCTTGTTTGACAAATGACCCGCCGTGTGTTATACGCGTTGCGGGAAAAGAGAATCGCGCGATGAGTTCCAAAATTCGCCATCCGCTTGCCGGTGAGATGCCTCTCGCGCGCGTCCTGGACGATTTGACGCGCGAAGGCGCGCTGTACGAAAAACTCGATGGCGCGCGCGTCCGATGTTGCGCGTGCGCGCATCGCTGCGCGATCAACGACGGCGCGCGCGGCGTCTGCCAGGTGCGCTACAATCGCGGCGGCGCGCTCTTCGTCCCCGATGGCTATGTCGCCGCGCTCAATCCCGACCCGACCGAAAAGAAACCGTTCTTTCACATTTTGCCCGGCTCGATTACGCTGACGTTTGGGATGCTGGGTTGCGATCTGCATTGCGCGAATTGTCAGAACTGGAACATTTCGCAAGCGCTGCGCGATCCCGAAGCGGGCGGCGCGCCGCAAATCGCGTCGGCAGAGCAAATCGTCGCGCTCGCGCGACGCGCCGGCGCGCAACTGATCGGCAGTTCGTACAACGAGCCGCTCATCACGAGCGAGTGGGCAGTCGAAATTTTCAAACTCGCGCAAGCGCACAACATTCGCGGCGTTTACGTTTCGAACGGGAACGCGACGCGCGAGGTGTTGGAATTCATTCGTCCGTACGTCGTCGGGTTAAAGATCGATCTCAAGACGATGCAAGACAAACAGTACCGCCAACTCGGCACGGCGTTGAGCCACGTTCTCGACACGATCAGGCTGGCGAAGGAAATGGGATTCTGGATCGAAATCGTCACACTCGTCATTCCTGGGTTCAACGATTCGAACGCAGAGTTGATGGACGCGGCGCGGTTTATTCGCTCCGTCTCGCCGGATATTCCTTGGCACGTCACCGCGTTTCATCCCGATTACAAAATGACCGACGCGGCTTTCACGCCCGCGTCCACACTTTTGCGCGCGGCAGAGATCGGACAAGAAGCAGGATTGCATTTCGTTTACGCGGGCAATCTGCCTGGCAGCGTGAAAAGCTACGAGAACACATACTGCCCCAAATGCAACACGGTGCTGGTCGAACGGTACGCGTATCGCATTTTGCGCGACAAGTTGACGGGCGAGGGCGCGTGTCCCAAGTGCGGCGAAAAGATTGCGGGGATTTGGCAATAATCTGAACGGAGAAGAGTAAATGGAAACAAAGCGAAAAAGAAGGGTCGCCAAAGAAATCTCGAGTATCGTTGCCAACAAAAGTATCCAGTCGCCAGAGGCAACACCATACTTCCACCAAGGAAGTGCCGCGATTTTCAATGATGATTTCCTGAAAACTACCTCGGTGAAGGATGGAACTGTTGACTTGATTGTTACTTCGCCACCATATAATGTTGATATTCAGTACAATTCACACAACGATCAGATGTCATACAAAGAGTACCTCGAATTTACGGAGAGATGGATTACTAAATGCTACGCACTCGCTAAGCCCGAAGGACGCTTTTGCTTGAACATTCCGCTCGACAAGAACAAGGGCGGACAGCAAAGTGTTTGCGCGGACATCACGACGATTGCAAAACAGATCGGCTGGAAATATCACTCGACGATTATTTGGAACGAGCAGAATATTTCGCGGCGAACCGCGTGGGGTTCATGGCTTTCCGCGTCTGCGCCCTTCGTGATCGCACCCGTCGAAGTGATCGTCGTTCTGTACAAAGAGCGTTGGAAGAAAACGAGTGGCAGCAAAAAATCGGACATTACGCGCGACGAGTTTATTGCATGGACGAATGGCGTGTGGAATTTCAACGGCGAGAGCAAAAAACGCATCGGGCATCCCGCACCGTTCCCTATTGAACTTCCGCGCCGTTGCATCAAATTGTTCACCTATATCGGCGATCTCGTGCTCGATCCTTTTCTTGGCAGTGGCACGACACTTGTCACGTGTGCACAAACAAATCGGCAAGGAATTGGCATCGAAATTGACAAACGATATTGCGAAATCGCCAAAAACAGAGTATTGAACGAAAGCAAAAACCAATTGGCATTTGCTGAAGCTTGACCAATATCTAATTCTCTGAGGTATTCTCCAATGGGCAAAGCAGAGGGCACAACGCAAAAAGAATTACTCATCGAGTTCTTCAAAAAACATCCGCGCAGAGAGATCAAACACCCGGAAGTAGTTGATTGGGTCACCGCTGAGTACAAGAAAAGAACAGGTAAAGTCTTTCGTGATCCTGATCGTGGCATCCGGCAACTTGCACAAAGTGGTTTTCTAATCAAGATTGACACAGGGATTTACAAATATGATCCCGACTTGACGACCAAGAAACGCTTGCAAGATTTCTCTCAAGAACAGAAAAAGAGAATTCTTGAGAGAGATGGCTATAAATGCGTCATTTGCGGGAAGGGAGAAAAGGATGGGGTCAAACTGCATGTTGATCACATCAAGCCCAAAGATTTAGGTGGAAGGGCGACAATTGAGAATGGCCAGACGCTCTGCTCGCAACATAACTTTTTCAAGAAGAACTTCAAGCAAACAGAGACGGGCAAAAGGATGTTTATCCGTCTTTACGATGCAGCAAAAGCAGAGAACAGCGCAGAATTGATGGATTTTTGCGGCCAAGTTCTCCAAGTCTACGAAAGAAACAATATCAACGGGCATATTGTCTGGAAGAAATGATCGCCATGAATCGACCGAGTTGCACGGAAGCATGCTAATCAATCAGAAGATTCGGAAAAGGAGATTGACAAATGAAAAAGGAAAATCTGATCAAAGTCCTCTCGCTCACAAAATCAAGGTGTGTCTACGTTAGTTATAGAAAACTGATCAATGACGCAAAGAATATGCAGGTATTTACGAGAGAAGGCAAACCGACAAAGAAATGGATCACACGCGATCAAGTATCTGTCCTTTTCTTCACCGAACCGTGACTCAAATCACCAGGTTGAAGAATTCACCAACGTTCTCTACGCAATCGGGCGTGAGACAGAACTGCGGGGAGATGCGGCAAGCTGGACGCGAACGGATGTTTGACAGGCAGTGCGATTGTCATCCCCGCTTGGTTCACTTTGGTCGAAATGACACAATTGGATACAATGAAGAACGCGGAATGGGAAAAGGAGATTAGGATTGGAGATTACCAATCTCTAATCTCCAATCTCAGGTCTCGATAATTTTTCAAGGAGAATCAAATGCCAATCATTGAAGAAATCGTCGCGCGAGAAATTTTGGATTCGCGCGGCAACCCCACCGTCGAAGTGGACGTGCTGTTGGACGACGGATCGTTCGGGCGCGCGGCGGTGCCGAGCGGCGCGTCCACTGGCGCGCACGAAGCGTTGGAACTGCGCGACGGCGACAAGCATCGGTACGGCGGGAAAGGTGTTCTAAAAGCCGTACAGAACGCCAACACCGTCATCGCCGATGAACTGATCGGCTGGGACGCGCGCGAGCAAGAAGCGATTGACGCGCTGCTGATCGGACTGGACGGCACGCCGACCAAATCGAACCTGGGCGCGAACGCGATCCTGGGTGTGAGTCTCGCGGTGGCAAAAGCCGCCGCGGAATCGCAACATCTACCGTTGTACCGCTACATCGGCGGCGTGCACGGCAAAACGTTGCCCGTCCCGATGATGAACATTCTCAACGGCGGCGCGCACACCAACTGGCAATCCACCGACATCCAAGAATTTATGGTCGCGCCGACGGGTGCGGATTCATTCGCCGAAGCGCTGCGCTGGAGCGCGGAAATCTATCAGTCGCTGAAAAAAGTTTTGAAGGACAAAGGGTACAGCACGAACGTCGGCGACGAAGGCGGCTTTGCGCCCGCGCTCAAATCGAACGCGGAAGCGATCGAAGTGATTCTCACCGCGATTGACAAGGCGGGCTACAAAGCGGGTCAGCAAGTTTTCATTTGTCTCGATCCCGCCGCGTCAGGATTCTTTGAGGACGGCAAGTACCATCTCCGCAAAGAGGGACGCATCCTGAACGGCGAGCAGATGATCGAATTTTACGCGGACTGGGTAAAAAAGTACCCGATCATTTCGATTGAGGACGGACTCGCAGAAGACGACTGGGATACCTGGGTCGCGCTGACCAAGAAACTGGGTGACAAGATCCAAATCGTCGGCGATGATATTTTCGTGACGAACTTGACGCGATTGAAAAAAGGATTGGAACTTGGAGCCGCCAATTCGATTCTGATCAAGCTGAATCAAATCGGCTCGCTGAGCGAAACGCTGAGCGCGATCGAACTGGCGCACAAATCGGCGTGGACGGCGGTCGTTTCGCATCGCTCGGGCGAAACGGAAGACACGACGATTGCCGATCTCGTCGTCGCGACGAACGCGGGACAGATCAAGACCGGCGCGCCCGCGCGCAGCGAACGCGTTGCCAAGTACAACCAGTTGCTTCGCATCGAAGAAGAGCTGGGCGAAGCGGCGGAGTACGCGGGGCTGGGCGCGTTCAAGCGCGGCGCGTAGTCCACTGTCATTGCGAGGAGCGTCCTGAGCGGAGCGACGGTTTTTGTCGCGGAGTCGAAGGATCGCGACGGAGCAATCTCCTTGGTGCAAGGTGGAGATTGCTTCGCTTCGCTCGCAATGACAACTTGTTGCCATGGATTGGCTTTCGCTTTTGTTGATCGCCCCGAGTCTGGGAATGGATGCGTTCGCCGTCGCGCTCGGCGTCGGCGCGAGTTTGCCCAGCAACTCGAGGCGCCCGATTTTTCGGTTGTCGTTCCACTTTGGGCTGTTCCAATTCCTGATGCCGCTGATCGGCTGGTTCATCGGCGACGCGGTGCAGCAATTCTTCGCGGCGTACGATCACTGGATCGCGTTCGCGCTCCTCGCCTGGGTCGGCGGCAAAATGGTGCGCGAATCGTTCAGCCAGGAAAAAGAATGTCGCGAAATCGATCCGACGCGCGGGCTGAGTTTGATCGTGCTTTCGATTGCGACGAGCATCGACGCGCTCGCCGTCGGCTTGAGTCTCGCGATGTTGCGCGTCGATCTGTGGATTCCCAGTTTCATCATCGGCATCGTCGCGGCGGGAATGACGTTCACAGGAATGTTGCTCGGACGCCGTTTGCAAGCCGCGTGGGGCAAACGCGCGGAACTCGTCGGCGGTCTCGTTTTGATCGCGATCGGGTTGCGCGTGGTGGTGGAACACCTGATGTAAAGGATGAAGGCGGAAGGATGAAGGATGAAATTTTTTGTCATTTGCTCATTTGTCATTTTTCATCCTTCATCCTTCGCTAAAAAATTTTTGATCAAGGGGAGGAGGAAATGGCTGACACTTATCGTCCGCGCGGATTGTATTTTGAAGAGTTTACTGACGCGTTGGAAGTTGTTTCGATGGGTCGCACGATCGCCGAAGCCGACATCGTGAACTTTGCGGGACTGTCGGGCGATTTCAACACGATTCACACCGATGCCGAGTTTAGCAAAGCGACGCCGTTCGGCGAACGGATCGCGCACGGACTTTTGGTGTTATCGGTTGCGACGGGACTCGCAACGCAACTTGGGTTTATGGAAGGTACCGTCATCGCGTTCATCGGCTTGGAATGGAAATTCAAAGGCGCGGTGAAAATCGGCGATACGGTTCACCTGACCGCGAAAGTGAAACAAACGAAAGCGATGAAAGCGATGGGCGGGGGATTCGTCGTCTTCGATGTGCGCGTGCTGAACCAACGCAACGAAGTCGTGCAGCAAGGTGAGTGGACAGTGCTGGCGAAAAGCAAAGGATGAAGGCAGAAGGATGAGGAATCTATTCGTCCTTCTGATTTCCGTCTCTAAAGAGAAACAATGACCCCTACCTTACAACTTGTTCTTGCGCTAGGCATCATCATTCTCGCCGCCAAGTCAATGGGCTATGTGAGCGTGCGGCTGGGACAACCCGCCGTGCTGGGAGAATTGTTGGCGGGACTCGTCTTGGGTCCCACGATGTTGGATTTTTTCCATCTGCCCATCTTCTCCGACAAACATCTCACCGAAGTCATCCTTGAATTGGGCGAACTCGGCGTAATCTTTTTGATGTTCATCGCTGGACTCGAAGTGGATTTGCAAGCGATGCTCCGCGCGGGCAAGGTGTCCACGCTAGTCGGTACGCTGGGGGTTTTCACGCCCATTGCGTTGGCGATCCCCGCCGGGATGCTCTTTGGGTACGATTTGTCCAACAGCATTTTTATCGGCATCATCCTGGCGGCGACGAGTGTGAGCATCTCCGCGCAAACCTTGCTGGAATTGGGGCGCTTGCGGAGCCGCGAAGGCACGGTGCTATTGGGCGCGGCGGTGATTGATGACGTGATCGTGATCATCATCCTGTCGCTGTTTTTGGCGGTGAGTGACGCCGGCACGGACTTGGTGCAAGTTGGCGCCATCTTCGCGCGCGAGATTCTTTTCATCGGCGTCGCCGTTTTCATCGGCGCCAAGTTGCTGCCGCGCCTGGCGGATTGGGTCAGCGATCTGCCCATCAGCGAAGGGGTGATGGCGTTGGTTTTGTGCGTTACGTTGTTCTACGCGTGGTCGGCGGAACAATTGGGCGCGATCGCCGCCATCACGGGCGCGTTTCTGGCGGGCGTGTTCTTCGCGCGCACCTCGCAACGCCACGCCATCGAACGCGGGATGCACACTTTGGCTTACGCGTTCTTCGTGCCGATCTTTTTCATCAGCATCGGCTTGCAAGCCAACGCGCGCGACTTGCGCGTGGAAGAACTATGGCTCACTGGCGCGATCATCGTCGTCGCGATCATCAGCAAGATCGTTGGATGCGGACTGGGCGCGTGGCTCGGCAAACTATCGGCGCGCCAGGGCTTGCGCGTGGGAATCGGAATGATTTCGCGCGGCGAAGTGGGGCTCATCGTCGCGGGAATCGGATTGGCAAGCCAGACCATCACCGACAGCGTTTATTCGGGCGTCGTCGTGATGGTGCTCGTCACCACGTTGATCACCCCCATTCTGTTACGTTGGGCGTTTGCCCCTGCGGAGGTCACCGATGGCTAATCTGCTCGTCCTGATCTTGGACAATCCCGAAAAACTGTCCGATCTTCTGAGTGCCTGGAACCGCGCGGGCGTGCCAGGGATGACGATTCTCGACGGCGTGGGCGCGCGACGCTTGGAAGAACACACGTACCGCGACGATATGCCGTTGATCCCCTCCCTGCGTTCCTTGTTGGTGAACGAACGCAACAACAACCAAATCGTGTTCAGCGTGATCGAAGATGAGGCGACGCTGCAGCGCGCGATTCAAGCGGCGGAACAAGTCATCGGCGATTTTTTCAAACCCCATTCGGGCGTGATGTTCGTCATCCCAGTGACTCGCACGTGGGGCATCCATCTTCCGGCGCGCCCGGCGAACCGCTGAGCCGATCGCGGCTTGCTGATTTTGCCGGGAAGACAATCATCCTCTTTACGAGGTGGATTCTGTATGCAAACACTTTTGGGAAAACATTGGCATCACTTGCCTGCGTCCGAAATCGTCGAATTGCTCGACAGCAATCTCGAAAAAGGTCTGGACGTTTTTGAGATCAAACATCGGCACGAACGCTTTGGGCGGAATGTCCTCACTCCGAAAAAGGGCAAGAGCCCACTCGTGCGTTTTCTCCTGCAATTCCACAATCCGTTGCTCTACATCTTGATGGTCGCCAGCGTCATCACACTCGTCGTCAAGCAAGAGCCGGTTGACGCGCTGGTGATTTTTGGCGCGGTGCTGGTCAACGTCATCATCGGCTACATTCAGGAATCGAAAGCCGAAAAAGCGATCGAAGCGCTGGCGCAAGCGATGACGACCGAAGCGACGGTGATTCGTTCGGGCAAACGTCAACGTATTGATGCGACGGAACTCGTGTCAGGCGACATCGTCGCGTTGCAAGCCGGCGACAAAGTGCCAGCCGATTTGCGGCTCGTGCGCTCGCGCGATTTGCAAGTCGCAGAAGCCGCGCTGACGGGCGAATCGGTTGCCGTCGAAAAACACGCGGACGTACAATTGCCGCCCGAAACGATTCTCGCGGAACGGCGCAACCTCGCGTTCGCGTCCACGCTCGTCACGTATGGGCAAGCCACAGGCGTCGTCATCGCGATTGGCGATAACACCGAAGTCGGTCGTATCTCGCAACTCATTTCGACCGCGACGGAATTAGCGACGCCGCTCACGCGCAAAATCGCCGAGTTCAGTAAAATCGTTCTCTACGCAATTCTCGCGCTCGCGGGCTTGACGCTCGTGATCGAATGGGCGCACGGCGCGTCGTTGCTCGACACACTGACCGCCGCGATTGCGTTCGCGGTCGCGATGATTCCCGAAGGTCTGCCCGCCGCGCTCACGGTGACACTCGCGATTGGCGTTTCGCGGATGGCGCGTCGTCGCGCGATCATTCGCAAGTTGCCTGCAGTTGAAGCGCTTGGTAGCACGACGGTCATTTGCTCCGACAAAACAGGGACGCTGACGCAAAATCAGATGACAGTGCAACACATCGTCGCCAGCAGTGTTTATTACAATGTCACTGGCGCGGGTTACACACCGACGGGACAAATCGTCGCAGCAGATAGCGCGCCATCCCAAAACGTCGCGCTGACGGAATGTTTGACGGCGGGCTTGCTCTGCAACGACAGCGCGCTCGTCGAAAAAGACGGGCGCTGGTACGCGCAAGGCGATCCCACCGAAGTCGCGCTCATCGTCGCCGCGCGCAAAGCCAAACTCACCGCGCCACTGCCGCGCGTGGATACGCTTCCGTTCGAGTCGCAGCATCAATATATGGCGACGCTACACACGCTCGATTCGGGTCAGCGCGTCTACGTCAAAGGCGCGGTCGAAGTGTTGCTGGAACGTTGCGCGAACGCACTCGACGCGGCAGGACAAACGGTTCCGCTCGACGCGGAAAAAAATCACCGCGACGTAGATGCGATGGCATTACGCGGTTTGCGCGTCCTGGCATTCGCGCGCAAAGATGTGTTCAACGCGGAAAAAATTTCGCACGCCGACGTGGCGTCGGGCTTGACCTTTCTGGGCTTGCAAGGGATCATTGATCCACCGCGCGAAGAAGCGATCGCGGCAGTGCGCGCGTGCCAAACGGCGGGCATCCAGGTCAAGATGATCACAGGCGATCACGCGCTCACCGCGTCCGCGATCGCGTGCGAGATCGGTTTGGCGGATTCGTGTCAAGCCGCCGCGATCACGGGCAAGCAAATCGCGGAAATGACCGATGAAGCATTGATCGACGCGGCGGCGCGCACACCCGTCTTTGCGCGCGTCTCGCCCGAACAAAAGTTGCGGTTGGTGGACGCGTTGCAGGCGCGCGGCAACGTCGTCGCGATGACGGGCGACGGCGTGAATGATGGGCCCGCGCTCAAGCAAGCCGACATTGGAATCGCGATGGGGCTTGCAGGCACCGATGTCGCGAAAGAAGCCGCCGATATGGTGCTGACCGACGACAATTTTGCGACGATTCGATCCGCCGTGGAAGAAGGACGCGGCGTGTTCGACAACCTTACAAAAATTATCGCGTGGACACTGCCGACGAACTTGGGCGAAGGAATGATCATTCTGGTCGCGTTGATCCTAAATCTAACCTTGCCGATTCTGCCGATTCAAATCTTGTGGATCAATATGGCGACCGTCGCCGCGCTCGGCTTGGTGCTGGCGGTCGAGCCAAAAGAGCCGAATGTAATGCGGCGCGCGCCGCGCAACCCCGACGCGCCGATCCTGACGCGTGAATTACTAGGTCGGGTTGCGCTCGTCGGTGGATTGATCTTGATCGCCGCGTTGTTCGTTTTCGAGTACGCACTGATTTCGGGCAATACGCTCGCACAAGCGCGCACCGCCGCCGTCAACGCCGTCGTCGTGATTGAAATCTTCTACTTGCTCAACTGCCGCTCGCTGACGC
Source organism: Chloroflexota bacterium (assembly GCA_016865935.1). Lineage (GTDB taxonomy): Bacteria > Chloroflexota > Anaerolineae > UBA4142 > UBA4142 > VGOB01. The sequence goes on along the minus strand of VGOB01000068.1, from coordinate 12,999 downwards.
AATCCATGTTTCAGATCGGCTTGTGGTCGAATCGCTGGGTGATCGTCGGAATCGGCATTATGATCGCGTTGCAACTGTTGTTCACGTATGCGCCGTTTATGAATACACTGTTCGGCTCCGCGCCGATTCCGCTGATCACGTGGATGGAAATCGGGGCATTCGGCGGGTTGACCTACGTCGTCGTCGAGATCGAAAAATGGCTGAGGCGACGCAAAGAAAAAGGATAAGGTATGCTCAACTTGCTCAATCGGTTCGAACGCGTCATCACGATGACGCTTGTTACTCTGATGATGATCGTCGTCACCCTCGCCACGCTCGATCTGATTCTGGGAATCTACCAAGAAGTCATCAAACCGCCACATATTTTCATCCCAGTCGAAAAACTGCTCGACATCTTCGGCTTGTTCCTGCTCGTGCTGATCGGGATCGAATTGTTGGATACGATTCGCGCCTATCTCACCGAGCACATCATTCACGAGGAAGTGATTCTTGTCGCCGCGCTGCTCGCCGTCGCGCGCAAGGTGATCGTATTGGATGTGAAAGAAACCGACCCGGTGATGGTGTTTGGGATCGCCGCCATTATCCCCGCCGTTGTGATCGCGTATTGGATCGTCGAGCGGATGCACACGAAATTGAGATTGAAATCCAACCATCGTTTACTTTTCTCGCCGTGCGCGGGAGTACCTGGCTTTGCAATCATGGACAGACAAACATTTGGACAGGAGAATTCCCATAGCGAACGATTGGACAAGTTTTGATGATGAGCACGAGTGAATATGCTCTGATCGGCTTTGCCTTATTGTTGCTGCTGGGCGTCCTGACGAGTAAAATCTCAGAGCGTTTCGGCGTGCCCGCTCTGCTGTTGTTCCTAATTCTGGGAATGTTGGCTGGCTCGGATGGACCAGGCGGCATATACTTTGACGACGCCGCGCTTGCCCAATTCGTGGGTGTGACTGCCTTGGCGCTCATCTTGTTCTCGGGCGGACTGGATACAGATTGGAAAAGCATCCGTCCCGTTCTCAAATACGGATTGATCCTTTCAACGCTTGGCGTGCTTGTCACCTCGTTGATTGTAGGTATTTTCGCTCAAGTCGTACTCCGTTTTTCCCTTCTGGAAGGATTGTTGCTCGGCGCGATTGTTTCTTCCACTGACGCGGCAGCCGTTTTCTCGGTCTTGCGTTCCAAGGGAATCAACCTCAAGGGACAACTAAAACCGCTGTTGGAATTGGAATCGGGCAGCAACGATCCAATGGCGGTTCTTCTGACGATCAGTTTGGTGCAGTTGCTCACGCAACCCGTCACTTCGCCGACGAGTCTCATCTTGTTTTTTATTTTACAAATGTCGTTGGGGTTGCTTGCGGGTTATGTTATCGGCAAGGGCATCGTGTTTCTCGCTAATCACTTGCGGTTAGGATACGAAGGGTTATATCCCGTCCTGACCCTGTCATCAATTCTGTTTGCGTATGGCTTGACCAACCTGATGGGTGGCAATGGTTTCTTGGCTGTTTATTTGGCTGGCGTCGTCGCAGGCAACCACGATTTCATTCATCGGCGGAGTCTGTTGCGTTTCCACGATGGTTTGGCATGGCTGATGCAAATTGCAATGTTCCTGACGTTGGGCTTGCTGGTCTTTCCGTCGCGACTCCTGCCCGTTATGGGAGCCAGTTTACTGATTGCCCTTTGCCTGATGTTCATCGCTCGCCCGGTGAGCGTTTTTACCAGTCTGCTTCCCGTTCGCGCGCTGAGCGTAAAAGAGAAAACCCTCGTATCGTGGGTCGGTCTACGCGGAGCAGTTCCGATTGTGCTGGCGACTTTTCCGCTCTTGGCAAAAATTCCGCAAGCCGATTTGATCTTCAACGTCGTCTTCTTCATCGTGCTGACTTCGGTGCTTTTGCAAGGGACTACGATCCCTTTGGTGGCTAGATGGTTGCGCGTGGACACTACCGAGCCGCGCAAACTCCCGTTCCCAATCGAATACACGCCAGTCGGCAGTCTCAAGTGCAAACTCGAAGAATTGATCATTCCAGAAAGTTCGAATGTGAGTGGAAAAGCGATTGTAGAATTAGGACTCCCTGCCGAATTTCTCGTCGTCTTGATCAACCGCAACGGTGAATATCTCATCCCCACAGGCGGCACGACGCTATGGCCCGGCGATGTGTTATTGACATTAGCCGAGCCAGAAGTCATCCAGCAAGTCAAATCGCGTATGGGCGCGACCAATTAGGAGTAGCGAATGCCTTACAACTCAATCGTCCTTGTCAAACAAGTGCCTGACACTCACAACATTCACGGCGACGTGATGAAAGACGACGGCACGATCAATCGCGCCGCGCTCCCCGCGATTTTCAATCCCGAAGATTTGAACGCGCTCGAAATGGCATTGCAAGTGAAGGAGCGTTATGGCGGCGCGGTCACCGTGTTGACGATGGGGCCACCCACCGCCGCCGAAGTGCTGCGCGACGCGCTCTATCGCGGCGCGGATCGCGTCGTCTTGCTCAGCGACCGACGGTTTGCGGGCGCGGACACACTTGCCACATCGTACACGCTCAAATGCGCGATTCAAAAAATCGGCGCGTTCGATCTCATCTTTTGCGGTCGCCAGGCGATTGACGGCGACACCGCGCAAGTCCCGCCGCAAACCGCCGAAAAACTCGGCATCCCGCAAATCACGTACGCGGAAACGATTGTGCAACTCGACGCCAACGAAATCGTCGTCGCGCGCGCGTTTCCGCTCGGCAAAGAAATCGTCAAGTGTACACTCCCTTGCTTGTTGACGGTGGTCGGCTCGGCGAATCAACCGCGTCCGCCATCGGCGCGCAAGATGATCGAACACAAATTGGCGGCGACGCCGCTCGAATACAACACGTTGTTGAGTCAGTGGCAAGAATTCGAGACGGAAGAAAAACTCGACGCGTATCTCGCCGCGCGCAATCTTAAAATTCCACTGTGGACGGCGGACGATCTCGCGGTGGACGCGAATCGGCTTGGGCTAAACGGTTCGCCGACCCAGGTTTACAAAGTCAACTACGTCGTGTTGGAAACCGCGGAAAGCAAACAAATACCCGCAAACGCCGAAGGTGTCGCCGCGCTGATGCAAGAATTGGTCAAGGAGTATATCGTTGGGTGATCTCGCGCTCGCCGTCGTCGTTCTCTCTGGGTTCGTCGTCGCGCTCGTCGCGCCTACCGTGACGCGGCATCGGCACAACGCGGCGGGTTGGCTCATCGCGCTGTTGCCGCTCGCGCTGACGCTGTATTTTGTCGCGCAGTTGCCCCGCCTCGCGCGCGGCGAGGTGCTGACGTTTGCCGCGCCCTGGGTCGCGGAACTGGGTCTGGCGTTCTCCTTACGCGCCGACGGCTTGGGAGTGTTGTTCGCGCTGTTGATCAGCGGCATCGGCACGCTGATAGTGATTTACGCGGGCGGCTATCTGCACGGCAATCCGTTTCTCGGACGATTTTACGCGTGGCTCCTCGTCTTTATGGCTTCGATGCTTGGCGTGGCACTGGCGGACAATTTGATCGTGCTGTTCGTGTTCTGGGAACTGACGAGTCTCAGTTCGTACATCCTCATCGGCTTTGAACACGAAAGCGCATCCGCGCGCGCGGCGGCATTGCAAGCGATGCTCGTCACAGGCGCGGGCGGCTTGGCGATGCTCGCGGGTTTGCTCTTGCTGGGGCAAGTGAGTGGATCGTTGGAACTCTCCGCGCTGTTGACGCAAGGGGACGCGCTGCGCGCCAGTCCGTTGTATCCTGCCGCGCTGTTGCTCGTTCTGTTAGGCGCGTTTTCCAAGTCCGCGCAATTTCCGTTTCACTTTTGGTTGCCCAACGCGATGCAAGCCCCCACACCCGTCAGCGCGTATCTTCATTCGGCGACAATGGTCAAGGCAGGCGTGTATCTGCTCGCGCGACTGAATCCCGCGCTCGGCGGCACCGACTTGTGGCTGTACGCAGTGGGCGGCATCGGCGCGGCGACGATGCTACTCGGCGGCTATCTCGCGCTGACGCAAACCGATCTCAAACGCTTGTTGGCATACTCGACAGTGAGCGCGCTCGGCACCTTGACGATGCTCATCGGGCTTGGCACGTCACTCGCGCTCAAAGCGATGGTCGTGTTCGTGTTGGCGCACGCGCTCTACAAAGGCGCGCTGTTTTTGATCGCGGGCGCGGTGGATCACGCGACGGGCACGCGCGATGTGACGCAGTTGGGCGGTCTCGCGCGCGCGATGCCCATCACCGCGAGCGCGGCTGTTCTTGCCGCGCTGGCGATGGCAGGCGTGCCGCCGCTGTTCGGATTCATCGCCAAAGAATTGATTTATGAAGTCGGTTTGGAGTTGGGTGTGTGGTGGATCAGCGCGATCGTCGCGAGCGCGCTGTTCACCGTGTTCATTGCCAGCACGATCGCGTTGGGCGTTTTCTTCGGACAGACGCGGCACACGCCCAAACACGCGCACGAAGCGCCGTCGAGTCTGTGGCTGGGTCCCGTCGTGTTGGCGGGCTTGAGTTTGCTCATCGGCAGCGCGCCCGAACTCGTCAGCGCGATCCTCATCGCGCCGACCGTTGCGGCGATCAGTGGCAAGCCCGTCGCAGTGAAACTCGCGTTGTGGCACGGCGTCACGCCCGCGTTGTTGCTCAGTCTGGCGACTGTGTTGGTTGGTATCGGATTGTTTTTCGCGCGAGACGCGCTGCGGCGTCTGCTCGCGCCGTTACGATGGAGTGGCGCGGAGCAGACGTACGCGCTGGCGTTGGATGGACTGAACGCGCTCGCGCGCGGACAGACGCGCGTGCTACAGAACGGCTACCTGCGCCGTTATCTGATGACGATCGTGCTCGCCACGGTTGGCTTGACGGGCGCGGTTCTGTTGAATCAACCGATTTGGAATCAGTTGTCCAATCTCCCTTGGGAAACAATTTGGCAAGACGCGCGTTTTTACGAATTGGGATTAGCCGTGTTGATCGTGCTGGCGACGATCGCGGCAGTCGTTTCCCCCTCGCGTCTCGGCGCGGTTGCCGCGCTGGGCGTCGTCGGCTACAGTATCTCCCTGATCTTTTTGGCGTTCGGCGCGCCCGATCTGGCGATGACCCAGTTCACTATCGAATCGCTTTCGGTGTTGTTGTTCGTCCTCGTCTTTTATCATCTGCCGCGTTTTACGCGTTTGAGCACGTCGCGCGCGCGCGTACGCGATGCTGTGATCGCCGCGTTGGCAGGCGGTTTGATGACGCTGTTCGTGCTTTTGGCGGTGGGCGTGCAATTCCAACCGAGTATCTCGGACTATTTCCTCGAGAACGCGTTGCCGCTGGCGCACGGACGGAACGTGGTCAACGTGATTCTGGTAGATTTTCGCGGCTTGGACACGCTGGGCGAAATCACCGTGCTGGGGATCGCTGCGCTGGGCGCGTACGCGCTGTTAAAGCTGCGTAGAGAAAAAATCGAATGAACTCGCTGATTTTGCAAACGGCTGTACGCTATTTATTGCCGCTACTCTTGTTGTTTTCCGTATTCGTCTTTGGGCGCGGACACAACGAGCCAGGCGGCGGATTCGTCGGGGGATTGATCGCGGCGGCGGCATACGCGCTCTACGCGATTGCGTACGACACACGCGCGGCGCGCCAGATTTTGCCCATCGAGCCGCGTCTGTTGATCGGGTTCGGCCTTTTGCTCGCGCTCTGCAGTGGGATGCTTGGAGTCGCGAACGACCGTCCATTTATGACCGGTCAGTGGTACGCTTTCGCATTGCCCGGTTGGGGCAAAATCGAGCTTGGCGCGCCGCTATTCTTCGACGCAGGCGTTTATCTGGTCGTGCTGGGAGTATCGCTGACCATCATCTTTGCGTTGGCGGAGGAGTGACGCAGTGGAAATCGTTTTGGCGTTCGTTGTGGGTGGATTGTATGCGGCGGCGATCTATCTGCTCTTGCGCCGCAGTCTGATCAAATTGCTGATCGGCTTGGTCTTGCTGAGCCACGCGGCGAATCTGTTGATCTTTACCGCGGCGGGCTTGACGCGCGCGCAGCCGCCGATCGTGGGCGACAAAGCCGCGCCACTCGCCACTGTCGTTGCCGACCCGTTGCCGCAGGCGTTGATTCTGACCGCCATCGTCATCAGTTTTGGTGTGACGGCGTTCGCGCTCGTGCTGGCGTATCGCGCGCACAAAATCGTCGGCGTGGATGATTTGGATCGTCTGACGAGTACGGATACCTAATCGTTATGAATCTTTGGCTCATTCTTCCAATCGTTATTCCATTATTGACCGCCGTGATCACGACGCTGATGTACCCGACGTTGCGCGCGCAACGCTGGGTCAGTTTGGGCGGCGCGACGGCTTTGCTGGTCGCCGCGCTGGGACTGTTGAACGATGTGTGGCACAACGGCATCCAAGTGACGCAGATGGGAAACTGGCGCGCGCCGTATGGCATCACACTCGTCGCCGATCTGTTCAGCGCGCTGATGGTCACGCTCGCGGGCATCATCGGGTTCGCGGTCGCGGTGTACTCGCTGACGAGCATCGACGCGGCGCGCGTGCGGTTCGGCTATTATCCGCTGTATCACTTTTTGTTGATGGGCGTATGCGGCGCGTTCATCACGGGCGACTTGTTCAATCTGTACGTCTGGTTCGAAGTGATGCTGATGGCGTCGTTCGTCTTGTTGGCGTTGGGCGGCGAGCGCGGTCAATTGGAAGGCGCGATCAAGTACGTGACGCTCAACCTGATGTCGTCCGCGCTGTTCCTTGCGGCGATGGGCATTTTGTACGGGCTGGTCGGCACGCTCAATATGGCGGATTTGGCGCGCAAGTTGAGCGCGACGGCGCAACCTGGCTTGGTCGTCGCGGTCGCGCTGCTGTTTCTCGCCGCCTTTGGCATCAAGGCGGCGATCTTTCCGTTGTTCTTTTGGCTTCCCGCGTCCTATCACACGCCGCCGGTCGCGGTGTCCGCCGTCTTTGCGGGTTTGTTGACCAAAGTGGGAGTCTATGCCTTGATCCGCGTCTTTACGCTGATCTTCATTCAGGATGTCGCGTTCACGCACACCTTGATCTTGGGTCTCGCTGGGCTGACGATGATTACGGGTGTGTTGGGCGCGGTCGCGCAGAACGAGTTTCGCCGCGTGCTCTCGTTTCACATCGTCAGTCAAATCGGCTATATGATTATGGGCTTGGGGTTGTTCACGCCGCTGGGTTTAGCCGCCGCCGTGTTCTACATCGCGCATCACATCATCGTCAAGACCAACCTGTTTCTCATCAGCGGCGTCGTCGAACGAATGAGTGGGACGTTCGAGTTGAAGAAACTGGGCGGGCTGTACCGCGCGCAACCGGGCTTGGCCGTCTTGTTCTTGATTCCGGCGATGTCACTGGCGGGCTTGCCACCGCTCTCTGGTTTTTTCGCCAAACTCGGATTGATTCAAGCCGGCTTGCCCCTGGAGCAGTACGTCATCATCGGCGTCGCGCTGGGCGTCAGTCTACTCACGCTCTTTTCGATGCTGAAAATCTGGAACGAGGCGTTTTGGAAACCACTTGATGACCGACGACCGCTGACCGAAGACCGTCGCAGCTCGGTCGCGTTGTTCATACCGATTGTGTTGCTGGCGCTGCTCACACTCCTCATCGGTTTCGGCGCGGGACCGATTTTCGCGCTGGCATTGCGCGCGGGACAGGAGTTGATGCAACCGACGGATTACATTCGAGCCGTGTTGGGAGGACCCTAGTGCATTACCTTTTGCTGAACACCGGCTTGGCGCTCACCTGGGCGGCATTGACCGGCACATTCAGTCTGCCCAATCTCCTGTTGGGCTTTGGGCTGGGTTACGCGGTGCTGTGGCTGGTGCGCTCTGTGGTTGGTCCAAGTAGCTACTTTTCCAAAGTGCCCAAGGCGTTGGGGTTTGCAGTTTTCTTTTTGTGGGAATTGATTTTGTCGAACCTGCGCGTGGCGGCGGACGTGCTGACGCCGCGCCATCACATGCAACCGCGCGTGTTGGCGATTCCGTTGGAGGCGCGCACGAACGCCGAAATTACGCTCTTGGCGAATTTCATTTCCCTCACCCCCGGCTCGCTCAGTTTGGATGTTGCGTCCGACTGCCGCGTTCTCTACGTGCATGTGATGTACGCCGCAGACGCGGAACTGGTTCGCCGCGAGATCGAACAAGGTCTGGAACGTCGCCTGCTCGATGTGATGCGCGGCGCGAACGACGAAATGAATGTAGGCGCGTGAACCGATCGCACGCGGTCTTGGGAGTCGAAAGAAATGATCATCACGATTGCTTTTGGTTTACTTAGCGCGGCGCTGTTTCTCGCGTTCATCCGCTTGGCGCGCGGTCCCAGTTTGCCCGACCGCGTAGTGGCGCTCGATTTGCTCGCCTCCCTGTCCGTCGGGTGGATCGCGCTCTATGCCGTCGCCACCAATCAACCGATTTTTCTCGATGTTGCCATCGTGCTTGCCCTGATTTCTTTCTTGGGCACCGTCGGATTTGCTTATTTTATCGCGAAAGGAGCCGTACCGTGGCAGCAATCTTGAGCGCGCTCTTGATTCTCGTCGGCACGTTTTTTATGCTCGTTGCCGCGCTGGGAGTCGTGCGTTTTCCCGATCTGTATATGCGCCTGCATAGTAGCACCAAATCGGCGACCCTGGGCGTAGGGTGCGTGATGTTGGGCGCGGCAATCCACTTTAACGATGTGGGCTTTGCCACGCAAGCATTAGCCATCACACTTTTCCTACTCGTCACCGCCCCCGTCGCGGCGCACCTGCTGGGACGCGCGGCGTACCTTTCGGGTGTGCCGTTGTGGGAACACACATTGAGCGATGAATTGCGCGGACGCTACGACCAAGTCACGCACGATCTTGCTAGCACCGATACAAAATGACCGATGACGGAGGACGAACGACCGAAGAGTCCTCGGTCCACGGTCATCGGTCATCGGTCATCGGTCCTCGGTCTTCGGTCTTCGGTCAATCTGGGAGATGCGAATGACAACTAACAACGATATTTGGGTTTTCGTCGAACAAGAAGAAAGCAAGCTCGCCGACGTCAGTTTGGAATTATTGGCAAAGGGACAAGAACTCGCGCGCCGATTGAACAGCCAGGTGTGCGGCGTATTGTGCGGCGCGCGCGTCGAAGAATTAGCCGAGACGGTGATTCATCACGGCGCGGATCGCGTTTTGCTTGCCGATCATCCCGAACTGGAAAATTATCGCACGCTGCCGTACGCGCGCGTCGCATCTGATTTAGCGCGCGAACATCGCCCGTACACATTCTTGTTCGGCGCGTCGCCGCTTGGGCGCGATCTCGCGCCGCGCGTCGCGAGCGCGCTGCAAGTTGGGCTGACGGCGGACTGCACCGATCTGCAAATCGGCGATTTCGAATCGAAAAAAGAAAAGCGCGTCTATTCTGACTTACTGTACCAAATTCGCCCCGCGTTCGGCGGCAACGTGATCGCGACGATCGTCAATCCGAACACGCGCCCGCAAATGGCGACGGTGCGCGAGGGCGTGATGCGTCGCCGCGATCCTGATACATCGCGCAAAGGTGTGATCGAAAAAATCGCGCCGACGTTCGACGCGCGCGAGTTAGTGTTGCAAGTGCTGAGCCGCGAGACGCGCGAGTCCACGGTCAATCTCAAAGGCGCGCCGATCATCGTCTCGGGCGGCGCGGGCATTGGCAGTCCAGAGAATTTCGAATTGATCCGCGAATTAGCGCACATCCTCGGCGGCGAAGTGGGCGCGTCGCGCGCGGCAGTGGACGCGGGCTTGATCTCGCGCGAGCATCAAGTCGGACAAACAGGCACGACAGTGCGCCCGCGCTTGTACATCGCGGCAGGCATTTCAGGCGCGATTCAACATCGCGCGGGGATGAGCGAGTCGTCCAAGATCATCGCAATCAACACCGATCCGCACGCGCCGATTTTTCAGATCGCGCATTACAAGATCGTCGGCGACGCGGCGGAAGTGATTCCGATGATGATCCGCGCGTTCCGCGAGAAAGCGAAGTAAGGGCGTTTTATAAAACGCCCCTACAGGAGCATACTCTATGGCAGACAACTTTTTCCTCGATAATCTCGATCTCCAATATCATTTGCAGCAGACCGATCTGCGCCAGGTCGTCGCGCTCAAGGAAAAGAATTATTCGTTTCACGAAAAATATCCCGCTGCGCCGCGCCACTATGCCGACGCGCAAGACAACTATCGCCGCATCCTGACGGTGCTGGGCGAACTATGCGCGACGCGCCTTGCGCCGCGCGCGGCAGAGGCGGACGAGGAGGGCGCGCAGTTGCGCGACGGCAAGGTGCAGTACGCCGCCGCCACACAAGACGCGCTCGCCGCGCTCAAGCAAGCCGATCTGATGGGCGTGATGTTGCCGTGGGCATACGGCGGAATGAATCTGCCCGAAACGATCTTTTTGATGATGACCGAAATGCTGACGCGCGCCGACGCGGGCTCGATGACGGTTTACGGCTTGCTGGAGATCGCGCAGTCCATCGCGGAATTCGGCGACGATGAAATCAAAGCGCGCGTCCTGCCGCGCTTTGCGCGCGGCGAAATCACAGGCGCGATGGTGCTCACCGAACCTGACGCGGGCTCTGATCTCGGCGCGGTGCAAACGCGCGCGACGTACGACGAAGCCGCGCAGGTGTGGCGCATCAACGGCGTCAAGCGTTTCATCACGAATGGCTGCGCGGACGTGGCGGTCGTGCTAGCGCGCAGCGAACCCGAGAGCAACGACGCGCGCGGACTCTCGCTCTTCCTCGTCGAAAAAGATGATAGTGTGGTGATTCGCCGCCTGGAGCACAAGATGGGGATGCGCGCATCGCCGACGTGCGAGGTGCAATACAACCACACGCCCGCGCAACTCATCGGCAAACGCCGCTTTGGCTTGATTCGCTACGCGATGGCGCTGATGAATGGCGCGCGCCTTGCCGTCGCCGCGCAAGCAGTCGGGATCGCGGAAGCCGCGTATCGCGAAGCGTACAAGTACGCGCACGCGCGCGTCCAGTTCAACCAGCCGATTTGCAATTTCCCTGCCGTAACACGGATGTTACTTTCGATGCGCGGCGAAATCGAAGCGACGCGCGCGTTGATGTACGAGGTGGCGCGCTGGGTGGATCTGGAAAACGCGCTCGCACATCACATCGCCGCAACGCCCAAGCCCGATCCCGCCGATCGCCAACTCTTGAAACGCGCGGCGCGCCTCGCCGAAGCGTTGACGCCGCTCGTCAAGTACTATGCAACCGAGATGGGCAATCGCGTGTGCTACAAAGCGATGCAAGTCCACGGCGGCGTCGGCTATATGCGCGAGTTCAACGTCGAGCGACATTTCCGCGATATTCGCGTGACGAACATTTACGAAGGGACGAGCCAACTCCAGGTCGTCGCGGCAATCGGCAAATTGCTGGGGCATTCGCTCGACGATTTGCTGAGCGAGTGGGCAGCGCAGGAATACGGTGAGGAACTCGCGCCATTGAAACATCAAATCGTCGAAGCAACCGAGTTGTTCAATCGCTCTGCCGATCATCTCAAGGAATGTCCAACCGAAGTGATTGATTACTACGCGTCCGATTTGGTGGATATGGCGACGCAGGTGATCAACAGTTGGCTGTTGTTGCAACACGCGCGCGCGGACGCCAAAAAGAAATCCATCGCGCAAGTTTACATCGGCGATCAGTTGCCCAGAATGCGCGGCATCGTCGCTGCGGTGCAAAGCGCGGACGCGTCGCCGCTGCAAAATCGCGATACGATTTTGGCGAGTGAATTTTAGCGCGTCAACGAACATCTAACACAAATTATCATTTGCCTGATATACGGCTTTGCCGTATAATGCCGATATGGAATTCATCGAAACGTCCATCTTCACCAAATTGATCCACACGTACTTGAGCGATGACGAGTACCTCGGGCTACAGGGTTTTCTGCTCAAATATCCCGAAGCAGGGAAAGTTGTGCCTGGTTCTGGGGGTGTCAGAAAATTGCGATGGGCGATTCCAGGAAAAGGCAAACGCGGAGGAATTCGCGTTATCTACTATTTCCAGAAACAGGATGATGAAATCTGGATGCTGACGGTTTATCGCAAAAGTGAAATCGGAAATATCCCCGCTCATTTATTGCGAAAGATCGCAAAGGAGGTCAAGAGTGTCAAAACGTAATATTGGCGCAGAAATCCTTTCGGGTATTCGCGAGATCAAAGCATACAAAAACGGCAAGGCATCACTGCGCCTAACGAAACTGACGCGCCCTGCACCGCCGCAAAAAATCCGCGCGCGATTGCAACTATCCCAGATGGCGTTTGCGGGCTTGATGGGCGTGAGCGTGCGAACAGTCCAAGACTGGGAACAAAAGCGGCGCAAACCGAGCGGACCGGCCGTGGCTCTGCTGCGAATCGCCCAGCAACACCCTGACGTGTTCCTGCGGTTAGCGTAGAATCGCCGCTGCAAAATCGCGCTACGATTTTGGCGAGTGAGTTTTAGTCGCGACGGATGGAAAATGCGGACCCGATTAGAAATCACGTTGCAATTGCTCGACTCGGCGTTTGGAATCTTGTCTGACAATCTCCAAGCGTTGACCCTGGAAGAGGCGCTTTTTGTCCCGCCCGGTGGCTATCGTTCGATCATCGGCACCATCAAGCATGCTGCCGGCTGGAGCCACGTTTACCGCTCGTACGCCTTCGACGCCGCGCCCACTGCTTGGCACGCCCTCCAGTGGCCGCACGGATTGCGCGACACCATTATCCAGTCCGAAGCTTATTTGGCTGACTTGATACTCTGGCTCGACCGATCACATCAACTCTGGAAACAAGATTTGCTCCGCACGCCCGAAAATAAACTCGACCAACTTAGACCCGTCCATTGGGGTGATACAATGCCGCTTTGGGACATCGTGCGCACGATTGCCAATCACCATATTAGACGTTATCAATAATAAGGATTTCGGCTTATCGTCGCAGGCGACGCTTGCGATGTCGAATCCGAAGATTGTGCAAACCTGTTGCCGACTCTATAAATCCATCTGCACAATCAGATCGCGTATTGC
>VGOB01000067.1 GCA_016865935.1 Chloroflexota bacterium | reverse complement strand
TTGCATATCATTCAGGTTCAAGTCTTCCAACATGGCTCAAGTATAAGCGGATGTGAGCAACTTGTCTATCCCAATTAAGTAGGATTGACTATTGCGAAAAGATTACCCCAAGTTATTGAGAAGATACCGATTTTTTGATGCAACGCGGCAACCGCGACATCCACCGCCGCGTCGCCCAGAATGTTGCGTTGCGCTTCCAACGCGATGATCGCTTGTTCGAGTTGGGCGCGTTCGTTTGCAGGTGTTTCCACGCGAAATCCTAGCCACAGAGATCACAGGGGACACAGAGAAATGTCATTCTGAGAAGACATACCGCGCGGCGGTATGTTCGCAGTCAGAAACTCGCGCGCGTGTCATTGCGAGGAGCGTAGTTCGCGACGAAGCAATCCCCAATTCGCAAGTTGGAGATTGCTTCGGGACAAAAAGCGTCCCTCGCAATGACACCTAAAGTTTCTGGGTAGCGAAGCGAGAAATCTTGTTTGCACAAACACGAGATTTTTCGGCGCAAAAAACGCGCCTCGAAATGACAAAGACTACTCTGTGTCCTCTGTGGCACTATCGTCCAATAAACCGCGCCGCGCGTTTTTCGCGGAACGCCGCGGGACCTTCCTTGCCGTCGCGCGTCGTCGCGCCGAGCGCGGCGGCAAGTCCTTCCAGCGCGATTTCGACGCCCTGCCCCGCGCCCGCGTCCACAATCGTTTTGGCGAATTGCACCGCAAGCGGCGCGTTCGCCGCGATTTCGTTTGCCAACGCGTGCGCGCGCGCAATCAATTGATCGCGCGGCGCGACTTCGTTGACCAAGCCCCAGCGCTCGGCTGTTTGCGCCGAGACGCGCGCGCCGGTAAAAATCATTTGCTTGGCGCGCGCGGCGCCGATCAGCGCGGGCAGTCGTTGCGAGCCCGCCCAGCCCGGCTGCGTCCCGATTTTCACTTCGGGAAACGCGAACTCGGCGTGGTCTGCCGCGATCCGCAGATCGCACGCGAGCGCGAATTCCAGTCCGCCGCCGAACGCGAAACCGTTGATCGCGGCAATCGTCGGCTGTTGCAAACGCGCGAGCCGATCAAAGACGCGGTGACCAGGTCGATCCCACGCGCGCCACATCGCGATCGGATCGTCGGCGATCACTTGCTCCCATTCCTTGATGTCCGCGCCGACGCAAAACGCGCGCGCGCCTGCGCCTGTGACGATCACGACGCGCGCGTCGCGATTCTGCTCCAGTGCGGCAATCGCCGCCTCGATCTGATCGAGCATCGCGAGCGAGAGCGCGTTCAGTTTGTCCGGGCGATTGAGTGTGAGCGTGGCGATCCCGTTTTCGATGGTGAGAAGAATTTGTGCGTCTGGCATCAGGTTTTCCTACCCTGACCGAAGACCGACGACCGATGACCGATCCTCGGTCTTGGGTCTTCCGTCATCGGTCACGCATCAAGCACAAGCCCCATCACTTGCGGCTGAAACAAGCACGCGTCCATCGTTTTCAAATTCGGACTGACGCGCAGTTCACAATCGGCTTGCGCGAGAACGTCACGTTGCAGGTCAACGCCGGGCGCGATCTCGATCACAGTGAGTCCGTCGCGTTCGAGTTGGATCACGCAGCGTTCGGTGACGTACAAAACCTCTTGTGCGTTCGCGCGCGCGCGGCGACCGCTGAAGGTGACGTGTTCGACTTGGCGCGTGAATTTGTGCGCCTTGCCTTCTTTGACGATGCGTAGTTTACCATCATCTATCGTCAACTCCAAACCACCCGCCGTAAAATAGCCGCTGAAAACGATGCGACGCGCATGCGCGGTGATGTCAATGAAACCGCCCGCGCCGGCGGTGACGTGCGGACGCGCGGCGAGGCGCGAGACGTTGACGTTGCCATCCTGATCCACTTGCATAAACGACAAGAGCGCGCGATCAAATCCGCCGCCGTGAAAGTACGTGAACTGATCGGGCGATGGAATGATCGCCTGCGCGTTGACCGCGCAGCCAAACGGAAAACCGGTCAGCGGCAAACCACCGACCGCGCCTTGCTCGATCACCCAGGTCACCTGTCCGTGCAATTTTTCTTCGAGCAGGATTTCCGGCACCAGCGCGGAGATGCCGAAACCCAGGTTGACCGCTTCATCTTTTCGCAACGTCAGCGCGGCGCGACGCGCGATCACTTTATCGGTGTCGAAGGGCAAGGGCTGGAACGCATCGAGCGGGCGGCGCGTCTCGCCGCTGATCGCGGGATCGTACGGCGTTTGCGTCGCTTGCATTTGATCCGGCGCGACGACGACGTAATCCACCAAGATGCCGGGCACGCGCACCATTTGCGGATGAAGCGAACCGGCGGTCGTCACGCGCTTGACTTGCGCGATGACGACGCCGCGATGGTTGCGCGTGGCGAGCGCGCAATCGTACGCGCCAAGGTACGCGCCTTCGTGTTCCATCGAAATGTTGCCGTCTTCGTCGGCGGTGGTGCCGCGAATGATCGCAACGTCGGGATGAAGCGACTTGAAGTACAGCCACTCGTCGCCGTCGAACTCGACGACGCGCACAAGGTCGGGCGGCGTCGCGTCGTTCATTCGCCCGCCCTGCCGGCGCGGATCGATGAACGTATCGAGTCCGACCTTGGTCAGCACGCCGGGGCGTTTGGCGGCGGCTTCGCGCAAAACGTGAAAGAGTGTGCCGCTCGGAAAATTGTACGCTTGGATTTCGTTCGCGTTGATCATCTGCCAAATTTTTGGCGAGGGTAACGAGGAAGGACCGCTGGGGTACGATCCGGCAATCGCGCGCTTCAACAATCCTTTCCGCGCGAGATGATCGATCCCGGCGATGCCGTACATATCGCCGGAGGCAATCGGGTGAAGCGTGGTGAGATGGCGCGGCGCGCCGGTCTGCGCGAACCGTTCGCCAATCGCCTTGAGAATCGCGTCGGGACAATTCAAGCCGGAGGAGGAACTGATGACGACGAGCGAATCGTTTGGGATGAGGGTTGCCGCGTGCGCGGCGGAGATGATTTGTACGCGCGACATTTTTCTGTTTTCAGATTAGCCACAGAGGACACAGGGAACACAGAGAGATTCTGCACTTGGTTCAGAATGACATTTCTCTGCGTCCTCTGTGGCAATAAATTTGCCGAACGGCTAAACCGCCAATGGTTTTGCCTAGGTGGAACTGTTGTGAAAATCGGCGAGCGTGTTGCCGATTGGATCGCTCGCGTCACACGCCTGACGCTCCGGGTTGATCCTTGCACCACAAGAGCGCGAGTTGCGACCGCGTCGCGCCAAACTCGCGCGCGCGCGACGAATTTATCTCCGGCTCCTCTCGCGCGTCAATACAAATCAATGCGCCGCCATTGACGCTTTTCCCCGATCGCAATTGGTGGCCTGGTGCGCGTGATGCTGGCGCACCTGCCGAACCTTGACGAACACGACACGCTGACGCCAAGCGCGCGCGCAGCGGAATTCTGCTCGGCGTGATTCTACCACAGCATCGGCGGAGCGGCAAGACGCGCGATGATCCACCGCGCGTCTTGTCTTTCTTCGGTGATTGCAAAATCCGCCGGCGCGTAGATCATCGAAACGGAAAACCGCGTGACGCTCGACCGTCACGCGCCTGGAGCCAACCGCTTGCTCCAGCGCAAATCCCGCAAGACGAACTGCGGCGCGCCTGCTTGCGCGCGCGCTCGCCTCTCGCGCCCCGCTCCCTCACTGCGCCATCTCCCCGCCGCTGATAAAGTACACTTCCCCTGTCACAAACGACGCTTCGTCGCTCGTGAGATAAATCGCGAGTCCGCCGATTTCTTTCGGATCGCCCGCGCGGCGCATTGGAATTCGCTTGACGATTTTGGGACCCGCGTCGGGGTCATCCAGAATCGCGGAATTCATATCGGTGCGAAAATACCCAGGCGCGATCGCGTTGACGCGAATGTTGTGGCGCGTGTTTTCCATCGCGAGCGCCTTGGTCATTGTGATAACGCCGCCTTTGCTCGCGCCGTACGCGCCCAGCCCAGGCACGCCCTTCGCGCCCGCGACCGACGCGATGTTGATGAGGCTTCCACTTTTTTGCGCGATCATTCCGCGCAACACTTCGCGGCAACAGTAAAACGTTCCGTACAAATTCGTCTTGACGATCCAATCGAACGTGCCGTCGCTCATCTCCGCGAGTTTCTCCGCCCAGCCGACGCCCGCGCAATTCACCAGCACGTCAATCCGCCCGAACTCTTGGCGCGTCGTCTCGACCATCTGCGCGACCGACGCGCTGTCGCTCACGTCACACTCGACCGCGAGCGCGCGACGATTTTGCGCGCGGATCAGTTCCGCGACCTCGTTCAGTTGCTCCGGCGTGCGACTCGTCACTGCGACATCCGCGCCTTGCTCCGCGAACGCGAGCGCGATCGCGCGTCCCAGCCCGCGCCCGCCGCCCGTGACCAGCGCGATTTTGTGATCGAGACGAAACATAAACCCTCCAATTTTCGATTTCTGATTTTCGATTTTCGATTTGTTCAATCGAAAATCAGCAATCGAAAATCGAAAATCAGTTTTTCCTCGTACGTCCCACATTCCCCGCAAACATCACTAGCGCGAGGAACGCCAGCGCCGCCGAAACGAGAAACACATCGCGCACTTCAAAATTGCGCGCGACGAGCGACGCGCCGAATGGCGCGACGATGAACGCGAGATTCAGCGGCAGATAGATCATACTCAAGATCGATCCGCGCTTGTCGGCGGAAACATTCAGACTGATGATCGTGTACATCAAACTGCTGATCGAGGGGCTGACCGCGCTGAGCAGAACCCAACCAATCGTCAACGTGGTGATGTCTTGCGCGAAGAAAATCGGCAGCCACAAAACCGGCGCGAGCAACATCAACCCCGCGAGCAAGCGCCGATGCCCCGCGCGATCCGCGAGTGCGCCCCACAGCGCGGAGCCAAGCAACGTCGTCACACCCGCGAATCCTTGCGTCGCGCCGATCATCGCGGGCGCGGCGCGTTCACCGACGATTTCGATGATGCGAACCGGCAAGTACGGGTACGAGAAGAATTGCGCCGACGAGAAAACGAAGCTGACGCCGAAAATCGTCAGCGCGATCGGCGAATGAATCACCGCGCGCAGCGCGTCGCCGAGCATCGTCAGCATCGGCGGCGTCGCTTTGGGTGTGAACGTTTCGCGATAGAACGCGGTGAGGATGATCGCGGTGATCAGGCAGACCAGCGCGTCAATTCCGAAAAGCGTATGTACGCCGTACTCGGAAACGATCAACCCGCCCAGCAATCCGCCGACGAGCGCGCCCAGCGGCGCGGACGCGTTGACCAAGCCGAGCGCGAGCGCAACGCGATGCTTCGGCGCGGTTTCGGTGAGCGACGCGTACATCAGCCCAGTGTTGCCGAGCGCGAACCCGGTCAACGCGCGCGCGATCAAGTACAGCCACACGTTGTGCGAGATCGCCGCGAGCGCCATCGCGATCATTTCGACATAGTGGCTGCGCAGAACCAGCGGCTTGCGCCCGTAGCGATCCGCAAAGACTCCCCAGAACGGGACGAACCAAATGCCGAGCAAAAAGGCGAGCGCGGAAATCGGTCCCGTCCACGCGTCGATCTCGCTTTTGCTGAAACCAATCGTGTAGAGAAACGCGGGCGTGAACAAAACGAAATGCGCGACCACCGCGACTTCGAGAAAATTCGCGAGCGCGAAGAGGAAGGTGAGGAGTTTCCAGGATTGGGGATTCGTAATTAGGGAGTGGTGACTAGGGTTGCTCAAAGGTGTGATCCGGTGTCTGACTGCTGATCGCTGATTGCTGACTGCTGGTTGCGCAATTGCTCTGCCACGTAATCCGCGCGCGTCCCGCCGACATTTTTCAAGCCGCGTTCCGCGCGATATTTTTCGAACGCGTCCAGATCGAACAAAATGTCAATCGGTTCGATCCCAATCGAGCGCAAGTTGCGCTTGGTCTCATCGCACACCGCGCGCCATTCGTCCCAGGTCGGGTTCAAATGGTCAACATCTTCCGCTGTTGCGAGCAAGCGACCGTACTGATGCGGCAGATAGATCGCGACGCCCATCACCATCGGCGAGTGATTGGATTGGTTCATTGTCAATTTTTAATCCCAAATAATTTTGCAACCGCGTCGTCTACCTGCTTTTCCAAACGGTTCAGCTTGATCAACGCGCTATGCGATCTCGCTTCGTGAAGTTCCTTGGACAATTGCGCGAGTTTCGCGTGCGTCCTGTTCTTCGCGTCGAACTTGGGAATGCCGACGTGTTCCATCACCGACGGCGCGCCAAACCCGCGTCCCGCCGACGAGTACGATTTGACAAACTCACGCACGATCGTCGAGTTGAGAATCGCGCAAAGGTAATGCGCTTCGGTTTCATTGTCGAGCGCGAACAACGAGGTCGTGTCCAATGGCACAATCGTCTTCCACCCGAACTCCGTTTTATGTTGCGAGATCACCGCCGCGACGAGATCGTTTGCCATCCGTTTCCATACAACCTTGTAACGCGCGAATGTGTATGCGCCAATCCCAAACATCGCGTAAAATTCTGTTCGCTCTGCCAACTCACGAACAGTGCGCGAGCCGCGCGAAAGCAAAACACTTTTGAAACGCGCGAGATAGCCGAATGTGCGCGGCCACTCTGCTTTCATCTGCGCTTCGGCAAAAGGCAAGCGTGTCTGAGGGTCTTGACTGATCAGAACGTGAATACCTGCCTTCACGCCCCAGCGTTGAACGTCTGCGCCGCGCACGGCTGGGAAGACGAGCTTGGGTTCGATCCTTTCTTCTACTTCCGGTATTTTACGTTTGCCTTCTTCAACAAGGTTGCGTACCAACAAATCGCCTGTTGAAAGCACTTGCTTAACTTCAAGCCAGAACACGCCGTACGGATCCGCGTGCGCGCCAAGCCGCGCCTGATACGCGTTCTCTCCCTCAATCTTGCTCAATTCCTTTTGGCTTTCCGAAACTGTTTGCCACGAACTCGTCGGCGCGCCGATGGGATGCGCGGACAAACGCTTTTTCTGCAACATCGGCAGCGCGTCTGCCAGATGATAGTTCGTCGGAATTTTGCCGACACCTTTTTTGCGCGTCCAAAGCGTGTACCGCACAGGGTAGGTCGTCGCCTTACCCTTGATCAGCACGATCATCGCCGTCTTGTTTGCCGCGCCTTCAAATGGCTGCACCGTTGCGAGATCGTGCGCTTTCAACACCTTGAGCGATGCGCCTTCGCCGAGGCGGAATCGCCGGAACCCTTCGCCCGCGCCTTTCGACTTGAATACTTCTTGCGTAATGAGAAATCCAAGTTTGCCACCATTTGCCAAATAGTAATCCGCCACTGCGTAAGTGAACAGCATTGAAAAATCCTTTTCGCCGCCTCCAAGACGCGCTGCGGACCCTTTGAGCGAGAATAAACCATACTGTTGCCACATCGGAGCCGTTGCCTGACGGTACTCTTGCGAAAGATAAGGAAAGCGGATCCACGGTGGATTGCCGATGACGAAATCGAATTTCCCGGCAACCATCGGCGCAAAAATATTCTTGAGCAAGCGCGCCCAGATGCCGTTCTTGCCTTGTCCCTCCAACTCGACCATCTGAGTGTAAAAATCTTGGACGACCTCTTCGTGCGGTGGAAAGGCGAGCCCCTCGTCTTTCAGGCGGCGCAACGCTTCAGCCGCGCTAAATTTCTGCTTGACCATCCGCTCGACCAGCGGCGCGGCGCGCGCCATCAGAAAACCCTTATTCTCGATCCATATCTTGGGCACGAAAAAAGGTTGCAACGATGTCGCGACTTCGACTGATTCGCCGCGCGGCTTGAGCGCGAGTTGCCCGTTACGCTGGGGCCACAGCACCGAATCCGCAAGGTAAATCGGGATTTCAAACGATGCCAATTTTTCCGCCCAGTCGCCGAGCGCAAAAAGATAATTCGTGCGACTCGCAATCACCGCGAGTGGATTCAAGTCGAATCCCCAAATGTTTGTAACGATCTTTTTTGCGCGTTCGACCAGCGGCTCTTTGTGCGCGCGACCAAAATCTTTCGCGCGCTGAATCGCCAGAACGATGAACGTGCCAGACCCGCAGGATGGATCGAGCAAACGCTTGGACGTATCACCGTCGTATCCCGTTTCATCAAGCAACAATTCGCCTAACCAATCGGGCGTGTAATACTCACCCAGTTTGTGGCGCACCTCTGGCGGCACAAGATACTGGTACAATTTTTTGAGCAAGTCGCGTCCGGCTTCGGGATTGATCGTCGTCGTCGCGGGTTCGAATTCAGCCAAGCCACGCGCGATCTCGCGCAGCGCTTCTTCGAGACGCGGCGAAAATCCGTCGAGATACCAACGGAAAAAATCGCCTTCGAGAAAATTAACAATCCCACGTTGCGCGTAGATGCCGCCATCTTCAATCTCGTTCAACTGTTCCACCAAATTCTCTTGCGCGGCATGCGTCAACCGGTGTGAGAACGACAACCCAACCGGCATCTCGCCCAAAGTCACCAGTTCCGCGGCAATCAACTTCATCAAGAACGCAAAGTAGGTGTGAACCGAAAACAGCAACTCTTGAAAGTCGGTTTCTTTTTCGACGTGGTACATCGCGCCAAGCGTTTTAGCGTCTTCCGCCTGATGCGCGCCAAGTTGCTCGCCATAGACGATGCCAAACAAACGCTTCCACTCGGTGAAGAAAACCTGGACGCGCGCGTTGCCCCAGTTCTCCAGCGCGTCGGCAAACGCGGAAACCGCGAGCGGCGCGATTTTGCTTTGGGGTCCGAAACGCTCAGCCAGATGCTCCGCCGACAACGGCAAGCGCGACAACGAACGCAAGAAGGTCAAGAACGTGCGCGCGCTTTCAACATCGAACGGAAATGGGCCCAAGCGCGCAAACGCGTCTGCTTCGATTTTCTTTTTTCCGTTCTCTCTCGCGCGATACTGAACAAAGAAAATAGATTCGCCATCAAAACCGACGCCCACAAGTCGTTTCAACGCATCCGCCGGAGCGGCGGCTTGGCTTTGCGCTTCCGCTGTGAGATAGCCAACCAGTTGTTCGTGCGCGTGCTGAACCGCGCGCTCGGGCGTAAACGCGCGCGGCGGCTCGTACTCGATGATGACCTGACCATGCACCGCGTCCGGACGGCCGCGGTAAATCGTCTTTGCGCCCATTCGCTCATACCGTGGCTCCACCTCAATCCCAATACTTTTCAACAGCGGCTCTAGCAGTTTTTCGATACCGATCCGCAAATCTTCTTCGGATTTTGCGCGCCGCATCAAATCGGCGACAGCCGCCACGAGTTTTTCCGACGCTTGCCGCAAAGAATCTTGAGGGTTGATTTTCACAGTGACTTGATCAGTTAGCATCTTCGCTTTCCTCTCTCATCTCTCATCTCTCATCTCTCATCTTTCATTTCTTGTCTCTTTCTCACACCATCATAACACAACGCGCGCCTTGCGTCAACAAAAAACCTTCCGAGCGAAAAACCCGGAAGGTTTCTTTTTCACGAACCCAACCCGAACCATCTTTGCAACACTGCCAAACATCCCGTTCCCGGCGGCGTCGGCGGCGCGGGCGGCTGCGGTTGCGGCGTTTGCCCGAGCGCGCTCTGGTACGCGGCAAACGCGTCCGCGCGTCCCTTGCCTTGCGCGTTCGCGTCCAGACCCAGGTTCTTCGCCGTGTTCATCAAAATATCTTTGATCTGTTGCGGTGATAAACCGGGCTTGGCTTGCAACAACAACGCGCACGCGCCCGCCGCGTGCGGCGTCGCCATCGAAGTGCCGGACGCACTCGTGTACTGCGCGTCCACCGGCGTGCCCATCGAAGTTCCGGCGGCGCGACACGCGACGATGCTCGCGCCGGGGAAACACACATCCGGCTTGACGCGTCCATCGCTCGTCGGTCCGCGCGACGAAAAGCTCGCGATCTGATCCGATTTCGTCGTCGCGCCAATCGTGATCACCGATTTCGCGCAGCCCGGCGATCCGACCGTGGACGCGCCGGGGCCTGCGTTTCCCGCCGCGATGCACAACACCGATCCTTGCGCGACCGCCGCGTCACACAACACCGAGAGCGCGTCGGTGCCATCACACGCGCCGTCACTGCCGAGCGACAAGTTGATCACTTGCGCGCCTTGTTGCGCCGCCCACTCGACGCCCGCCATCACATCGCTCGTGCTGCCCGAGCCGTTGCCGCGCAAAACTTTGGCGACGTAAAACGAACATTCCGGCGCGACGCCGCGATATTGCGCGCCCGCGCCGCCGACGATTCCCGCGACGTGCGTGCCGTGTCCGTTCTTGTCCACGTCGCCCTCGCCGGTAAAATCGCGAATCTGCGCGATGCGCCCGGCAAAATCGGGATGATTCGGATCGATGCCGGTGTCCACAATCGCGACCTTGATCCCCTTGCCGGTGACGTTCGCTTGCCAAACTTGCGGCGCGCCGATCAACGGCGCCGACGCGTCCAGCAATGTATGCACCGGCTCGTCGTACCAAATCATCGCGACTTCATCGCGATCGCTGAGCGCGTTGATCGCGCTCGGCAGCGCGCGGTGCGCGCTGGCGGCGATCAGCCGGTACGTCCGGCTCGTCGCGACGACGCCTTGAATCGTTTGTGCGATGCCGACCGTCGCCGCACGATATTGAACGATCACGCGCAGCGGTTCGGGCGCGCCAAACGCGCGCGCCTGGACGGACATTCGCTCGACCAGATTCGGGTGAATCTTCGTTGGATTGGGCATTGTTTCCTCCCCAGTACGACCGCCGACGAACGACCGCCGACCGCCGCGAATTTTCTCAACGGGACGACATTGTGTGGACTGGCTTGTCCTCTTCAAGCGACAACACCCAGGATTTTTTTGCCAGCGTCAGCGACGCGGACGCCGATCCTTGGATCGCGATCGCGGGAATGAGCGTGTACGTTCGTCGGATCGTCAAACCCAGCGCGCGCACATCGTTCAGCCGCACGGTGGGCGCGTCTTTCAAGCGTACGATCAGATGGACGGTCGCGCTGGGATCGCGTCTCAGTTTCGATTTCAAATCCGGTGAAATGTTCGCCATCGTTCATCCTTCCTTTCTGGAACGACGCCACCATCTTAGCACAAATTCAAAAGCAAAGCAACACCTCAATTTACAATTGACGATTATCAATTGACAATTGCGCATTGACATTTGCCAAGAACCGGCGTCGAGAGTATAATTGCGCGCGAGGTTCGGAAAGGAGTTGAACTGTTGGAACGAAAACGCATTTTGATGTTTGGCGCTGTCCTGTGCCTTGCGCTCACCCAGGCGGCTTGCGGGACAGAAGTGTTGACGTCTTTTTTCAGTGCGGGGACGGCGACGCCTACACGCACGCCGCGCGCCACGTTCACGCCGCGCGCGAGCGCGACGCCTGAACCCAGCCCCACACCCGAAGCGTCGCCCACCTCCGCCGCATCTCCCACGCCGACGCAACGCGTGGTTGCCACAGTGCGCCCGGTCACCAAAGCGCCCACCGCGCCGCCTGCGCCACCCAAGCCGCAATTTGCGTGGCGACAGAACCCGGACAACATCGGATCGCAAGGGTTGTGTCCGGCGGGTCCCGGCACGTATGAAGTCAAGGGACGCATTCGGCAAAATGGAGATTACGTCGGCGGCGTTCACATCGTCGCGATTGACAGCAGTGGCAAGGTCGTCGCGCGGGCAACTTCGACTCCCAAAGAGTACTTGAATCCCGAATGGTGGGTGAATTGCCGCGAGGAAAAAAATCTGTTCAGTTATCAACTCGACGTTTCGCCCGGACGCAACAATCAACCGATCATCATTCGCATCGTGCGCGGTCCCAACGATCTCACGCCGCTTTCGCCGGACATTCCGATTCGCTTTGAAGCGGACGGCGGCAGATATTACCTCGACTGGGTTTCGCCGTAGATCATGCCAAGCTATCGCGCCCTTGTCCGAACAACCAACTTTCCAAGCGCGCAGGCGCGACATCTTGGCAAAGCCGAGCCGCGCGCTCGGCTGTTTCATTTTGCGACGGTATGAAACGATTCCACACGATTATTTTGCTCGCCGCGCTCACGCTGGGCGGATTCGCGCTGCGCGCCTTCCGCCTCGATCTTCAACCGCTCTGGTGGGACGAGGGCTATAGCATTTTCTTCGCAACGCGCGATTTTGCGACGATGCTCGAACGGACGGCGATTGACATTCATCCGCCGTTCTACTACGCGCTCTTGCAACTGTGGATGATCGCCGCCGGGAAAAGCGATGTCGCCGCGCGCTGGTTCTCCATCCTCATCGGCACTGCGACGATTCCGCTGCTGTACGCGCTCGCGCTTGTCATTGCGAGGAACGATTTTCGTGACGAAGCAATCCCCAAATCGCGGTTTGGAGATTGCTTCGCCGCTTCGCGGCTCGCAATGACAAGTCATCGCGTCGCGCTTTTCGCCGCGCTCCTGCTCGCGCTTTCGCCGTTGCACATTTACTATTCGCAACAAGTCCGAATGTACGGACTCGTGACCCTGCTCGCGCTCGCGTCGGTCTATCTGTTCGTGCGCCTGCTCGCGTTGCCGCCGGGCAAACCCAAGACCGCGCTCGTCGCGCTCGCGTACATTCTTGTCACGACTGCCGCGCTGTACACGCAATACTATGCCGCGTTTATTGTCGCGTTTCAGATCATTGCGCTGGTAATCTTTGTAATTCGCCATCAGCCATCAGCCATCAGCCGTCAGCCATTAGCCATCAGCCATCAGCCATCAGCCATCAGCCATCAGCCATTAGCCGTCAGCCATCAGCAATTCGCAATTCGCAATTCGCAATTCGCAATCCATTGGCTTGCCATCGCCCTGCTCTACCTGCCCTGGCTTGTGTACGCCGGACCGAAATTATTCGCGTACGTCACTGCCAAGGTCGCGATCGAACAGTACGCGCCGCTCGATCCGTTCACGTTTCTCGCGCGACACCTCGCCGCGTTTTCGATCGGACACTTGACGACGTGGACAGCGCTCGCGTGGGCGAGTGTCTTCCTGATTGCAATTGCCTTTCTCGGATTTATCGCAGGAGCGCGGGGACGCAAGGGCGCAGAGGAGAAATCTCCCGCGCTCCTTGTCTCCTTGTCTCTCCTCGTTCCGCTCGCGCTCGGCTATCTCGTCAACCTGGTTTATCCGTTTCACCCGATTCACGGCGAACGGTTGTTGCTGTTTGCCGCGCCCGCGTTTTATCTGCTCGTCGCGTTCGGGATCGACGCGCTGTGGAAACGCCGCGCGCGGTTCGGCGCGTTGGCGGTGATCGGCGCGGCGATTCTCTCCGCGTTTTCGCTCGCCGATTTTTACAACGTTCCGCGTTATCCCAAAGACGATTATCGTCCGCTGATCGCGGAAATGCAAACGCTGGCGCAACCCGGCGACAAATTTCTCGCGATCTATCCCTGGCAAACCGGTTACCTCGAAGCGTATTACACCGGCGCGCCGCTCAACATCACAGAAGTAACAATTAACAATTGGCAATTAACAATTGATAATTGTCAATTGTTAATTGTTAATTGTCGGATGTGGTTGCCTGCGTTGCAAACCCAGGGGCGAATTCTGGAAGACGCGCTCGACCGATATTTGCGCGAACGCGCGTACTCGGTTCTGGATCATTGGCACGGTACGACGCGGCTCGAACTGTTTGCGTTCGCCGCCGATCCGCCCCTGCCGCGCGCGCCGCGCAACATCGTCTTCGAAGACAACACGACGCTCGGCGATCTCGCAATCTCGCGCGAACCGTTGACCGCCGGACAGGACATCGCGCGCATTCGATTCGTCGGCGCGCTGCGCGTCCCGGCGATGGCGAGTTTTCGTTTGCTCGATCGAAACGGGACCGTGTGGGCGCAGAGCGATCGCGAACTCGCGCGCGATTGGCAGCGGATCGGTTTGGCGATTCCGCCAGGCACGCCGCCGGGCGAGTACGATCTGCGCGTGACCGCGTATCGCGCGGGCGATCGTGCGCGCTTGCGCCTCAAAGATTCGGCGGAGGAAAGCGCGGCACTGGCGACGCTTGACGTGATCGCATCCGCGCGACCCAATCTCGCCGCGCTGCCGCACCGCGCGCAGATTGATTTTGAAAATGGAATGCGTCTCGTCGGCTACGACGCGCCACGCTCTGCGCGACCTGGTTTTGCGACGCCGCTCACCTTGTTCTGGCAAACGACGCGCGCGCTCGACCGCGCGTACGTCGTCGTCACGCAAGTGCAAGACGCACGCGGAACGGTGGTCGCGGCGACGCAAGCCGCGCCGGCGCGCAACATTCATCCGCCGACGGGTTGGCGCATCGGCGAGTTGGTGCGCGATCCGCAAACGCTCTTACTGCGCGGCGATCCGCCGGACGGCGAGTACCGGATCGCCGTCGCGCTGCTCGATCCGGCGACCGGCGTGCGCACGGCGGCGCGCGCAATCGGAACGATCCGGGTGCAAGGACGCGCGCGCTATTTCGGCGCGCCGACGCCCGCGCAGCCATTCGACGCGCGGCTCGACGATCTGGCGCGACTCGTGGGGTATGATCTGAATGACGATGCGCGCGCGCTGCGTCTGGTGTTGTACTGGCGCGCGCTGGCATCGTCCGAAATCTCGTACACCGTTTTCGTCCATCTGGTTGACGCGAACGGCGCGCTGCTCGCGCAGGCGGATCAGATTCCCGGCGCGGGCGCGTATCCGACGACGACCTGGGTCGAGGGGGAATACCTGGTGGATGTCTACGACCTCGCGCGTCCGCCCGGCGCGTACGCGATTCGGATCGGAATGTACGACGCGACGACGGGCGCGCGGTTGCCCGCGTTCGACGCCAACGGGCAACTCATCGGCGATTCGATTCAAGTGCGATAGAGGACCATCGCGGCTGATTTCAGGCAACGAATGAATCGCGCTGGATTGTTCGGCGCGCGCGCTGGAGCGCGAACTCCCCGCGCTGTTGTCCGCGCAACACTGGGCGGAAGCGAACGCGCAACCCGAGCCCGCCGCGCGCGCGAAATTCGTCGCGACGTACGGCGCGGAGACCGCGCGCGCGATCGAGTATGTTCTGCGAATGATTCGCATCGGCAACTTGCTGGGGAATACGTTCGATTATATTTTGTATCGGCTCTCGTTCGGGCGGCTTGGCGTGCCGCGCCAACAATCCACGCCAACGGCATAAAACGAAATGACATTCCGCACCCTTTCCCCCACACTCGCGCGTCGCTTGGCGATCACGCGCCAACATCTCGCCGGGGTTCAACCGCGCGCCGACGCAAACGGCATCCTCGACCTCGTGCGCGACCTGGGTTGTCTGCAAATCGATCCGATCAACGTCGTCGCGCGCAGTCCGCTCCTCGTGTTGTTCAGTCGGCTCGGCGTGTACGATCGCGCGCCGCTCGACGCGTTGTTGTGGCGCGAGCGCAAACTGTTCGAGTACTGGGCGCATTGCGCGTCCATCGTCCTGACCGAAGATTTTCCGATTCATCGCGCGCTGATGCGAACATATGCGACCGGACATTCCGCCTGGGATCGCCGTGTGCGCGCGTGGGTCGCGCAAAACAATGATTTGCGCCGCGCAATTTTGTCGGCGTTGCGGCGGGATGGCGCGATGCTGGGACGCGACCTGGGAATCACAGACACGCGCGGTGGTCCTTCGATTGGCTGGACTTCGGGGCGGCAGAGCGCGCGGATGCTCGATTATCTTTGGATGACGGGCAAGATTATGATTGCAGGACGCGACGGCATCCAAAAGTTGTGGGATTTGGCGGAACGATGCTTGCCCGATTGGACGCCGCGCGAAAAATTGAGCGCGCGCGAAATCGTCCGGCGCGCCGCGCAACGATCGTTGCGCGCGCTCGGCATCGCGACACCGCGCCAGATCGCACAGCATTTCATTCGCGGGCGATACGCGAATCTCGCGCGCGTGCTTGCCGATCTCGAAAAAGAAAAGTTGATCGAGCGCGCGCAAATCGTCGAAGACGGCAACGCGTGGAAAGGCGAGTGGTACATTCACACGGACGACATTCCGCTGCTCGAAAAATTAGCGGCGGGGGATTGGATGCCGCGCACGACGCTGCTTTCGCCGTTCGACAATTTGATCTGTGATCGCGCGCGCACGAAATTGCTGTTCGATTTCGATTACAGCGTCGAGATTTACACGCCCAAGCCCAAACGCAAATTCGGCTACTACGTTTTGCCGATTCTCGACGGCGATCAGCTCATCGGCAGGATCGATCCGGTGATGGATCGCGCGCGCGGCGTGCTGACGCTCAACGCGATTTACGCGGAGCGCGCCGCGCCGAAGACGCGCGAGACGACGCGCGCCATCGCGGATGCGATCACGCGACTGGCGGAATTTCTCGGCGCGCAACAAATTGTGTACCCGCGCCGCGTGCCGCGCGGGTGGGAGGGTGTGCGAAAATAGTCATCGCGTTTTGACATTTCAGAAACTCCGCACTATAATTTGTTCTGCAAATCTGCTTTGTCAACGGGTTAGTTTCTGATTGTTGTTTGCAGAGAGGCGACGAATGAACCGCGCTTGCCCGTGCCACCAAAACGACGACGATTGTTACGCACCTGCTGTTCCCCAGCACTGACGTAACCGCTGGGGCAAGTGTGGCGCGCGTTTATTACGCGCGCTGACGGCGGGAGTTTTTTGTTTGGCGCGGCAAGACCACGCCGCCCTTGACAACCTGTGGTAACCAGAATCTGCGGGCGAAGAAAAAACGCTCAGGGACACAACCAGACACCTTGATAGCGAAGAGGCCAGTCTCGTTACTTGACAATCAAAACGTGTGCAAAATCGACAGATTGGTGTTATAATACGGTTAAGACCTAGCGCAAATTGCGCTCAGATTAATGAGAACATAGGAGGCAAAATGCAAAAGTGGGAGTATCTTCAAGTTACAACAAACGAAGACGATGAGGGCGCTAGTCATCCTCGGTATGTAGCAGGAGAGGAGCTGCCAGAGTGGCAGAAAATTAGCCTGTCAAAATATTTTGACAAGTTGGGAGAGGAGGGTTGGGAACTGGTGAGTGAATTCATTCGCCATTATCCCAGAGCAACATATTCATACATGGTAGTGAACGATGACTTCAAGGAGACCAAATGGAACAACAAGTCTTACAAAGGAATAGAGGGCTATTATAATTTTTTCGGGGAACTCGAGAAGGTAGGCATACACTTGTTTGCAATCAACGCTTATCCGATCAATATGGGCGGAAGGACCCAGTATCTTTTTAGCTTTAAGACTGACAACGAGGTGTTTGTAAGATATTTCCGTTTCAAACGTCCCAAGTCGTGAGCCCGGAATGGGTTAGGGGCAACCAGTTTGACGGAAATAGAGCCGGCTACGGCTAGATAGAAAAAAGGTGCGCTTTGGCGCTGATGTCCTCGGTCAGTCCACAAACATCTTGCAAAATCGATTGATTTCGATACAGTTCGCTTGGCTTGGACGAAAAAACGCATCGCCCGCATTTTAGGCAGTTCAAGTCCTCTCGCCCTGACCACAATATTCTGTACTAGGGTCTTGCGGCAGCACAAGCCACAAGGCAGAGTCACTTTCAACTCCGCCTTTCCGCCATCGGATAAATCCGACGGCTACACAAATTCAAATCGGCTGAAGCCGACTGACTACGCAGATGCAAAAAGACCTTCCTGGTTTCCAAAACCCAGAAGGTCTTTCAACTTTGAACCTTGAACCTGAAACTTGAAACCTGCAACGCGCCTCACCGATGCAAGTTCCTCGCCGCCACAAACGCGTGTCCCCGCTTCGTTAGTTCCTCCGCCGTGCGATTGAGCGCGGCGTGCTTGTCCATATAGTTCGCGAGCAGCGTCGGCATCAGACCTTGCGCTTCCACTTCCGCTTTCGGAATGAAATATTCCAAAAGATTCGACGGATGTGCGCGCGTCGCTTCCACTTCTGGATCGCCGCCCTCGTGCTTCGCCGAAATGTTCTTGATATGCCCCGCGAGTTCCATCAATTCCGCGCGGCGGTCGTACGGCTGGCGCACGATGCTCTTGTAGCACTCGGTAATGTGATGCTCGATCCGGACGACATCCTCAAAGCCGAATTTCTTGCGAACGTCCGCCGCCGCTTCAATTGTCGCGTTGTTCACCGAGTTGCTCAGGTTGAAACCGATGAGCGGCGTCTTGCCGTCGGGACGCGCGAACAGTTTCGCCATCATCAGCGTCCACGCGATAAAGTACGGATTGTCGTTCCCGACGAAGACCGAAATCTTGAACTCGTTGTTGATACCGAGCCGATGAATCAAATAGCCGATGAGAATCGTCCCCGCGTTGATGTTGAGCACCTGGTAGATGCCATAGTTGGTGTAATAGTACAGAAACTCGTCGAGCCATTTGAGCGCGTACTCGTTCGGCTGACCGATGCCGCCGAAATAGCCGGTGATCGTGTCCGGTCCGCCGAGATGCACGTTCGATCCGTCGGTGCCTTTCGTGTCGAGCGTGTCCACGTACGACGCGCCGATTGCCTGCATCGCCGCCATTCCCGCGAGCAAATCGCCCTGATCCGCTTCCGATTCTTTCATGTACCGCACGCGGATAAATCGTCCCGGCATCAGTTCGCGTTTTTCGATGGCTTGCTTCGCTTCCGCGATGAGCCACGGGAAATATTGGAACGCGCTGATTTCGAGCGTGACCGCGTACGCTTTCTTGAACTTCATCGTCGCCGCGGCATCGCCCAGCACCTTGCGCCGATAATCGGCGACGCTGACGAACGCGCCCGCGTCGCGCTGCGCGATCAGCCATTCGAGATCGGGCACGTACGGCGATTTCATCGCGCGCAATCGCTTCATCAGATTCGGCAGCGCGCGCGCCTCCGCCGATTTGCGATTGATCTCGTCAATCGTCCCGTGCTTGGCGATCACCTTCAGCACGTCGTTGACAAGTTTGCTTTTCGGATCGAGCAAGAGTTCGTTGATCGCGTTCAAACTGCTTGCGGGAATTTTCAATCGTTTGCGTAATTTGTCGTTCATTTTTTTCTCCCAGTGTCATTGCGAGCGAAGCGAAGCAATCCCCAATTCACAAATTGGAGATTGCTTCGTCGCGAAAACCGCTCCTCGCAATGACAAATCAAAGCATTTTCACCAATTCGGCGTACTCGTCGTCCTTGATGCCGAACCAGTTCTCAGATTGCGGGAATTGTTTGCTCGTCACTTCGGCGACGTACTGCTTCAGCCCATCGCCGATCACCTTGCCCGCGTCGCCGAACACTTTTGCCATTTTCGGTTTGAAGCGCGGATACAAGCCGAACATATCGTGGAAGATCAACAGTTGCCCGTGCGCGTTCGGACCGGAGCCAAGCGAGATGATCGGAACGCTCGCGCGTTTCGTGATCAGTTCGCAGACGCGATCGGGTACCATCTCAAGCAGAATCGCGTACGCGCCCGCGTCTTCGAGCGCGCGCGCATCGTCCACGATTTTCTTTGCTTGCGCTGCGCCCTTGCCTTGCACTTTGTACCCGCCGAGCGCGGCGACGCTTTGCGGCGTGAGACCCAGGTGTCCCATACACGGAATTCCAGAGCGCACGATCCCCGCGACGCGATCCGCCATTTCGATCCCGCCTTCGAGTTTCACCGAATCGCACGCGGCTTCCGCCATAAAGCGACCCGCGCAGCGAATCGCGGTCTCGACTGACGGCTGGTATGTCATATACGGCATATCGCCGATGAGCCACGCGTTCGGCGTGCCGCGCCGGACGGCTTGCGCGTGCGGCATCATCACATCCTGGGTCACCGGCAGCGTCGAATCGTAACCCAGGATCGTCATCCCGAGCGAATCGCCGACGAGCACGATGTCCACTCCGGCTTTTTCGACCAGGTCTGCCATCGGATAATCGTAGCAGGTGATCATCGTGATTGGATCGCCTTTTCGCATTTTTTCGTACAGCGTACCGAGCGTTACTTTTTGTCGTTTCGTTTCTGTCATTCAGACCTCCTGTCTTTTGCGACCGCCGACCGCAGACCGGTGTCTCCGTGTCATTGCGAGCGGAGCGAAGCAATCCCCAGTTTGTTTATCGGAGATTGCTTCGGACGAAAACCGTCCTCGCAATGACAGTGCTGTCTGCGGTCATCGGTCGTCCGTCGTCGGTCGTCTACTTGAATCGTTGCAAATTGTACGGCGGATACGCGATCTTTTTGAGATCGAGTTGCAGTCCTGTCTGCGATTGCAAATTGTTCAACTCGGTCACACTGCGAATGTTGTACCCCCACGTGTCCACCCCTTTGCGCATCACGTAATACCCGTACGTGTTTTGATCTGATCCTGGAATAACCGCCTTGAGTGGAATGATCGAATTCGCAGGATCGTAACCTTGATCGACATACCAATTGTTCGTCGAATCCACGAGCACCCATTTGCCCTCGACAAATACTTCGACAAAGACGTGACCGTACCACGCCATCCTTTTTCCCGCTTGCAATTCCCTTGCCAGAACGATACTCGACGCGTCGATCATCACGGCTGGATAACCCAGTTCGCGCGCGATCGACGCGTAGACCAAGCCCCAATCGTGACAGCCGCTCAAACGCCGTTCGGTCATCAGTTGATCGGTTGTGATTTTGCCGATCCACGCGCCGCCTGCCGCGTACGCGCTGAACCCGTGCCTGATCCAAGCGTGAATCTCGCCCAGGTGCGCGATGCTCTGCGGCTTGCCGCGCAGCGCGTCGATCACTTTCGGATTCGACAAACGCGTCTGCTCACCTTGCGCGAGATATTTTTCCGGCGCGCCATAGTCAATGCCGAACGCGGACGTGTACTGCTGGCTCGCGGTCAGCGTCGTCGGCGGCGTGGAAGTAAAAGTCGGTTTTGGCGATGGAGTGAAAGTCGGCGCGAGCGTGTGCGTGGGCAACGGCGTCGCGCATGCGATCAAAGACGCGATGAGTATGCAAGTCAAAATGATCGGCACAGATATTTTCATTTTACCACGCGCAAACTCACCGACGGTTCGCCTTGTTTGCGAAACGCCACAACTTCGGGATGTGTTGCCGCGTAACTATCCAGCCCCTTGGTGTCCCACGACACGCGTCCGCGCGCGTAGACCGCG
The DNA here is from genome assembly GCA_016865935.1 of Chloroflexota bacterium. Classification (GTDB taxonomy): domain Bacteria; phylum Chloroflexota; class Anaerolineae; order UBA4142; family UBA4142; genus VGOB01. The sequence continues at coordinate 4,457 of VGOB01000067.1, read as the reverse complement.
TGCAACCGATTGCCTTTGACGCTGTCGCCATGTTGCAAAACCGCGTTTCTGATTTCGGTTTCCAGTTCCGCGATTTGCGCGGCGGACGATTCGATCAGCGGATTGTACTCCGTGTCGAGCGCGTCCAGTTCGGCTTGAACCGATTTGAGAATCTCGGCGCGTTTCGCTTCATAATCCAGCCGCGTGATTTCGACGGCGGCTTTGATCTCGCTCAGTTCATCCAATTTGGCGACGATGTGTTGTTTGTTCGATTGGTCCATAATCGCGCCTCCGATCTTTTTTCGCGGCTTTCGCGTTCTTTCGCGGGTTTCGCGATCCAACCCTTTCGCGTTACAGCGCCTCCGCCACCAACTCCGCCAGATCCTTCCGCGCGATTTTTTCATCCACGCCCAACGCTTTCGCGCCATCGTCGAGCATCGAGAGGCAGAAAAACCAAAATCGAATTTGACAATGCCTACCAATCGTGTTATGATTGTAGTCAGCGGAACCACAAACTTGGCGACTCTGACCGTTCGGAGAACGGGATAGGCCACGCTGCAATGCGTGAGCGGGGAAGGGCGACTGCGATGCGCGCCCGTCAGAATGAAATCGGAGCCCAGGATGTTCCGCTTTTTTATTTGGCGGCAACAATGCACTCGGTTACGATTTTCGATTGAACGATTTGGCAGTAGGCATCATTTTCGTACACGTACTTTTGCCCCGCTGCCAAGCGACAAAATCCGCCGACTGCAACTGTTTCACCGCTCTTGAATCCTCTTGGCGAATCACAACGGTTTGATTTGGCACATCCGTGATGCTCTCACGGATGTGCCATTCTAACTTTTGTCGCAGGTACTGATGCGTATACCGCTTGTCGAGTATCACTTCGAGGTGCCGCCACCGTTCCACACACTCGCGCACACAACGCGCAACAGCACGGCGATACAAACTCTCGGGCTCTTTCGGCGGCTTGACGATGCCGCGTTTGTCCAGAGCAACGACGACGATAGACACCTCTTCCTGGGCGATGGACTCGAGGACCCAGCGAATCGTTTTGTCCGACGAACGCGTCGCCTTCATCTCTCCCGTGGCGCGGCTACCTCCAAAACGTTTGAACGCGCGTTTGATTGGCAATTCCAAACTACGCGGCGTCGAGACCACCAAAGCCGCAACCACAAGAAACGGTTCGGTTGGCGCAAAGACCGCTACTCCCACATTCATCCAGAAAAGCATAGCGTAGCGGCTCTGTCATCCTTACAACGCTTCCGCCACCAACTCCGCAATATCCTTCCGCGCGATTTTCTCGTCCACGCCCAACGCCTTCGCGCCATCGTCGAGCATCGAGAGGCAGAACGGACACGCGGACGCGACCGTTTGCGCGTCCACCGCGACGACATCTTCGACGCGCGTGTTGTTGATGCGCTTGCCCGTGTTCTCTTCCAGCCACATCCGCCCGCCGCCGCCGCCACAGCACAAGCCGTTCGCGCGCGTGCGCGCCATCTCGACCAGGTTGCCATTCGCGCCGAGCGCGCGCAAAACCGCGCGCTGCGGATCGTAGATGTCGTTGTAGCGACCGAGATAACACGAGTCGTGATACGTGACGCGAGATGCGTTGGATCGTTTGAGCGTTATCCGTTTATCCGTTATCAATTCGTTGATGAGTTGCGCGTGATGCACGACCTCGAACTTGCCGTCGAATTGCAGATACTCGTTCTTGATCGTGTTGAAGCAGTGCGGGCAAGTCGTGACGATGCGTTTGAATTTGTACTGCTTCAAACTCTCGACGATTTCCGCCGTCGCCATTTGGTACAAATATTCGTTGCCGAGCCGCCGCGCCGATTCGCAGTTGCAGCGCTCTTCCTGCATCACCGCGAATTTCAAACCCGCCGCCTGCAAAATCTTGACGAACGCTTTGGAAATCTTTTGCGCGCGCACGTCGTACGCACCCGCGCAGCCAACCCAGAACAGTACGTCATACTCCGTGTCCGCATCCGCAAACGGCACGTCGAGTCCCTGCATCCATTTGTGGCGATCCGCTTTCGGCAAGCCGTACGGATTCCCCTGCCGCTCCATCGAGTCCATCGTCTTGTTCGACGGCGACTGCGGCGCGCCTTCGCTCAACGTGAGATAGCGGCGAAACTCGACGATCGTCCCAAGTTGATCGATCGCGACAGGGCACGCGTTGACGCAACCCATACACGTCGTGCAATCCCACAACTCTTGCGCGTCGATTACTTCGCCGTGAATCGCGCCCTTGGTTTTCGCGTGCGCCACCTCGAACATCTTGACGATGATGTTTTTCGGCGACAACGCTTTGTTCGTCAGCGCGGCAGGGCACGCGTCCTGACAACGACCGCAACGCGTGCACGCATCAAAATCGAGCAACTGTTTCCAGGTGAACTCTTCGAGCTTGCTGACACCGAACGTTTCCTGATTTTCGATGTCGGCGATTTTCGTCAGCGCGCCCGCCGGTTCCAGTTTCTTGAAGAACGTGTTGAGTGACGACACCGCGAGGTGCATCATCTTGGTGTACGACACCGCGCCTGCCGCGACGAGCGCGACGGTCATATGCGCGATCCAGGTTGTCGCATGCAATCCTTTGAGCACGTTGAGGTCAACGCCGGTGAAAAGTTGTGCAAGGGGCCATGCAACGACGGAGCAGGTCGTGCAGTACATCACGCGCTCTTTCAGCAGCGTCGTTTCCGTCGGCTGCGCGGCGAGCCGCAAGATTTCGATGATGAAACCGGTGAGGACGATGAAGCCGAGCGAGCCAATGATCCACAAGTCTTCGCGAAAGTATCGCTTGCCGGATCGTCCGTCGAGTCGTTCGGGTTTGACGCCGTACCGAATGACGAACGCGATCGCAATGCCGATCAGCGCGAGGAGACCGAAAATGTCGAGGACGACTTTGAAGAGGTAGTACGCGTCGCCCTGGAGAAGCCGCCACTGATTCGGGTTGATCAGCGGCTTTGTAATATCCCAATCAATCGTCGCAATTGCCGTGCCGAGGAACAGGAACGCCATTCCCCACATAATTGCCAGGTGCATCACGCCCGCCGGTTGTTGATCGAGCGCGACTTTTTTCGTGGCGACGCCCAACGTGAGCCAGTTTTTGATCCGCAGTCCGAGCGGACCCCATTCGAATTTGCCTTTGCCGGTGCGCCAATGCTTGACGCGCAGCCACATCCCGTACGCGAAGATGATCACGGCAAGGATGCCGCCGACGTAGACGACGATTTCGAGCCAGAACGGAATGTTCCAAAACGTGGGACGACAAACCAGACCAGGGGGACAGGGAAACTCGTGCATAGTTCAACTCCTTTGTTGAATGTAGGTCAAATATGCCAAAACTGCCAAAGATGCCAAATGTGCCAAAGGGATTTGGCAAGTTTGGCTTGTTTGGCTCATTTGGCACGTTTGATTTTTATTCTTCGACGCCGCCTTTGATGGGCGGAATCGCCGAATACAAGTTGCCAGGGTCGCGCAACGCGCGCGGTGTATTCAGTTCCGGCGCGGGCGGCTGGACGAGCAAGCCCTCTTTCGTGATGATCGCGCTGCGGCGATCATAGTACGACAATTCGTACTGATGCTCCAGCACGATCGCGCCGGTAGGACACGCCTCTTCGCAAAAACCGCAGTAGATACAGCGCAACAAGTTGATCTCGTACCGCTTGGCGTACCGTTCGCCGGGCGAGTAGCGCGCCGCGTCCGTCTGCTCCGCCGGTTCGACGTAGATCGCGTCGGTGGGACACGCGGCGGCGCAGAGCGAACAGCCGATACATTTTTCCAAGCCGTTATCGTGCCGCTTCAACTCGTGGCGTCCGCGAAAACGCGCGGCGACGGGCTTTTTGACTTTGGGGTATTCGATCGTGACGGGCGGCGTGAGCATTTCACGCAGCGTCACGGACATTCCTTTGAGAATTGCGCCGAGATCGGGAAAAGCCATCTTTGAACCTCAATGACAAATGACAAATGAGCAAATGACAAACTAGTTCGATTTGAGACCGAGCCGCGCGCGGACGAAGACGCGGACTTGTTTCATTGCGGCGACGGCTGCGCGCGCGTCTTGCTCAGTCGCCCTGAATCCTGGATAACGCGCGTCAACCGCATAGGGAAACAAGAGCGCGAGTGGATTCGAAATCAGGTCGAAGGTTGGATCCGCCTCCATGCAAAGGATTTTCAATCTGACCAAGTCGTGTATCCTACGAAAGCGGATTCGATGCCGCACCAGAAACGCTTTGACGTACTTCTCGGCGCATTGTTGCGAATGAAAACAGACAGTGTTATACGCAGGATATTTCCTTTGGCGCAATGCAACTTGCGCTTGGCGATAATCCTCTTCGGCGCGCTCAAGCCATTCTTCAAGCGGTTCGTCGTTCATAGAGCACTTTGCCCATCCCGACGATTTCCTCAATGAAGAAATCTCCGATTGCCAAACGATGCGCGATTTCTGCGGGTGTGCGAACTATGAGATCCAT
>VGOB01000066.1 GCA_016865935.1 Chloroflexota bacterium | reverse complement strand
GAATACCAAAAGTGGATTCTCGGATTTGGTGATGCGCGTTGCCTGTGCGTTGCACAATTGGCGAATCAGTTTCCGACGCCCGAGATTCAGCCACCAACCGCTGACCGACTATTTCCGATAATGTCTATACAAGTAGAAGATTTCGACAAACGCATCGCGGCGCGTGGCGCGCCTGTGATGGTCATTAACGACGAAGCGCATCACACGCACGACGAAGAAAGCGAATGGAATAAGGTCATTCGACGGTTGCATGCCGACCTATCCCCTCGCTCCCCTTCCCTCGCAGGGAAGGGGATGGGGGTTAGGTCGCAACTCGATTTCACCGCGACGCCGCGCTATAGCAAGGGCGCGTTGTTCACTTGGACGGTCTATGATTATCCGCTCAAGCAAGCGATCATTGACGGCATCGTCAAGCGTCCGATGAAAGGAATCGCCAGCGGCATCCAAGAAGCCAAGTCGTCGGTTGCGAGTACGCGCTACAAAGCGTACCTCACCGCCGGCGTCGAGCGTTGGCGCGAATATTGCACGCAACTTGCGCCGCTCAAGAAAAAACCGATTCTTTTCGTGATGATGAACGACACGACCGAAGCCGACGACGTGGGCGATTACTTGCAAAGAAAATATCCGTCCGAGTTTAGCGGCGACCAGTTGCTCGTCATTCACACCGATCGCTCGGGCGAAGTGTCCAAGAAAGACTTGGACAAGGCGCGCCAAGTCGCGCGTGAGGTTGATCGTACCGATAATCCCGTCAACGCGATTGTTAGCGTGCTAATGCTCCGCGAGGGGTGGGACGTTGAAAATGTGACCGTCGTGGTTGGCTTGCGTCCGTACACATCGAAAGCCAACATCCTACCCGAACAAACCATCGGGCGTGGTTTGCGGATGATGTTCCGCGACTTGGCAACCGACTACGTCGAGCGCGTGGACGTGATCGGCAACAAGGCATTCATCGGCTTTGTCGAGCAACTGGAAAAAGAAGAAGATATTGCTTTTGGTACATTTGACGTTGGCAAAGACAAACTCGTCATCGTCACGATTCAACCCGATCCAGACAAAATGGACAAGGATATCGCCTTGCCCACGCTCTCGCCGATTCTCGCCCGCAAAAAGACGCTTGCCGAAGAAATCGCTGCGCTCGACGTTGCCGCGATGAAATGCCCTACGCTTCCGCGCAAGTCGGGCGATGTGACCGAGCAAACTTTCCGCTACGAGGGGTACGATCTCATCACTCTGCAAAAACTGATTGAGCGCGACTACAAGTTACCCGAAGTTCAAACGGCGCAAGAGGTTATTTCCTACTATGCCAAGCGCATCGCGCAAGACGTGAAACTCCCAGCGCAGTTCGCTGCGCTTGCGCCCAAAGTACGTGAATTCCTGGAAATGCGCGCATTTGGCGAGACCGTGAACTTGGACGACCCAGTAATTATCAAAGCGATTGCGACGAACGTCGCGCAGTACGTGACAGTCAAAACGTTTGTCGAGGCACTGCGTCCACTTGTCGTCCAAGAATTGACGCCGCAACTTTTAAGCCAGGGACGCAAACTTTCCGAGACGCCGCCATTCCCGTACTCGCGTCCAACGATCAAGGCAAAGAAAACTGTGTTCAATCTTGTGCCTTGTGGCAACAAGTTCGAGCAGGCGTTCGCTGAATTTCTCGATGACGCGCCTGATATTTCCGCGTTTGCGAAACTGCCCGAACAATTCGGCTTTGCCATCGAATACACTGACGCGACCAACAACTTGCGCTACTACGAACCCGATTTCGTCGCCGTCGCGGAAAGCAAGACGCGCTACTTGATCGAGACCAAAGGACGCGAAGACGTGGATGTGGCAAACAAAGACCGCGCGGCAACTCTGTGGGCAGAGAACGCGACGCGGTTGACGGGAACGCAATGGCAGTACGTGAAAGTACCGCAAAAAGAGTTTGAGAAACTTCAGCCCGATGAATTTGCAGACGTACTTGTGTTTGCGCCGCCGCCGTTACTCTGAAAGTTCGATCCAAATGCAACGGGCGAAGTCGAAATTAACTTCGCCCGTTGCATTGTTCCTCGAAAAAGGGTTTGCTTGCCGAATTGCGCTTTGCGTTTTCTGTGCTATAATCCCCGCTCGTGACTGCCAGTAATCGCACCCTCGCGCAATTGTTGATTGCGTTGGGCATCGGATCGTTGATCGGCTGTTGCATCGGCGCGATCGTGATTGGCGGCTTTGCCGCGTATCCCGTCATCATCGGCGCGCTCGCGCCCACCGAAACGCCTTCGCCGACGCCGGTGACGCGCGTCTGGGCGACGATCACGCTCGCGCCGAATTTCACGCGCACGCCGACGCGCGCGCCGGACGCGCCCGCCACCGCGACGCCGGTCCTCGCGACGCGCACGCCAATCGTCGTGCGCGCGACGCCGAAACCGATCGCGCCGCATTTTCTGCTCGCGCGTCCGGTGCCGTCGAACGCGCCGACGCAACATCCCGCGCTGACGTACTTGTACGGCACCACGTCGCGCGGTGATTACGACGTGCATCACGGCGTCGAGTTTGTGAATGGAACCGGGACGCCGGTGCTTGCGGTCGGCGATGGGGTGATCGTCACGGCGGGAAACGATACGCAACAGCGTTTGTGCGGTGATGACAACAAGAAAACGTGCGGGCGCGATATTAATTTTTACGGCAACGTCGTCGTCTTGCAATTGGATCGTCAACACAACGGGCAGCGCGTTTTCGCGCTCTATGGACACTTGAACAAAATCGGCGTGAACGTGGGCGACCGCGTCAAGACCGGCGATCCGCTTGGCGAAATTGGAATGACCGGCGTCGCGCTGGGACCGCATCTGCATTTCGAAGTGCGCGTCGGCGTGAACGATTACGCGCACACGTACAATCCGGTTCTGTGGCTGACGCCGCTCGCCGGACGCGGCGCGCTCGCCGGACGCTTGGGCGACGGCAAGGGCAATTTGCAGCGCGGCGCGATCGTCAATTTGTATCGCGCGGAGCCGGAAACATTTTTGTACGGCGTCGAAACGTACAGCCGCGACGACGCGCCGCCGATCAATTCGGACGAAGAGTTCGGCGAGAATTTTACGATTCCCGATCTCGTCCCCGGCGATTACATCATCCGCGTGCAGAATCAGCAGTACGCCACGCGCATCACGGTGGAAGCAGGCAAGTTGGTATTCATCGAGTTAGGACAATAAAAGCAAACGTGCCAAATTTGCCAAAGATGCCAAACTTGCCAAAAGAGATTTGGCACATTTGGCTATTTTGGCATCTTTGGCATCTTTGGCATCTTTGGAGTTTTGATGACAGACATTCGCGTTCGTTTCGCGCCCAGCCCCACCGGCGCGCCGCACGTCGGCAACATTCGCACCGCGCTGTTCGGTTATCTGTGGGCGCGGCATACCGGCGGCAAATTTATTTTGCGGATCGAAGATACCGATCAGGCGCGCGAAGTCGAGAATGGTTTGGAACTGATTCTCGAATCGTTGCGCGTGCTGGGTTTGCAATGGGACGAAGGACCCGATGTCGGCGGACCGTACGGACCGTACGAACAGTCCAAGCGGTTGCCTCTTTACCAGGAACACACCGCGCGCTTGATCGCACAAGGGCAGGCGTACTATTGCTACTGCACGGAAGAACGTCTGGCGCGAATGCGCGCCGATCAAAAAGCGCGCGGCGAACAAACGCGTTACGATTATCATTGCCGCAATTTATCCGAGGCGGAACGCGCCGAACGTGAACGCGCCGGCGCGCCCAAGGTCGTGCGGCTGGCGGTGCCGCGCGGAGGCAAGACGACGCTGCGCGATTTCATTCACGGCGATCTGACGATTGAAAATAAAAACGTGGACGATCAGGTGTTATTAAAGTCCGATGGATTCCCAACGTACCATCTCGCCGTCGTCGTGGACGATCACCTGATGAAGATTTCGCACGTGATGCGCGGCGATGATTGGATTCCCTCGTTTCCCAAACACGTTTTGTTGTATCAGGCGTTCGGCTGGGACATTCCGCCGCACGGACATTTGCCCAACGTGTTGGGACCCGACAAGAAAAAGTTGAGCAAGCGGCACGGCGCGACGAGCGTGATGCAATTCCGCGACGAAGGGTATCTCACCGAAGCGCTGCTGAATTTTCTCGCGCGGCTCGGCTGGTCGTACGACGACAAGTCCGAAGTGTTCGCGCGCGATCAACTGATCGATCTGTTCACGCTCGATAAAATCGAGCACGCGCCCGCGATCTTCGATCTGGCGAAACTCGACTGGCTGAACGGTTATTACATCCGCGCGCTCTCGGACGATGACTTTGCCGCGCGCGCCGCGCCGTTCGTCCCGCAAACTGATGCCGCGACTCTGCGCGCGCTCGCGCCGTTGACCAAAGAGCGCGTCAAAAAATTGAACGAGATTCCCGCGTTGGTGGATTTTCTGTTCGAAGAAGACTTGGAGTACGATCCGCAAACACTGATCGGCAAGGGGATGGACGCGGCGTCCGCGCTTGCCGCATTGCGCGCCGCGCGTGCCACGTTGGACAAGCACGTGTCGTTCGACGATGAAGAAAAGATCGAAGCGGAATTGCGCGCGGACGCGGAAAAGTTGGGGATGAAGAATCTGCAATTCTTCGGCGCGTTGCGCGTCGCGGTGACTGGCAAAACCGTTTCGCCGCCGCTGATGAGCAGTATGCGAATCCTGGGACGCGAAAAAACGCTGCGCCGCATCGCGCGCGCGATCAGCGCGCTGGAATATTTATGAGGATGAGTGGAGGAAAGATGCCCCGGTTTGGCAGAGGTCTGGAACTCGGTTTGTACGCGATCTTTCTCTTGTCCGGCTTTAGCGGATTGGCGTATCAAATTATTTGGTTGCGCCAATTCGGCTTGATTTTTGGCGTCACGGCGTACGCAACCTCTGCGGTCTTGTCGGCGTTTTTTATGGGGTTGGCGCTGGGCAGTTGGCTGGCGGGCAGATTTTTGACGCGCTGGAAAATTCATCCGCTCAAATTGTATGCCGCGCTGGAAGTCGGCATCGGCGGCTATGCGCTTGCCGTGCCATTTCTGCTCGCCAGTCTGAACGGAATTTATACGCTCTTGACGCCCTGGCTCGAAGGATCGTTCTTCGCGCTCTCGTTGATGCGGTACGTCTTTTCAGCCCTGGCGCTGATTCTACCCGCGACGTTGATGGGCGCGACGCTGCCGCTGGTCACCGAAGCGCTGTCGAAGCGGGTGCGTAACATTACGGTCAATGTGAGCGGCTTGTACGCGATCAACACGCTGGGCGCGCTGGCGGGCGCGGCGTTCAGCGGTTTTTACGCGATCGGCACGTTCGGAATGAACGAGACGACCTGGATCGCCGTCGCGCTGAATTGGAGCGCCGCGCTTGGGGCGTGGCTGATCGCGCGCCGCTTGGAGGACGAGCCGCGCGTCACGCCGGTCGCGCCGCCGCGTTCGCTGGCGCACGCGCATCCGAAATTCAAGATTCTGCTGTGGGGCTTGTTTCTGTCCGGCTTTGCCGCGATCGGCTATGAAGTGGTGTGGACGCGCATTCTGTCGCTGTTTATCGGGCGGACGGTTTTTGTGTACACGATTATCTTGTGCGGCGCGTTGCTCGGCATCGCGCTGGGGAGTTGGCTCTTGCGGTTGGCGAGTCCGCGGATTCGCAACCCGCTGCGCGTGCTCGCCCTGCTGGAAGTTGGCGTGGTGTGGATGACCTTGGTGTCCAGTGTGGCGATCAGTCAAGCGATGCCGAGTCAGACCGATTGGGGGATCCCGTTGTCGGTCGGTTTGATCCTGGTGATTCCGAACACCTTGCTCGGTGCGACGCTGCCGCTCGCCGTGCGGATTTATCAGGAAGAATTCGAGCGCGTGGGTTTGAGCGTGGGGGATCTCTATTCGGCGAACGTGCTGGGCGGCGTGCTGGGTTCTTTCACGGCGGGCTTTGTGTTGCTGTCCACGCTCGGCGCGCAATCTACGTTGTTGGCGCTGGCGTTGACCAACGCGCTGGTCGCGGTGCTGTTCTTTCGCTACAGCGAGCCGCTCGCGCGGCGCGTGATCGCGCCGGTGCTGGCGGGCGGGACGGCGCTCGCGTTTGTGGGCTTGGCGTTGCAACCCCAATTCTTGTTCGAGGGCATTCGCCGCGGCGTGTTCGATAACGAAGAGATTCTCTTTCACGAGGAACATGTGGAAGGGATCGTGACGATAACGCAGCAAGGCATTCATCAAACGATCTATCTGAACGGTTCGCCGCAATCCAACACGCGCCCCGGGCTTTTGAATACGCATCGGACGCTGGCGCATCTGCCCTTACTCTTGCATCCCAAGCCCGAAGAGATGTTGATCATCGGTTTGGGTTCCGGCACCACCGCCGGCGCGGCGAGCGCGCATCCGCTCGAAACGCTGCGTGTCATCGAATTGGTGCCGGGGATGTATCGCGGCAGCGCGTTTTTCGATCACACCAACTATCGCGTCTTGCACGATCCGCGCGTCCGCGCGCGCGTGGACGACGGGCGCAACTTTTTGCTGGTGACTCGGGAACGCTATGACGTGATCGAGGCGGATGTGATCCTGCCCTGGTTTGCCGGCGCGAACAATCTCTATTCCGCCGAGTACTATCGGCTGGTCGCGTCGCGCTTGAAGCCGGGCGGGATTGTGGCGCAGTGGTTGCATACCGGCATTCCGGAAAAAGATTACAAGATTCTCTTGCGGACGTTTGTCAGCGTCTTTCCCAACACCACGTTGTGGGGCGGCGGCAGTTACGCCGTGGCGATGCCGGACGGCATCCGCATTGACGCGTCCATCATTCGCGCGCGCTTTGCCGATCCGAAAATGGAAGCGCTGTTGCAAGAAGGGGGCTATGTCAGCGTGGATCAATTCTTCGCGTCTTTCGATCTGGGACCCGAGGCGATCCGGCGGTACGTGGGCAATGGGCTGATCTTGACCGATAACCATCCGTATCTCGAATATAATACGGTTTTGGACATCGGCAGGAATTTCGACCTGCCCAAGGAAGACGTCCGCCCGTATCTGACCACGCGCTGACGCGATTCCCAGTGTAAGCGCATTTTAATTCGCGTTTAATCTCGCTCTCATTCTGATCGGATAACGTTAGTTGTTGTAAATCGTAACTGCTCAGCCCATTGTCATGCTGAGCGAAGCGAAGCATCTCGCTAATCGCTAATCGCGAATTGCGAGACGCAAAGCGTTCGTCGCAAAAACCGCTCCTCAGAATGACAGCCTGAGCAGTTACTGTAAATCAGCAATCAGAAATCGAAAATCTGAAATTCTCAAAGGAGTTGGTTATGCCAGGTGCAATGACGAATGGCACGCCGACGATCCAGGTGCAAAACCTCGCCAAGTGGTACGGTGATTTCGAGGCGTTGCGCCAGGTTTCGTTCGACGTGCAAAAAGGAGAGATCCTCGGATTTCTCGGACCGAACGGCGCTGGCAAGACGACGACGATGCGCATCCTGACCGGCTATATGCCGCCGTCGTCCGGCGCCGCGCGCGTCGCGGGCTACGATGTCTTCGACGAATCCATCGAGGTTCGCAAGCGCATCGGGTACTTGCCAGAAACCGTGCCGCTCTACACCGAAATGTCGGTGTGGGATTACTTGGACTTTGTCGCGCGCTTGCGCGGCGTCTCCGATCGCGATGCCGCGATCGATCGCGTGATGGAAATGACCAGCATCGGCGAACGCGCCGACACGCTGATCGGCAAACTGTCGAAAGGGTTCCGCCAACGCGTCGGGATCGCGCAAGCGTTGGTGCACAGTCCCAAAGTCCTGATTATGGACGAGCCGACGATCGGGCTCGATCCGAAACAGATCATTGACATTCGCAATTTGATCAAATCGCTCGCGGGCGATCACACCGTCATTCTCAGCACGCACATTTTGCCCGAAGTGAGCCAGACCTGCTCGCGCGTTTTGATCATCAACGACGGCAAGATCGTTGCGGAGGATACGCCGGAACGCTTGAGCGCGCGCGTGCGCGGCGCAGAGCACATTCACTTGCAGGTGGTAAAGTCCGCGCCGGAAATCGCGTCCGAACTGGAAAAAGTGCAAGGCGTGCTGAGCGCGCAAGCCAGAGCGGATGGCGTGTACGAAATCGAAACGAACCTGGGAACGGATCGCCGCGCGGAAATTGCCGCGCTGGCGGTGCAACGCGGCTGGGGTTTGTTGGAATTGCGCCCGGTCAGTTTGTCGCTGGAAGAAGTGTTCTTGAAACTGACGACATCGGAGGAGGTAGTGCAATGAAAAACATCTGGGCGATTACCCAGCGCGAATTGAAAGCGTATTTCGTTTCGCCGATTGCGTACGTGGTGAGCGCGTTGTTCCTGATCGCGATGGGTTATCTCTTTGCGCTGATCCTGATCAACACGCGCGAAGCGTCGCTGCGCAATCTGTTCAGCAATATGATTTTCGTGTTGCTGATCGTCGCGCCGGCGTTGACGATGCGTTTGCTGGCGGAAGAGCAACGGATGGGCACGATTGAACTCTTGCTCACCGCGCCGGTGCACGATTGGCAAGTGGTGCTGGGCAAATTCCTGGGCAGTTTCATTCTGTTCGTCGTGATGCTCTTAGCGCCCACGCTGTACTATGTGTTGATCTTGCAAGTGTTCGGACCGCCGGACTATGGACCGATCCTGACCGGCTATCTGGGCTTTGTGCTGATCGGCGCGGCGTACCTCGCGGTCGGCGTGTTCGGTTCGTCGGTGACGCAAAATCAGATCATCGCGTTTTTCGTGAGCTTGGTCATTTTGCTGTTGCTTTGGATCGCGGATGCGGCGGGCGGCGTTTTTGGTCCCGGCGCCGTATCGGACGCGCTGACGTACATCGCGCTGCCGCGGCACTTTAACGATTTGTTCCGGGGCGTGGTGGACACGAGTGACATCGTGTACGCGTTCAGTCTCGTGGCGATCTTTTTATTCCTGGCAACCCAAGTGTTGCAGACGAAGAGGTGGCGCTAATGCGTGAAAAATTATACGCCTGGGCAGATTATTTTGCCGCGCTTGCGTTCGCGTTCTGGGTGGCGGCGGGAGTGCTGTACGTCCTCAACACCCTCAACATCCTGAAAAATCTACCGCTCGAAAACCTGCCGATCCTGATCGGCATCGGCGGCGTGTTCTTCCTGCTGTTCCTGTTCTTCAAATTCGCCTTGGTGCGCGAAGCGGTCACCAGCCGCACCGCGCGCTACGGCTCGAACGCACTCTTGATCTCGCTCGCGTTCATCGCGATCGTGGGCGTGCTCAACTTTCTGGGGCAACGCTATCACATTCGCCAAGACGTGACGGTGAACAAATCGTTCACGTTGTCCGAGAAGACGATTCAAATTCTGCAAGATCTGAAAGAACCGGTGCAGGTCATCGGTTTTTATACGACGGATAATCTGCAGACCCAGCAACAAGCCAGTGATCGTCTGCGCGAGTATGCGAGCGTTACCGGCAAGCTAACGTACAAATTCATTGATCCGTTCGCCGAGCCGCAGATCGCGACTGAATACAAGGTGCAGATGGACGGCACCGTCGTCTTCGAGCGCGGCAAGCGGCGCGAAAACGTGTTCGCGGTGGACGAGCAAAGTTTCACCAACGCGATCCACAAAATCTCGCAAGAACAACAGCCGACGATCTACTTTACCACCGGGCACGGCGAGCATAGCCCCGAAGATACGGGCGCCGAGGGCTATAGTTTGATGAAGACCGCGATGGAATCGGACAACTATCGCGTCGCGCTGCTCGATCTCAAAACGTTGACGCAAACGCTACCCGCAGACATCACCGCGCTGATCATCACGGGACCCAAGCAGCCGTTCGATCCCGCCGAAGTCAAGTACGTCGGCGATTATCTGGAGCAGGGCGGGCGCGTCTTGGTGATGGTCGATCCGCAAATCGAGAGCGGCTTGGACGGTTTGCTCAAAGAATGGGGCTTGGCGTTCCGCAACGATTCGGTGATCGATCCCAAGTTTGGTTTCTTTGGGCAAGCGCAAGTGCCGGTGATCAACAACTATAAATCGCATCCCGTCACGAAAGACCTGGTGGGGCAGAGCAGTTTCTTCCCCGGCATCCGCTCGATTCAAGCGTTGAGCGGCGCGCAATCCTCGCGCAGTCCCAGCGCACTCTTCGCGACGAGCGATCAATCGTGGGGCGAAACGGATTTCGCATCGCTCAAAGCGCAGAATGCCAAGCCCGATGACAAGGACGCGAAAGGTCCGCTCGATCTGGCGTACGCGGTGGAAGCGCGCGGCGAAAAGTCGGCGCGCCTGGTCGCGATCGGCAATTCGAACTTTGTGACGAACGGCACCTTGAACGCGCGCGTCAGCGTCGGCGGTCAGCAACAGCGCATCCAATCCGGCAACGGAATGTTGTTCGGCAATATGTTGCACTGGCTCGCCGGGCAAGAAACGCTGATCGCGATCCCGTCGAAACCGGCAGACAGCCGCCCGATCTTTTTGACGGCGGAGCAAACCGTCTTCGTCTTCTGGTCGAGTTTTCTGCTCATCCCCTTGGCGATCCTGAGCGTCGGCGCGCTGATGTGGTGGAGGAGACGCTAACGTGAAACCGCGCTACACGTTATTCGTCGTGGCGGTGGCGGTGGTGCTGATCGTCTACGCGCTCCAAGTCGAATCGCCGCTGACGTCGGAACAATTGAGCGCGCGGCAAGGCACGCCCGCCGCAACTCCGGCGCCGTACATCTTTCAACTCAACGCCGCCGACGTGCAAACGATCATCATCAGCGATTTGCGCCTGCCGCGCGTCGTCTCGATCACGCGCACGGCTGGCGGCTGGCGGCTCACTTCGCCGGAGGACAAACCCGCCGATAGCAACAAGGCGGACGCCGTCGCCAACGCGTTTGCCAATCTCAAACTCGTGCGCACGATCACGGTGACCGATCTGGCGGCGTTCGGGTTTGCGCCCGCGCGGCTGGAATTGCGCGGCGTGATGAAAGACGGCACGACCTATGGACTCTTGCTCGGCAACGCGACTTTGGATGGATCGCTCTACTACGTCACGTACACCGGCGAAAAATCCAAAGTGTTTCTGATCGAAACGTCGCTGGGCATGTCACTGCAAAGTTTGTTGGATATGCCGCCGTTCGCGCCGACGGCGACGCCGGTGTGGACGCCCACGCCGCCGGTCACGCCGCAAGCCGACGCGACTCCAGCGCCGCCGGGGTTTGTGCCAACGTTGTTGCCGCCCGTCACGCCGAAACCGTAAAATCAAATCGTGAGCAAGTTCAGCGAACTTGCTCACGATTTTTTATTTTCCGATCCTCGTGCTATACTTGACGCGCTTTTTGGAGGCAATCGTTATGACACACTCGTCAATCAAACGCATCGCGATCAGCACCGGCGGCGGCGACGCGCCGGGACTGAACGCGGTGATTCGCGCCGTCGTGCTGGCGGGCTTGAATCGCAACTGGGAATGTTACGGCATTCGCGACGGCTATACCGGCTTGTTGTTGCCGGAGCAGTACGTGGACGGCGGACTGATCCGGCTGACGCGCGAGCGCGTGCGCGGCATCACGCATTTGGGCGGCACGATTCTTGGCACGACGAACCGCAACAGCCCGTTGCATTATCCGATCACGGATCCCAGCGGCAACATCCAGTACATCGATCGCAGTGATGAACTGGTGCGAAGTTTTATGCTCCATCATCTCGACGCGCTGATCACGATCGGCGGCGATGGTTCGCTCGCGATTGGGAACGCGCTCGCGCACAAAGGTCTGCGCGTCGTCGGCGTGCCGAAAACGATTGACAACGATCTCGATCGCACCGTCGTCACGTTCGGTTTCGATACCGCCGTCGCGTTTGCGACCGAGTGTCTGGATCGTTTGCACAGCACCGCCGCGTCGCACGGGCGCGTGATGATCGTCGAAGTGATGGGGCGCTATGCCGGATGGATCGCGCTGCACGCCGGAGTCGCCGGATCGACTGACGTGATTCTGATTCCGGAAATCCCGTACGATTTGCAGAAGGTCGTCGCCAAAATCAAAGCGCGTGACGAGCAAGGCAGAAATTTCTCGATCGTCGTCGTCGCCGAAGGCGCGAAACCCAAGGGCGGCGAAATCACGATCAAAGAAAAAATCGCCGGACAAGGGGAACGCTTGGGCGGCATCGGCGAAAAAGTTGCCGCCGATTTGAGCGCGCTGACCGGCAAGGAAACGCGCGTCGTCGTGTTGGGGCATTTGTTGCGCGGCGGCTCGCCCACCGCGCAGGATCGGTTGATCGCGCTGCGCTTTGGCGCGGCGGCAGTGCGCGCGTTGGAAGAGGGACAATCCGGCGTGATGGTCGCGCTCGATCCGCCGAACGTGAATTACGTGCCGCTGGAAGAAGTGGCGGGACGGATGCGCGCGGTGCCGCTCGACTGCGATACGATGATGACCGCGCGCGATCTGGGAATTTGTTTCGGCGATTGATCCGTCAACGGCGCGGAGACGCGACGCCGCACGGATCGGAAATCACGCTGACAGTTCCCGCCGCGTTGTTCGCGACGTAGACGCGATTGTTCATCACCGCGATTCCATCGCCGCCATCGTCGCCTTGCGTTCCGAGCGACACGACTGCGAGCGTGTGCAGCGTCGTTCCGTCCAGTACGGCAAGTTGATTTGCCTCTGCCAAAACGACGAACAAGTGATTCGTGCCGGGATTGTACGCCAAGCCGTACGGAACCTGGGTCAGCGTCACGCTCTTGACGCTTGCGCCGGTCGCGCTTGCCAACGCCGCGACCTGGGAATTGTTTCGATTGGAAATGTAGATCAGGTTCGCGGCGGAGTTGTAAGCGACTCCATACGATCCGACGCCGGTCGTCGTGAAATCGCGCGCCACGCTTCCGGTGTCGCTCACCTCCAGCACGCCTCCGCCGAAATATGTCACGTACGCGCGGCTCGTCGCCGGAGCGGCGAGCGCGGGATTGCCGCCGCCGCTGGGCGTGGCGATCACCGTCGCGCTTGCCGCGTCCAACACCGAAACCGAGTTCGATCCGAAATTCGCCACCCACACTTTGCCGTTGACCGCGCTGACGCCATACGGCAACGAGCCCACCGCCGGAGTCGCGATCAGCGCGCCGGTCGCCGCGTTCAGGATCGCGACACTGGATGCGTCGCGCAGCGCGACGAAGACGCGCCCGCTCGTCACGCCGATTCCGTTCGCGTGTCCGGCGCTGCTCGTAGACCACTCGGCGATCTTCTGATTCGATGCCGCCGCGATCACCGCGACGGATGAACTATCGAACAGACTGACGTAGACCTGGTTCGTCACCGGATCCGCGGCGACGCCTTTGGGGTGCGTGCCGACCGGAATCGTCGCGAGCGTCGTCGGCGCGCACGCGCTCGCGCCGGCAAGAATGATCGGGAGATAAAGCGCGTGCGGACTCGGTTGCGGATCGAGCGCGCGCATACACACGACATCGAACCAAACTTTACTGCGTCCGTTGTTGACGTTGGTGTTGACGACGCGCAAAAAAATCGTCGCCTGGTTTGCTTGCGCGACAAACGTCATACTGAGATCGGGAATGTTGAGCGCGGCGATGCCGTCCCAGTAGACATTGCCCCAGGTGACGTTGGGCGAACTTGGATTCGTCCCGCCGGTTCGATCCACGCCGACTTGCCGCCCGATCAAATTGTTGCGCGCGTTTCCCTGTCCATCGAGATCGAACGCGGCTTGCGCGAAACCCAGCGCGAAATGATAGTAGACGCCGGGCGTCAAGCCGGTGATCGTCTGATAAATTCCCGCGTCGAACGCGTCGAGATCAGCCCAGATGTACTGCGAACCCCCGCCCCCTGTGTCGCCGTTGGCGTTGTAGTCAACCCATTCAAAGTTCGGCGTCGTCGCGCTGAGCACGAACGGATTCCACGCGTCCGCGACGGCGCCGTAGGGCGTCGCGTGTCCGGGACCCAGCATCGAGCCATTCGTCGTGAGATTGTTTGGCGCTTGCGTGCAAATCGTGGCATACGCGCGCGGCGCGATTGCCAATCCTGGGATCATTAGCGCGAGCAGGCAGAGCGCGACAACAAACAAAATCGGTTTCACTTTTCTTTCTCCAAACACGACCGCCGACGGATGCCCGCCGACCGGAGGAAATTTCTTTGCTTCCATTGTAGCATACTCGTCAAGCGTTGCCAATCGAGTAGTACGGCTGGTGCCAAGTCGCGTCCGACCTATCCCCCTGCCCCCTCCTACGAGGAAAGGGGGAAAGTTGCTCCCCTTCCCTCGCAGGGAAGGGGCTTGGGAGTTAGGTTGGTTGGCAAGTCAATAGACTTTGCACCAGCCGTGATCGAGTAGGGGAATTTTTTCATTTACCCGGTTGCCGCGCGATCGTACAATCAACGCGATGAGAAAACATTATTTTCGCAACGCGTTTCTGGAGTTTGTGATGAAGACATATTTTTCGCGCGTCGTCTGCGCGCGTCTGCCGATTTTGCTGATCGTCCCCGGACTGATCGTCGGAGCGATGGGCACGCGCGTCCGTTCGGCGCGGCGTCGGATGTGGGCGCGGACGAATACCGCGTCCCGCTGGATTGGCGCGTCTTTGTGCCGATTTTGAAACGCTAGCCAAGGCGGTGTCTGACGATTTGACGTATCTTCTCCATCGCGCTACAATTGGATCATCCTTGCTCTGCTCATGGAGTCGCGACGATGCTTGCCAAAGTGATCAGTTGCGCGGTCGTCGGTCTGGACGGCGCGCTCGTGGATGTCGAAGTGGATGTCTCCGGCGGTCAGATCGGTTTCACGATCGTTGGCTTGCCGGATACCGCGGTGCAAGAATCGCGCGAACGCGTCCGCGCCGCGGTGAGAAATTCCGGGTTCGCTTATCCACTCAAGCGCATTACCGTCAACCTTGCGCCCGCCGATCTGCGTAAAGAAGGTCCCGCGTACGATTTGCCGATGGCAGTCGGTTTGTTGCTCGCGTCGGAACAACTCGCCGCCGATTTATCGCGCGCGCTCATCATCGGCGAACTGTCGCTCGACGGCATCGTGCGCCACACCAACGGCGTCTTGCCGATGGCGGCGGTCGCGCGCGAGCGCGGCTTTGATACCTTGTTCGTCCCCGCGAGTGATGCGCCGGAAGCCGCGCTCATCCCCGACGTAAATGTGTATCCCATCGAAACCTTGTTCGCGCTCGTGATGCATCTGCAAGGAATGCAACCGATTGCGCCGTATCGCGGCACGCGCGATTTTACTCCCGAAACTTCCCCCACCTATGCCACCGACTTTTCCGAGATTCGCGGACAAGAACATGTCAAGCGCGCGCTCGAAGTGGCGGCGGCGGGACAGCACAACATCTTGATGACGGGACCGCCTGGCGCGGGGAAGACTCTGCTCGCGCGCTCCGTGCCTTCGATTCTGCCCAACCTGACACTTGACGAAGCGTTGGAGATCACACGCATTTATTCGGTGAACGATATGTTGCCAAGCGATTCGCCGTTGATTCGGCATCGTCCCTTTCGCGCGCCGCATCATACGATTTCGCACGCGGGCTTGGTCGGCGGCGGACGCTGGCCCCACCCCGGCGAAATCTCGCTCGCGCATCGCGGCGTGTTGTTCCTGGACGAACTGCCGGAGTTCGATACGCGTAGCACCGAAGTTTTACGGCAACCCCTCGAAGATAAATTCGTTTCGATTGCGCGCGTCAGTGGTTCGCTCACATTCCCCGCGAATTTTATGCTGGTCGCCGCGATGAATCCCTGCCAGTGTGGTTATTACGGCGATCCGGTGAAAGAATGTACTTGCTCGCTCGCGAATGTGATGCGTTATCAAAAACGGATCAGCGGTCCCTTGTTGGATCGGATTGACATTCACGTCGAAGTGCCGCGCGTGGATTACGAAAAACTGTCGGGAGATCGGCTCGGCGAAAAATCGGACGCGATTCGCGCGCGCGTGGAGCAGGCGCGCGAACGGCAACGCGCGCGCTTCGCCGGAACCAAGTTGCAAGTGAACGCGGATATGGGACCCGCCGAAGTGCGCCAGTACTGCGTGATCGAAGACGCGGGCAAGAATCTGTTGCGCGCGGCGATGCAACAGATGCAGATGAGCGCGCGCGCGTACCATCGCATTCTGAAACTCGCGCGCACAATTGCGGACTTGGGCAACAGTGACAAGATCGAAACGCCGCACCTTGCGGAGGCGATTCAGTACCGACCGAGAAAGCAGGCATAGGCTGAGCGGCGAGTGTCAACTGATGGCAGATAATCCCTCTGCCGTCTGTTGTTTTTGAAGGGGGATTGATCTCCTCTTGCCCTTTTGTGACTATACGGTGGATTTGTATCTGTCTCTGATTCTACGTTGACGCGCGCGCGATTCCACATTTCGGCGTGATAGAGTATAATGGAGACGATCAACTTAAACCTTGAACCTGAAACTTGAAACCCAGGATCGTCTATGAAACTTGTCACCGCCGATCAAATGCGCGCGCTCGAACAGCGCGCCGATGCCAGCGGCAATACCTACGCGCAGATGATGGAACGCGCCGGGCAAGCCGTCGCCGATGCGATCATCGAACGATGGAGCGCGCGCGCTTTGCGCGTCCTCGTTCTCGTTGGTCCCGGCAACAACGGCGGTGATGGCTTGGTCTGTGCGCGCTATCTCCGCGATGCCGGCGCGCGCGTCGTGCTCTACATCTGGAAACGCGCGGAAAATCCTGCCGACGAAAATTTCCAACTCTGCCGCGAACGCAACATTGCCACCACGCGCGCCGAAGACGACGCAGATTTCGTCGCGCTGAAAAAATCGCTTGCCGATACCGACCTCATTGTTGACGCGCTGCTTGGCACCGGCGTCACGCGTTCGATTGATGGACTGTTGAAAGAATTGCTGGAAACGATAGACACGGAGACACGGAGACACGGAGACACAGAGCGCCTTGTCACCCTGTCACCTTGTCTCCCCCTCTTCCCCTCTCGCACCATCGTTGCCGTTGACCTCCCCAGCGGACTCGACCCAGACACCGGCGCGCTCGACCCCGCCGCGCTCAACGCTGATCTCACAGTCACGTTCGCGTTTCCCAAAATCGGACAGCTCACTTTTCCCGGCGCGAACGCGGTCGGCGAAGTCGTCGTCGCGGATATTGGAATTCCTTCGGAGTGGGCAGATGGCGACGCGCCCGACGTTGCCACCGCGCGCGAAATTTCCGCGCGGCTTCCGGTACGCGCGCGCGATTCGCACAAAGGCACGTTTGGCAAAGCGATGATTTGCGCCGGCTCGGCGAATTACGTCGGCGCGGCGTTTCTCGCCGGATCGGCGGCGACGCGCGCGGGCGCGGGGCTCGTCACGCTCGCGCTCGCGCGCACGATTTATCCGCTGATCGCGAGCGCGTTGCACGAGACGACGTTCGTCGTTTTGCCGGATGACGACGGCGCGCTCGTTCGCGATTCTGCGCGCGTCTTGATCGATCATCTGCCGGGTTACGACGCGCTCCTCATCGGTTGCGGTTTCGGTCGCAAGCCGGAAACGGTTGCTTTTGTTCAATCACTGTTGGCGCAAGTGAGCCATCAGCCATCAGCCATCAGCCATCTGGTGGTTGACGCCGACGCGCTCTTCGCGCTTGAGCAATCCGGCGAGTGGTGGACGCGGCTCGCGCCGAATCGCGCGATTCTCACGCCGCATCCTGGCGAAATGGCGATGCTCACCGGTTTGTCGCGCGACGCGATCCAAGCCGACCGCGTGAACATCGCGAAAAAATTTGCGGCGCAGTGGCAACAGGTTGTCGTACTGAAAGGCGCGCACACAGTCATCGCGTCGCCGGATGGTCGCGCGACGCTTTTGCCTTTTGCGACACCCGCGCTTGCTACGGCTGGCACCGGCGACGTGCTCGCCGGCACAATCGCCGCGATGCTCGCGCAAGGATTGACTCTACGCGACGCGGCAATCGTCGGCGCGTACATTCACGGACTCGCCGGAGAAATCGCGCAACGCGAAATCGGCGACGCGGGTGTGGTCGCCGGAGATTTGCTCGTGCGGCTGCCGGAGGCGATGAGGCGAGTGAAGCGTGATGCGTGTTGCGTGAATCTTGAACCTGAAACTTGAAACCTGAAACTCGACGTACGATGAATTTACTTGAAGCATCTTTCCACGACAAGCCGCTCGTCGCAGTTGGTAAATATCAATTCATCCTGAACGCGCTGACGGAGCAAGTTCCTGCCGTGTCGCCGGGACTTTTGCGCGAGGCGGCGACGCGCGTTTTGCGCGTGGCGAATCTCGACGGCGTGACGAAACTCGTCGGCGAAGAAGATCGCGGCGCGATTCTCGTCGCGGCGGTCGCGCTCGCGTCGGATTTGCCGCTCGCGCTCGTGCGCTGGAATCCCTCCGGCGTGCCGGGTCAAATCGCGGTTGAGTTCGCGATGGAGTACGCGCACGGGACGCTCTACCTCAACGGCGTCGAACGCGGCGATCAGGTTTTGATCGTGGACGATCTGATCAGCACCGGCGGTACTTTGATCGCGTTGATTCGCGCGATTCGTCAAGCGGGCGCGCAGATTCGCGATGTCATTTGCGTTGCGGAGAAAATCGAGTACGGCGGCGTTGCGCGCGTGCAAGCGGAAACCGGCGTCGCGGTCAAGACGCTGGTGAAGATTTCGATCGCAGGGACGCGCTCGCGCGTGATCCCCGCTTGACACCTTGCCTCATCCGATTTACAATCCAATCATCGAACCACCCAATCATCCAATCGGAGGTTGCGATGCCTCAGTTACCTTCTCACATTTTCGGAATGCACGACCCGGGCGCGGAATCGCATTTCACCGGCGCGGGCAAAACCGGCTGGGTCGTCGTCAGCGTCCAGGTCAACCCGCCGGATCACGCTGGCAATTTTTCTGCGCTCGCAAACGCGGTCGTGCGTCCAATCGTTCGCCTCAACAATGGTTATGGATCGGCGGGAACGATTCCGTCTGCCGCGCAGTACGACGCGTTCGCGCAACAATGCGCGGCGTTCGTCGCGTCGTCGAGCGGCGCGCAGATTTGGGTGATCGGCAACGAGACGAACAGCGGCTGGGAACGCCCCGGCAATTCCGATGGCAACGGCGGCGAAGTGATCGCGCCCGCGCTGTACGCGCAATGCTTTGCCAAGTGTCGCGCCGCGATCAAAAAATTGCCGGGACACACGGACGACTGGGTCGTGCCATCTGCGCCTGCGCCCTGGAACAACCAGACCGCGTACTCCGGTAACGCGAACGGCGATTGGGTGAAATACTTCCAGGACGTTTTGACGCAGTGCGTCGCGCTGAACGCCAAGCCGGACGCGATCTCGATTCACACCTACACGCACGGACTCGATCCCAGTCTCGTCACGATCAATCGCCCGATGGACGCGCCGTTCCAGAATCGTCAATTTGAATTTCGCGCGTATCGCGATTTCATCGGCGCGATTCCATCGTCGTTGAAATCGTTGCCGGTGTTGATCACCGAGACGCAAGCGCAATTCTGGCAAAATCAAAACGTCAATTGGATTCAACTTGCGTTCAAAGAGATCAACGATTGGAACGCGATTACGGCGAATCAGCCGATTCAAGCGCTCGTGCTGTTTCGTTGGCAGGATCTACCCGGCGATCCGGATGGCTGGAGCATTTCGAATCGCGGCGCGCTCGTCAACGATTTTCGCGCTGCGCTGCAAAACAATTATCGCGTTCGCCTGCCCGCGCAATCGCCGCCCCCCGCCGATCCAGTTCCTGCCGCGGCAATCGCCAAAGCCAAAACGTTGACCTGGATGCCGATCAACGATCAAGCCGCGCTGTACAGATTCGCGCAAGAAAACAACCTGGGTTACCCGCAAACCGACGAATTTGAATTCACGTTCAACAACGCGGGCTACATCGCGCAAGTATTCAACCTGGGAATCGTCTACGTGAAGAAAGGCGATTGGGGAAATGTCAAGTGGGTGAAGAAACAAAATTGACAATTTGCAATTCACAATTGTCAATTGATAATTGTGAATTGTCAATTGGGGGTAGTCGTGCCACTCGATTGGTGTCCGTTTGCAACCAAGCGTCCGATTGTCAGCGATAATTTTTCGATCGGGCGCGGCGGTCAAAAAGTCAAAGCAGTTGTGTTGCACATCGCGGCGGGAAAAATGAGCGCGGTCTTTCCGACGTTCAACGATCCCGCGCGCAAAGCGTCCGCGCATTTTTGCGTTGGCAAGGACGGAACGATTGAGCAGTACGTTTCGGTGAATGATACGGCGTATGCGAACGGCTTGGCGTGGAAAGATGGGCAGTGGTACAATCCCTCCGGCAAGCCGGTGCAACCGACCTGGCAAGACCTGATCCCCAAGATCAATCCGAATTTGTACACGATCAGCATTGAACACGAGGGGATGCCCGCCGACAAGTGGACGCCGGAAATGTACGACGCGAACAATCGTCTGCTGTTGTGGCTGGCGGAGCAATTCGATCTGGCGTACGGCGCGCGTCGCACGCTGATCGGTCACAGCGCGATCGATCCGGTCGGCAAGCCGGATTGTCCGGGACCGAACGTCGAGTACGATCGGATCGCGCTCGAACTTGCCGCGTGGCGCGCCGCGCGCACGATGATCTGGATGCCGATCAACGATCAAGCCGCGCTGTACTGGTTCGCGCAGGAAAACGATCTTGGGTACCCGCAGACCGACGAATTTGAATTCGCGTTCAAGAACGCAACGTATCTCGCGCAAGTGTTCAACCTGGGAATCGTCTACGTGAAGAAAGGCGATTGGGGCAAGGTCAAGTGGCTCAAAAAGCAATGACAAATGGAAAAATGACAAATGACAAATGACAAAAATCACCCAATCACCTAATCACCCAATTACCGGAAGGGGGAAACAATGTCATTCGACAGTCGCTTGACGAATTTGGGAGTGAGCGCGAATGAAACGGCGAACGCGGTGTGGGATTTGACGAACGCGCAGTATCAAGACGTGGCGGAAGCCGGAGGCAAGCATCACATCTTCTTCACCGTACTCGATGCGGCGAACCAGCCCGCACCGAACATCACTTGCGTCGTAGACTGGGTCGGACGCGAGCCCGGCGACGTGCCGACCAAGGTTGTGACGGACGCGAACGGGCAGGCGAACGTGGCGATTTTTGCGAACTTGAACACCGCGTTGAAAAACGGTCCGTATTTTGCGTTCGTCGAAGATCAAAGCAAGAGCGATTTCGTTTCCGGGATGGGTTTGCCGGAAAAACATCACGTTTGTTTTTTGTTGACGTTCGCGCGTCGCGCGAGTGGAGGAACCCCTGTGCCAACTCAAACCTTGGAGCAAACCGTTTTGGCGGAAGCGAAAAAACGGACGTGGATGCCGATCAACGATCAAGCCGCGCTGTACAAATTCGCGCAGCAAAAAAATCTCGGTTATCCGCAAACCGACGAGTACGAATTTACCTGCAACAACGAGGGTTACATCGGACAGGTTTTCAATTTGGGAATCGTCTACGTGAAGAAAGGGGATTGGGGCAACGTCAAGTGGGTGAAGAAGCCGAGCTGACGCGCGGCGCGTCTTGTCATTGCGAGGAGCATCCTGAGCGGAACGGAGTGGAGTCGAAGGATGCGACGAAGCAATCTCCGCAGTGCGAATTGGGGATTGCTTCGCTCGCAATGACATTTAGACCGATCGCGCGAGTTGCTTCATACGAACGCCCGACACTTCGCGCAGGACGATTGCAATCGGCACCAGCCGTCCGACGGTGGTGTAGCTCGCGTCGCCAACCGGCGTGGTCGTTGCGCGTTCTGGAAAGCGCGCGAGATTCGCGCAAAACCAATCGCGCGTCGCGGGCATCGGCAAAATGTACAGCACGCGCGGCGTGACGAAATAGTAAAAGACGAAATCGGCTTGCGTGTAGAGGAAACAGCCGGGTGTCGCTTTTTCGCGATTGCTGATCGTCTCGAAAAAAAAGTTGCCGGTCGCGTGCAAACGATCGCCCTTGATCTCGATCTTGTACGCGCGGCGGCGCGTTTCCCAGATCAGATCAACGTCCGCGCGGCGGAATTCCGGATCGTCTTCGACGTTGCGAACGCGCACGGTGCGCGGATCGGCGGAGAGCCACGCGGTAAGATCGCGCGCGGCGCGGCGCGCGATCTGGGTCGCTTCGGTCATCGAGTATTGGCGCGGCATTGGGCACCTCAAGTGAAAAACCTGGAAGGTTTTGGAAACCTTCCAGGTACAAGCGGGAGATGGGACTTGAACCCACGACATCCACCTTGGGAAGGTGGCGTTCTGCCACTGAACTACTCCCGCGTGTGTGACTCAATTATAGATCAGAAATTCGTGAACGTCAAATTGAGTTCAAGGTTCAAGGTTCAAAGTTTGATGGATACTCCAACCTCGAACTTTGAACATTGAACTTTGAACCAGAGGAGGCAAAATGGCAGACAACATCTTCTGGCTCGGTCACGATAGTTTCCGGTTGACCGGCGAAAAGATCGTTTACATTGATCCGTGGAAACTGACGGCGGACACACCGAAAGCGGACATCGTTCTGGTGACGCACGAACATCGCGATCATTTTTCGCCGGACGACATCGCGAAAATTTCGCACGCCGGAACGGTCGTCGTCGCGCCGCCGTCGGTCGCCGCGAAATCGAATGTGCAGATCACGCTTGTCAAGCCCGGCGACAAGTTGACGGTGCACGGCGTCGCGCTCGAAATCGTACCGGCGTACAATCCGAACAAGAAATTTCATCCGAAAGAATCGGGGCACGTCGGTTACATCATCACGCTGAACGGCAAGCGCATTTATCACACCGGCGACACGGATCTGATTCCGGAAATGACGCAGATCAAATGCGACATCGCGCTGTTGCCGGTGAGCGGCAAGTACGTGATGACCGCGCTGGAAGCGGTGGAAGCCGCGCACACGCTCCAGCCCGCGCTCGCGATTCCGATGCACTATGGCGATGCGGATGTTGCCGGTACGCGCGCCGACGCGGAAGAATTCAAACGCTTGGCTAAAGTGCCGGTCGAGATTTTGGAGAAAACTTCTTGATCGCTGACGGCTGACCGCTGACTGCTATTTTGTGGTATAATAGACCTATGGGACGCGTGATTGCAGTCACCAACCAAAAAGGCGGCGTCGGCAAAACGACGACGACGATCAACCTGGGCGCCGCGCTCGCCGAAAAAGAAAACTACACGCTCTTGATTGACGCCGATCCGCAAGGCGCGCTTTCGATTGGCACGGGCTTGCCCGCGTACGATCTCGAATTCACGCTGTACTCGATTCTCACCGACACGCGCATTCCGATTGCCGCCGTCACGCACCACGTTCGTCCGCACCTCGATCTGATCCCGTCGAACATTGACCTCGCGGGCGCGGAACTGCAACTCGTCGCGATGATGGGGCGCGAGTACGTTTTGCGCGATGCGATCGCGAACATTCGCGACAATTACAATTTCGTCCTGATTGATTGCCCGCCGAGTCTGGGACTGCTCACCGTGAACGCGCTCGCCGCCGCCGACGAAATTCTCGTGCCGTTGCAATGCGAATTTCTCGCGATGCGCGGACTCGACGCGCTGATTGACGTGGTCGCGCGCGTGCAACGTCGGCTCAATCCGAATTTGAAAATGCTCGGCATCGTGCCGACGATGTACAATCCGCGTCGCACGCACTCGCGCGAAGTGCTCGAGCGCGTGCGGACGGCGTACCCGAATAAATTGTTGAACGTCACGATCAAGGAGAGCGTGCGCTTTGCCGAAGCGCCCGCGCAGCATCGCACGATTCTCGAAGTGGACACACACAGCGACGGCGCGGAAGCGTATCGCGCGCTCGCGGAGGTGATCATCAATGCCCAGCCCGTCTAAAACTCGTCCGGTGGACGCGTTGTTCGGCGACGACAACGCGCCGCCGTTGCCCAACTACATCGTCGAACCCGCGCAACCGATCACAACCGTCGCGCCGCCATCGCCCGACGACAACCCGACTCCCGCGCCGATCCTGCCGCCCATCGATCGCGCACCCACTCCGCCGCCACCGCCGGTGATCGATCCGGACATTCCCACGCCGGAGCCGATCCTGGTGTCGCACCCGTACCGCCGCGCGGACGATGATCGCTTTGCGCCGCTCGCGGAACGGATCGAGCGCTTGTACGGCGAAGTGAAAATGGATTTGCACGACAGCAAAGTCGCGACCGATTTCTGTTTCGGATTGTTGAAAGAGGCGCGCCAAGCCGTCGAAGCGCGTGATTACGCGCGCGCCGAATTTTCGATCCAATCGGTGGACGCGAAATTGAAACGCGCGCAACGGAGTATGAAAGCCGCGCGCGGGCTCGGCGTGATTTTTCTGACGTTGTGGGAATTGCTGATGCTTGTGGTCGGCGGCGCGCTGATCGCGCTGACGTACGTCGTCAATCTCACGTTGTTCGGTTTGCCGGTGGTGGCGGACTTGGTCGTGTTGTTGCGCGCGGTCGGGTGGGGAATGATCGGCGGCGTGATCGGCGGGTTGTTCAACTTGCCCTGGTTCGTTCAGTATCGCGAATACGATCCGGCGTACGCGCTGAATTATTTTCTGCGCCCGTTCGTCGGCGCTCTGCTCGGCGCGATTCTGTTCTTGCTTTCGCAAGCCGGAATCGTCGCAGGTAACCTCGTCATCGGCGACGTCAAAGTTGGTCCGATTTTTCTCTACGTCTTTGCGATCCTTGCCGGATTCAAGCAGGAATACGTCGGCGAATTTTTCGACGGCGTGATGCGCGCGATGTTCCGGTCGAAGAAATCGTCCAAGTAGTTGCAGACGCAGGAAGTGAGAAATACGATGGAGCGAACGATTACAGCGATCTATGAGGGTGGTTATTTGCGCCCGATCCAATCGCTCGATTTGCCTGAGCATCAACCGGTTCAGATCAGGATCGTCGAGCCAGAACGTGGCGCGCCTTCCAAGTGGAGTCGTACGGAATATGCGCGCGCGCTTCGCGTCTTGCAAAGACACGGTTTGCTCGATAAAATGCCTCAACCCAACGGGCGTCGTCGCATATCGGAGAAACGGCGGCGCGCGTTGGCGCGCACATTGTCAGCGGGCAAGCCACTTTCGGAAATCGTCATCGAAGAGCGTGACGAAAAAGCATGAGTGTTTACTACCTTGATACAAGCGCGGCAGTCAAGCGATACGTGAATGAGGCGGGGAGTGCTTGGTGCGCGCTTTGATCGCGGGTAATCCACCCCCGCTATTGATTTCCTCACGTCTTTTGATCGTCGAGATCGCCAGCGCGTTGGCAAGGCGCCTGCGCGAGAAAACGATCACGCGAAGCATTTTTCTTGAATCACGCGCAGCGTTTGATGATGACAGCAAATTTGAATATCAACTGATTGACGCGACTCTGGAAATCGTCACTGACGCTCGCGATTTGGTGTGCAAACATCCGCTCCGTTCATACGATGCAATCCATCTTGCCAGCGCACTCAAGATCGCGCGATTCTTTCGCCAAGCCAATTTGCCTGCTCCGGTTTTTCTTTCTGCGGATGATCGCCTGATTCAAGTTGCCCGGGCAGAAAAACTTAAAGCCGAGAATCCCAACAGCCATTCGCAATGAGCCAATTGCCCAACCCTGGCACTTGCGTTCCCGCCAGGGCAAGTGTGTGCCAATGAGCCAAACAAATCCTCACAGAGATGTTTGGCTCATTGGTTTATTGGCAATACCGCAAAAGTCACTATGGACCGCGTGCGGCTGGGAGCGCCGTCCAACGACGCACCAGTTGATTGAGTTGCCGCCGCGACTGTTTGACTGAGCGCGTGTGTAGCCGAAAGCGCTCCCGGTGT
>VGOB01000065.1 GCA_016865935.1 Chloroflexota bacterium | reverse complement strand
TCTGTTGTTCAGGTGCGAATCACATCACCTTCTGCTACTTCATCTTTTGGATGAGGTTACTTCCACGCGCCTGCTTAGCGAACTTTATTTGCCCCGCGGCATTATTTTGGGGCTTGACAAACTATAGGACGTCTTGTTTTGTTATTTTCGCAAGCCGATCAAGAGCTTGCGTTCCTTGCGCGATCAATTCGGCTTGTCCGAGTTAGGAACTGTTGCGGACAAGTGCAGGGCGCGAGTTGCCAACAGGGCTGAAAAAAGACAACCCGCGCCCCGGGATGACGATTTACAATCCTTCGAGCAGATTGCCCAACGCGAGCAACACAAAAGCGACGACGACGAGCCAGAATCCCAAGCCACCAAGCACTGGCAACGAGGGCACAAAATTCGCGATTAACCCCAATACCGCGATCACGACTGCAACCCAGAAGGTTACTTTCTTCGGGGGACTGAGTTTCATTTGACTCCTCCTTTGGCATTAGAACATTCGCACGCTCGGGTGAATCAGCCCTGTTGCGCCTAGTGTAGCAGAATTCACACGCCAAGTCAAGGGGCAAACTCAAAGGGGCAAACTCAAACTCAATACCGGGTGTCCGTCAAATTTTTGCGTGCGCTCGCCCGCCATCGAATAAATTCGATGTCTCAACGAGGTGAAAACACGTTGAAACGTGTTGGATGTCGCTCGCCAATCCGAAAAAATTGCCGAACCGTTCAAACCACCGTCGCTTTCATCCAGGTCGAACTGTTATGAAAATCGGCGAGCGCGTTGCCGGTTGGGTTGATCGCCTCGCACGCCTGACGCTCCGCGTCACTCAACGACATTTCGGCGACCGGCAAAAGTTCGCGCAGTTGCTCCAGCGTGCGCGGTCCGAAAATCGGCGCGGTGACGCCGGGCTGATCCTTGCACCACAAGAGCGCGAGTTGCGACGGCGTCTTGCCCATCGCGCGCGCAAGCGCGACAAATTTGTCTCCGGCTTCTCTCGCGCGTTGCGTGATCCGCCGCGCGAAATCGCTCTGCGGTTGACGCGCCGCGCGCGAATCAGTGGGATAGCCGGAAGAGTATCGTCCGAGCAAGATACCTTGCCCCATCGGTGCCCAGGGAAGAATCGCGATGTTGTAGCGTTGCGCGAGCGGCACCAGTTCGTTTTCGA
Source organism: Chloroflexota bacterium (assembly GCA_016865935.1). Lineage (GTDB taxonomy): Bacteria > Chloroflexota > Anaerolineae > UBA4142 > UBA4142 > VGOB01. The sequence continues at coordinate 25,069 of VGOB01000065.1, read as the reverse complement.
TCCGGCGGTCGAGCAAATTGTACGGCGGCTGGACGCTGATCAAGCGCGCGAGATGATCGCGTTCGCTGACGCCCAACGCTTCCATCACTTTCCACGCCGGGAAATTCGAGCAACCGATGTAGCGGACTTTGCCCGCGCGCACCAAATCGGTCAGAGCGCCGAGCGTCTCGTCAAGCGGAATTTCAAAACTGGGACGATGCAGTTGATAGAGATCAATGTGATCGGTATTGAGGCGGCGCAGCGAATCGTCGCACGCTTTCAAAATGTGATAGCGCGAAATGTCGCGGTCGTTCACATCGTCGCCGACCTTGCTATGAACCTTGGTCGCCAGCACAACTTTATCGCGGCGTCCCGCCAACGCTTTGCCGACGATGATTTCGCTTTGCCCGGCGTTGTAGGCATTTGCCGTGTCAATGAAATTGATCCCAGCATCGAGCGCAGCGTGAATGATTTGGATCGAATCGTTTTCGTTTGTCGGCTCGCCAAAGTTCATCGTGCCGAGACACAGCGACGAAACTTTGACGCCGGTGCGTCCTAAAAGACGATATTGCATTTTTGCTCCTTGTGGATATGACGGATGACGGATGACGAATGACCGACGACCGACGACCGACGTATTTTGTCGTTTGAAAAAAGACAGCACCCCAGCGAGGTGCTGCCGTCGAACAAACTCGACGTTTCATCCGATCGAAATCGGCTGAACGCCGATTGGCTTTTCGCACAATCCCTTGCAACCTGAACTCGTTCGCGTGGCGGCGCACGACGAATTTCGTCACGTCAAGAAATCTTCGCGCGCGGGCGCGAATGCGTCAATCAAAATTGTCGGCGCGTAAGTGACGATGTGATGCGTGACGTTCGACGGCGCGTAGTAACTGCCGCCCGCGCGCAATCGCACCGGTGGTTGTCCCTCCACGATGTAATCAATTTCGCCGGAGACGACATAGCCCACTTGCTCGTGCGGATGGCTGTGCGCCCACGACGCGACGTGCGCGGCAAAATTGAATTGGACGAGCATCAAGCCCACGCCATACGCCAAGACGCGACGCTCCGCGCCGTCCGGCGTTTTGATTGGTGGCGCGTTGTGCGCTTCGATGGTTTGGATCATTTCTGTTTTCAATTATCGGCACGCCGCCGAATGAATTCGGCGTCTGCGCGGGCATCAAGTCGGCTTAAGCCGACTTTCATTTTGTAGCCGTCGAATTTATTCGATGGCGTGCTCACGCAATCCCCTGCAACCGCAACTCATCCGCGCGGTGACACGCGAAGTATAATTCAAATTCGCGGCGTTACGTTCTTGCGCCTGTTGCGTGCTTTTTGGGCAACAACGAAATCAGTCCACGCAAGGCGCGGTTCACTGTCTCCGAGTCTGGAAAATACTCTCGCACGTCTGGCTCCAACAACACCGCGCCTTCAAGCGTAAAGCGTTGCACATCCGTCGTCCCGTCAATCTTGTGAATTGCGACAGTGTGCCCCGCGCGGTAGGATTTGTAATACTTGCCGCGCACACCGCCTTTCATATTTCTGAAATCATATTCGGGACGCAGAGCGTCACGTTCCGCAGTTGCTCGTCTAGTTTCCTTCTTCATACGCTCTCCGTTCGATTGCAGTCGCCTTGCGGCAACTGATAATCCGAATCGCTTTGCCGCGTTCGGTGTGACTGACCACCAGAACGCGCGCTTGCGCAGAATACCCCATACTGAGATAGCGTTGCTCAATATCGGAATGTTCCGGATCGGGAAATGTCCACAAGAACGGATCGTTGAAGATCGTCTTGCCTTCTTCAAACCTGACCCGATGCTTGCGTAGATTTTCCTGCGCCTTGGCTTCGTCCCATTCAAAGATCAGTTCCATCTTGCACCGTCAGCACGAAACTTAATCTTTACCCAATCCCCGGCAACCGCAACTCATCCGCGCGGTGGCAGGAGACAAAATGATTCGGCGTGATTTCGCGGAACGCGGGCGCGTCCTTGCGGCACACCTCCGCCGCAAATTCGCAACGCGGATGAAAATAGCAACCGCTCGGCGGATTCGCCGGGCTTGGCACTTCGCCTTTCAGTTCCACGTTGCCGGTCTTGATGCGCGGATCCGCGACCGGCACCGCGGACATTAGCGCGGCGGTGTACGGATGCTTGGGCGCGGCGTACAGTTCCAGCGTGTTCGCCATCTCGACGATCTTGCCGACGTACATCACCGCGACGCGATCGCAGATGTGGCGCACGACGCTCAAGTTGTGCGCGACGAAAAGGTACGTCAAGTTCAAACGCTTTTGCAGATCGAGCATCAAGTTCAAAATCTGCGCCTGCACCGACACGTCGAGCGCGGAGACCGGCTCATCCGCGACGACAAGGCGCGGATTAACGGAGAGCGCGCGCGCGATCCCGATGCGCTGGCGTTGTCCGCCGCTGAACGCGTGCGGATAGCGTTGCATATATTCCGGGCGCAAACCGACCAGGCGCAGCAATTCCGCGACGCGCTCGACGCGCTCTTTGCGATTCGTCATTCCGTTCACGTACATCGGCTCACCGACGATGTCGAACAAGGTCATTCGCGGATTGAGCGAGCCGTACGGGTCTTGGAAAATCATTTGCATTTGCGGACGGAGCGGACGCAATTGCGCGCGCGACAATTTTGCCAAGTCCGCCGACGCGCCTTCTTTCGTCCGAAAAATCATTTCGCCGCTGGTCGGCACGAGCGCGCGCAAGATGCACCGCGACGCGGTCGTCTTGCCGCAACCACTCTCGCCGACCAAGCCGAGCGTTTCGCCTGCGTTGATGAAGAAACTCACGTCGTCCACTGCGCGCACGTTGCCGATCGTCGTGCGGAAAAATCCTTTGCGAATCGGGAAATATTTTTTGAGGTTCTTGACTTCGAGGAGGCGATTGGGTGATTGGGTGATTGGGCGATTGGTCATGATGAAACCTCCGCATCGTGATAGAGAAAACAACTAACGAGTTGTTTTTCGCCGATGGGTTTGAGCGCCGGTACGCGCGCGTCACATTTGCCTGCGATTGATTTTTCGCAGCGCGGATGGAACGGACAGCCGCGCGGTTTGTTGAACGGATGCGGAATCGATCCGCTGATCGTCGGCAGGTTGAGGCGCGGCGTCATATTGATCGTCGGAATTGAGCGCAACAATGCTTGCGTGTACGGATGTTTGGGCGCGTGAAAAATATCGTCCACCGATCCCTGCTCCATCACCAGACCCAGGTACATCACCATCACGTAACTCGCCATCTGCGCGATCACGCCGAGATCGTGCGTGATGAAAATGATCGCCGCGTTGCGCTGCTCTTGCAAACGCCGCAACAAGCGCAAGACTTGGGCTTGCGTCGTCACGTCCACCGCCGTCGTCGGCTCGTCCGCGATCAGCAAGCGCGGGTTGCACGAGAGCGCCATCGCGATAATCGCGCGCTGGCGCAAGCCGCCGGAGAGTTGCCACGAATATTCGTCGAGGCGTTGTTCGGGAATCGGGATGCCGACATCCTTGAATTGCTGCAACGCGATCTTGCGCGCTTCGCGTTTGTTCACGTCTTGGTGCAGCATAATCGCTTCGATGATTTGATCGCCGACAGTATGCACCGGACTGAACGACGCCATCGGTTCTTGCGGGATGAGCGCGATTTCCGCGCCGCGAATATCGCGCATCGCTTTGCTGTTCGCGTCGAGTTGCGCGAGATCGATCACATCGCTTGCGCCGTTTTGTTTCGCGCGATTCAGCAAGATTTGCCCATTGACGATCTTGCCCGGCGGCTCGACGATGCGGAGCACTGCTTTCATCGTCACGCTTTTACCGCACCCGCTTTCGCCGACGATGCCAAACACCTGCCCGGCGTGAACATCGAACGTCACGCCATCCACCGCTTTGACGACGCCTTCGTCCATCAGAAAGTACGTTTTCAAGTTCTGCACTGATAAAAGTGGAGTCATTTGTGACACTCCAAAAGATGAAAGATGAAGGATGAAAGATGAAAGATGAAAGAAATTACTTGCGCTTCTTCTTGAGATTCGTCACAATCGTCACAAAGATCGCAATCAATTCATTCGCCTCTTGCATCAGTGGTCCGAGTTTCTTTTCTTCCACAATGTCCGCTCGGACGAGCAATTCCAACCAGAACAATGTCTCGTCCAATTCCTGCAACGCACCCTCGAACTTGTTGATCACATCAGCATCTGATTTCGCGCGATGCCCTTCGCGATAGTGCGCTCCCACCGACGTGCCTGAGCGCAATACTTGTTTTCCAAGAGTCTGCGCCTCAGTCGTTTTGGGCAAGCTCGCGTAGAGGCGAACGATCCGCAACGCAAAATCTGTCGTGCGCGATTTCAGATCTTGCGGTTGCTTTTTTTCATCCTTCATCTTTCATCCTTCATCCTTTAATGCCCGTATGGGTCCGCCGCATCCCGTAACCCATCGCCCACCAGGTTGAACGCGAGCACCGCGATGATCACCGCGATACCGGGCGCCAACAGCCACGGCGCAAGCGCGAGCGTTTGAATGTTTTGCGCTTCTTGCAACAGCACGCCCCAACTGATCGCGGGCGGACGAATGCCCAAGCCCAAGAAACTGAGCGACGTTTCGCTGACGATCATCACCGGAATCGCGAGCGTGCTCGTCGCGATGATGTGGCTCATAAACGCCGGCACCATATGCCGCGTGATGATCCGCAAACGACTTGCGCCGGCGAGATCGGCGGCGAGGACGAAATCTTCTTCGCGCAGCGAGAGGAAACGACCGCGCACCTCGCGCCCCAAGGTCGTCCAACCGATGAACGCGAGAATGATCGTGATCGCGAAAAAGACTTGCTCGGGACGCCAGTCCTGCGGCAGCGCGGCGGTCATCGCCAACCAAATCGGAATCGTCGGCAGCGACTGCAGTAATTCGATCAGGCGTTGGATGATCAGATCGGGCCAGCCGCCAAAGTAGCCGGAGATGCCGCCGAGCAGAACGCCCAGGATCACGCTGAGAATGACGGAGAACAAGCCGACCGTCATCGAAGTCCGCGTGCCGTACATCATCCGCGACCATTGATCGCGGCCCAGCCGATCCGTGCCAAACAAGTAGAGCCAATCGGCAGATTGTGGATCCTGCGGACCGATCAAGTGAATGTTCGTTTCAAACAGACCCAGGACTTTGTACTTGAACCCCTCAGTGAAAAATCGGATCGGGACTTTTTTCGTCTCGTCAATTTTGAATTCCATTCGCAACGTCACCGGATTGCGTTTGCCGACGACGGCAGGCACCCAGGGCGAAAAATTCGTGCCGTCGAACAGATTCAACCCTTGCGTCGGAATGAACGCGAGTTTGGCGTCCGTCGCTTCCGGGTCTTGCGTGGCAAAGAAATCCGGCACCAGCACGACGACGTAAAACGCGATCAGCACGAGCGCGCTGAGGAGCGCCAGTTTGTTTTTGCGAAACCGCCACCAGACCAATTTCCAATTCGACGCGACCGAGACGCGCTCTTCCGCTTTCGACGCAAACACCGCGCCGAGCGTTACTTCTTCAACGGCGTCATTCTCCATTTTACCATTTGTCATTTGCTCATTTGTCATTGCTACACGCCTTCCATTCGGATGCGCGGATCAACCAGCGCGAGCAAAACATCCGAGATCAACGTGCCGATGATGGTGAGGAAGCAATAGATCAGCAAAATACTTCCTGCCAGGTACATATCTTGCTGCGTCAACGCGCGCAAGAGCAGGGGCCCAATATTCGGCAAGTTCATCACGGTCGCGACGATCAGCGAGCCGGAGAAAAGTTGCGGCAAGTACCAGCCAATCGTGCTGACGAGCGGATTGATCGCCAGGCGCACCGGATATTTCCACACCAATTTCCATTCCGACAAGCCCTTGGCGCGCGCGCTGACGACGTATGGCTTGTTCAACTCGTCGAGCAAATTTGCGCGCATCACGCGCGTCAGGCGCGCGGTTCCGGCGATGCCCAACACAATCGCGGGCAGCCAGATGTGCTTGAGCAAATCAACGACGCGCTCCATACTCCACGGCGCCTGAATATATTCCGGCGAAAACAAGCCGGTGACGCTCAAGCCCAAATTCGAGAACGCGAACCACATCAGGATCAGCGCGAGCATAAAATTCGGCGTCGCCACGCCGATATAGTTGATCACGGTGAGAACGTAATCGAGCCAGGAATTTTGATGCGTCGCAGAATAAATGCCCGCCGGGATCGCCACGAGCCAGGTGATCGCAAACGCAAAGAGCGCAAGCGCAATCGTCAGCACCAGCCGTTCGCCGATCAGTTCGGTGTTGGGACGCTGGTATTCGAGCGACAAACCCAGATCGCCATTGGCGAGACTTTCCATCCAGCGCAAATATTGGATATAGCCGGGCTGATCGAGTCCGAATTGGCGTTTCAATCCTTCCACTTGTTCCGCGCCAATCGAAGAGCCGCCCGACGCGAGGTTGGCGATGTAACTCGTCAGAAAATCGCCGGGGGGCGCTTGCACCAGCCAAAACACGATGACGGAAAATAAGATCAGCAGAAAGGGTAACAGCAACACTCGTTGCACGATGAATCGGAGCATTCTTCAATCTCTCCGGTAAACAAGTAAACAGGTGGACAAGTAGACAGGTATACAAACACCTGTCTACTTGTTTCCTTGTTTACCTGTCTACAACTTACGGGACATAGAACCACGTTTCGGGACGACCATTGCCGGGCGAGCGCAGGGGCCAGTCCTTCGTCAGGTTCTGGGGAACGTTCTTCATTTTCGCATTGACCACCGCAACGCCTTGATCGGTCGCGGTCAAACCAACGGTGCCGATTTCGACCATATTGTCCACCCAGATCTTCATAATCTCCTGGGCGTCCTTGGCTTGCTCGGCGGGACCAACCGTCTTGGCGTGGTCAACCAACTGCATCATCTTCTTCATATAATCCGGCGGTTCGATGCCTTCCTTGCCGTTCGTCTTGACCCAGTTGTACCACAGCGGACCGTAGGTGATGTTGCCATAAATGCCGCTGCGAACATCGTACTTGGTCGAGCCGGTGAACGGAAAGCCCGCGGTATCCTGGTTCCACATTTCCGCCATCAAGTCGTTCGATTCGCGCAGCGAGAAATGCAGCGCGCGCTCGCGAATCTGGACGATCAACTGGACGCCGACGGTCTTGAAATCTCTGGTGATCAACTGTGCGATGTCGGGCCAAGAACCAAAGACCGCGACCACGGAGAGTTCGATCGAGACGCGCTTGCCGTTGGGCATCAAGCGATAGCCCTCGGCATCTTTCTTGTCCAGTCCGATCTTATCGAGCATTTGGTTGGCGAGGGTTGGGTTGAACTCGATATACTTGTAGGCATAGTCGTCGCCGGGGTAGTACGGATGCCCCTTCTTGGGCACTGGTTGGCGCGGCTCGCCCGTGCCGAGGAACGCGGATTCCTGAATCTGCTTGCGATTGATCGCGTACGACATCGCGATGCGGAAATCTTTGTTCGCCAGCACTTTGCCGATGTCCGGATCCTTGACATAGGTCTGGTTGAAGATGAGGTCCGCATCCGCGCCGCCGAGACTCGACCAGAGGTAGATGTTGTACTTGCCTTGCTTCTGCGCGTTCTCTTTCAGCACCGGAAAGTTCACGAGTTGGACGTGGCGTTCTTGTTGATCCAACTCGCCCGCGATCGCGGCGAGATTCAGCGCATTCACGTCCGAAAAGAACTTTAACTGCACTTCGTCAAAGTACGGGAGTTGGTTGCCGGCTTTGTCCACGCCGACAAAGTACGGATTACGCACCAGTTTGAAGATCTGATCGCTCATCCGGCTGCCCGGCGCGGCAACCCACGCCGCCATCCCCGGACGCTCGGGCGTTTCGTAGGGACTGATCTTCAAGCGGAACAACTCTGCCCAGGTCTTCAACTTGGCATCCGCCACCATCTTGTCGAGATCGTCTTTCTTGGCGTAGGACGCGTGGAACTGCTTCAAAAACTTGCTGGGCAAGAAACACGGCACGTTGCGGTCGCCGTACTCGGCGTTGGCAAGTTCGAAGAAGAACGTGGTGTGGACTTCTTTGTAGATCCACTGGACGGTTTGCGCGTCAACTTGCTTGAGTTCGGCGAGCGTGCCGTCTTTGTTCTGCATCCATCCGGGGAATGCCGTGGTCAAGTCTTTGTTCTGCAACACGTCCTTGTGCCAAAACAGAATGTCGTCAGTCGTGAATGGCGAACCGTCCGACCACTTGGCGCCCTTGGGTAGTTTCACCGTCCAAGTTTTATAGTCCGCCGAATTCGTGACGCTCTCGGCGTACTTGTTCACGACGGAGCCGCCATCGGGCGAAAAGACGACGAGCGAATCGTAGATCACGCGCGCGATGCCGTTAAAGTCCGATGGTCCAAGGAAGCCGCGGCGCCACACGCCACCGTATTGACCGATTGCCTCGGCGTTCACGACAACCGGAGTTTCCGGCAAGCGTTGATCGACCGCGGGTAGTTTGCCATCTTTGACCAACGCGGCGAGCATCGGCGCTTCTTTGTACTTGGAAACAGGTGTGGCGGTTGCCGCTGGTTTGGTTGGCGGCACCGGGGTTGCAGTGGGCGCGGGCGCGCACGCGACGATGATCGCCACCAACGCGACCAAACTGAGTAACGCGAGCAAATGTCGCTTGTTCATTTTCTTCTCCTCTTCGAGTAAATGGTTTTCGCTGACACGGGGTTCATCTTGAACGATCTAACGCGGCAAACCACCTCCTTTCAAGTCTTGATGACCTGACAGGTTTGCCGAACCCTGTCAGGTCTCACTTGCTAACTTTTCCAGCGCGAGCACGCAGTAAATCAACGCGCGCGCTAAATGGAACGGGTCTTTGACCGGCAAGGCAATCGTCGCGTTCAATTTGTTGCCGCGCCGATCCAGGTTTTGCGTCCACTCGCCGTACTGCGGCACCGGAAAATGCGCGAACGCGTAATTATGCACGCGCTGAAACCAATCGAGACACCACTGCTCTTTACAAATCGAGTACGCGAGCAAGAGCGCGTACAGCGCTTCGGTGTGGGGCCACCAGATTTTGGTGTCCCACTTGTTTTCCCAGAACGATCCTTCCGCGTCGCGCGCCAGCAAAATGCCGCCGAATTCCTCGTCCCAGCCCAGTTCGATGTGCCACTTGATCGCTGCGATTGCCCGGGCGATTGACGCGTGATCGCCGATACGTTGGAAAATGTGAATCATAAACCACATTGATTCGAGGACGTGACCTGGGTTGACGACGCGTCCCGGCGGCACATCCAGCAATGCGTCGTCCAAGCGCGCAAATTCGTACAGGCGTTTGTGCTCAGGATGCAAGTAGACGTTCATCACTTGGTTCGCGTGATCAAGTCCCGCGCGCAAAATCGCCGCGTCGTTCAGCAATTCGCCCAGTTCAGTAAAGACGAGCGAAAAGATCATCGAGATGCCGTGCGCTTTTGCGCCGGGTGGAATCGGCAAGGGCGCGGTGCCGTACGACCCAGGTTGCGCCAAGCGGTGCTGAACGTTCGCGTACGTGTCGCGCGCCAATTGCAATGCTTCGGCATCGCCGGTCGCGCGCGCAAATTCGGTCAAGCCGTAGATCGCAAAACCATCGGCGTAGATGCTCGTCGCGCCTTCCAAGCATTTCCCGTTTTTGTCAACGCGAAAAACCCAGTTGCCGTTTTCGTCTCGCCCATTTCGCTTTGCAAAGTTGTAAATGTTCCGAGCCACATCGCGCCATTCTTGCCTACGTTCAATTTTATTGTATAACGCGGAAAAAGTCCAAATCGCGCGCAACTGCGACCACATATATTTGTCGTCGCTCAGCACGCGTCCATCATCCGCAATGCACGTACAGATGCCGCCGTTCGTCCAATCAATCCCGTACTTGATCCAAAACGGAATCGTGCGGTCGAGCAGTTCGGCGCGATATAAACTGTAGAGAGTAGAAAAATCCATTTGCATCGTAAATGTGCCAAACGTGCCAAATTTGCCAAATGTGCCAAAAAGTTTTGGCAGGTTTGGCTTCTTTGGCTCATTTGGCAGATTTGACCTTGTCAAAGTCCCAGCCAAAGAGTTTGCAATTGCCGCGCACGTGGTCGTCCCAGGTCGGCTCGTCTTTGGGTCTGCCGCCGACGAAACAATCCACGCTGAAATAGCGCAAGGGCTTGCCGCCGTCGCAGAAAATGCGGTGATGTGTGTGCGGCGGAATTCGCACCACATCTCCGGGCTTGACCGCGTGCCGTTCCGCGCTCTCGCCGATCTGCAAAAGACCTTTGCCTTCCAACACGTAAAAAATTTGCTCCGTGTCGTGGTGGACGTGCAACGGCGGCGCTTCGCCGGGCTCCAGCACGACGATGAACGCTTCCGATGTCTCCGCGTCCGCGCGATCCAGCACGAGTTCGTTGACGTGCGTGGGAAAACGATAGCGCGTTGTATGCTGAGTACTGAAAACGTATTTCATTCTGCCTCACTCTTGGATTGACCGACGACGGATGACCGATGACCGTCAACTATCTTCCGTCGTCCGTCATCGGTTGTCGATCGCCTTGACCACCGCGTCGATCATTTCCGCGGGCGTTCCCGGACTGACGCCGCCGCCCGCCGAAAGAATCAAGCCGCGTCCGTTCGTCTTGCGGATACATTCGCGCGCCCAGGTTTCCGCTTGCGCGGGCGTGCCGCGCACCATCACGTCGAGCGTTGGCACGTTGCCCATCAACGCGACGCGCGGCATTTTCGTTTGCGCGTCGGCGATATCAATCTCGTGGCTGAAATTGAACACGTCAAAGCCAAGCGTGGACATCGGCGCGAGCAAATACGCGCAGGGCGTATCGTTATGAAACACGCGAATCATTCCATCGAACGCGGAGAAAATACGCGCATAGTACGGGCGCGCAAACTGCTCGAACATTTTCGGCGAGAGCATCCCGACGATGTCGTCCAACACGAGAATCGCTTCCGGCGCGCGCAGCACGCCGATTTGCGCGCGCAACCATGCGATCACCAGCGTCGTGATCGTGTCGAGCAGACGCGCGTGCGGCTCCGGATCGGTTTTCAATCCGACAAGCAGTTCGGTGATGCCGAGCAACCAGCCCGCAATCGCGAGCGGTCCGCGCGCGGCGACCATTTTGATCGGCAATCCTTCCGGCAGCAATCGTTTTTCCGCGACGGCGTAACGTTGCAAGATCAACGGCATCAAGCCGTGTTGTTGCGGATCGGCGAGTTCGAATTGTAACAGCGTCGCGAGTCCGCCAGGGACGTGCTCAATCGAAGGGGCTTGATCGTGGTGCCACATCACGCGCGCGCCAAAGACCGACGGCTCGACCGCCATTCCGTACTCGACCCAGAAACCGGGAATCCACGCGATTTCGGGAAAACGATCGCGCAGCGCAAGATTGACGCGCAGCCATTCGTCCGGGCGCAAAAAGTAATCAAGCGTGTCAATGCCGAAGAAACCAGGGATCCAAGGACTGTCCACGATAAACGCGACTGGAATTTTTTCGGCGGCGCCGCCACGCGCGACGGCGGCAAAGCGTTCCCAAGGTGTCACAGGTTACTCCATTTTTCCACTTGTCATTGCGAGCCGCGTAGCGGCGAAGCAATCTCCGATGAACTTGGGGATTGCTTCGTCGGCACAAATCGCCTCCTCGCAATGACAGTCATCACTTGCCATTATTTGCCGGCGCGGTAGACTCGCGTACAATCAACGCGCTCTCCATCAGCGTGTATCCATCTTCAGGCGGGGGACGACCTTGGATCATTCGTTGCAACACTTGCATCGCGGTCCGCCCCATCCGATATTTCGGTTGCGTGATCGTCGTGAGCGGCGGATTGGCGTGCGCGGCAATCGCAATGTCGTCCGCGCCGATCACGGAAATATCTTCCGGCACGCGCCAGTGATGCGCGCGAATCGCGTTCAGCACACCCAGCGCCATCATATCGTTGTACGCGATGACGGCGGTGGGACGATCGGCGGCAGGCAACGTCAAGAGCGCGCTCATCGCTTGAAAGCCGCCATCCGAATTCGGATTGCTCGCGGGACATAACTCGGGTCGCAAAATCAATCCGGCTTCCGTCAGCGCGCGTTCGACGCCGCGTCGTCGCGCTTGCGATTGCTCCGATCGGATCGGGCCCGACAGAAACGCGATGCGCGCGTGATTCAGATCGAGGAGATGCCGCGCGGCGCGCCACGCGCCCTCTTCCAGGTTCGTGAGAATGCACGCGACGTGCGGACAACGCAAGGTGCGATTGATCAACACAATCGGCACGCGGCTGGCTTGGCAGAACGAAGATAATTCGGTCGAGGCAAGGCGCGAGCCGCACAAAATCATTCCGCGCAACGGCTGACTCGCGAACGCGCGCAAAAACTGTCGCTCGCGTTGCGCGTCTTCGGTCGAATCGTAGAGGATCGGCAAAAACCCGAGCGCGCTCGCTTCATCTTGCACACCGCGAAACACTTCGGCAAAAAAAGGATTGAGGATATCGGAGATCAACAACGCGATCGCGTTTTCAATTGCGCGCTGCGCCGAGCGCCCCGGAGGGGCATATCCCAGTTCGCTGATCGTGGCGAGGACGCGCGTACGCACGACATCGCGCACCGGCGCGGTGTTGTTCAAAACGCGCGAGACGGTGGCAGGGGAAACACCAGCGCGCTGCGCGACATTGTGCAAACTAGGTCGGGGCTTTTTGGCATCCACCTTGACGCTCTTTCTGAAAGAAGATGAAAAATTGCGATTTCTTTCGGAAAGTAGTATACTGTGTTTCGGAAAAACTGTCAAAATTTGGACCGATGACGGTAGACCGAAGACCGACGACAACGGTCAACCGTCATCGGTCTTCGGTCAGGATGCAAAATGTCACTTCGCTTTGCTATCATCGGCGTTGGCAATATCGCGCCGCTTCACGCGACCGCGATTCAAAGCATACCCGCCGCGGATCTTGTCGCGGTGTGTACGCGCGATGAAACACGCGGGCGCGCGTTCGCCGACAAGTTCGGCGGCAATTATTTTTCCGATTATCGCGCTGTCCTTGCGCGCGACGATGTAGATGTCGTCGCGCTGTGCACGCCGCACGATTTACACGCGCCGATGACGATCGACGCGGCGCGCGCACACAAACACATCCTCGTCGAAAAACCGATGGCGCGCAATGTCGCGGAATGTGACGCGATGATCGATGCGGCAAAACGCGCGGGCGTCACACTCGGCGTCGTTTTTCAAATGCGCTTCGATCCGCTCGTTGCCAATCTCCAATCGCTAATCTCTAATCGCCTCGGGCAATTGCTCTGGGTCAGCACTACCGCGCTCTGGTATCGCACCGACGAATACTATCGCAGTGGCGCGTGGCGCGGCACCTGGGATCGTGAAGGCGGCGGCGTGCTGATCAACCAAGGCGTTCACGTGATTGACCTGATGCTCTACCTGACCGGAATGCCGACGCGCGTCACCGCGCAAACGCGCACGCTCAATCATCAAATCGAAGTTGAAGATGCCGCGCTCGCGATTCTCGAATACGCGGACAATCAGCTCGGCTTGATCCAGGCGACGGTCGCCGCGTATCCCGGTTATCCCGAACGCCTCGAAATCGTCGGCGCGCGCGGCAGCGCGATTTATCATCGCGGCGAGGCGCGTTTGGAATGGCACCTCGCCGATCCACGCGACGACGGCGAAACGCGCGGCGCGGTGAGCAGTGGCGCGTCCGCGCCGATGAACATCAACGCGGCGGGGCACATCGCGCAGTACCACGATTTTGTCGCCGCGCTCCGCGAACGCCGCGCGCCGTTGATTGACGGACGCGAAGGGCGCAAGAGCATCGCGGTGATTGAAGCGATTTATCGGTCAGCGGCGTGCGGTCAGAGAGTAGAGATTGGAGATTAGAGATTGGCGGTCAGCGGTCAGCGAACAGCGGTCAGCGGTCAGCCGTCAGCGGTCAGCAATCAGCGAACAGCGGTCAGCGATCAGGCGCGTTTGTCATTTGTTCATTAGGAGTTTCAAATGTCCACATTTTCATTCACACTTGACGACCTGCGAAAAAATTTTACCGCACTCGCGCCCGAATCGTTCGTCGTGCATAACGACGCCGCGTTTTGGATGCAAGGCAAAGTCAACGCCAAGCGACTCGTCGTTTTGGCAGACGCCGGAAATCCCGTGTTCGGAAAATTTCAAGGCGAGTCTTCGATTTTCAAAGATCACACGTTGAAAATCTGCCCGTTGAATCACACCAACGCGCGCTCGTTGCGCTCGCGCCTCGATTGGCTGAAACCCAAACCGATCGGATTGCTCACGTCCGCCGGAATGGGTGATCGGCTGGGACTGGCAACGCCGGGTCACGTTCGCGCGATGAAATCCGCCGGGGAAAACATCGTCCCGATTTTCGCGCAACAATCAATCCGCGAAATGCAACGCACGAATCGCACGCCCGACGACGTGATGACGGACGCGACGTTTGGAACGTTCGAAGCGGGCTGGCGCACCGCCCTCGGCGCGGATGCGGATCACTTGAAAACGCCCGCCGACATCGACGCGTGTGTCGCGGCGGATTATTCGTTCTTCACGATTGATCCCGGCGCGCACGTAGACAGCGAAGCGGACACCGCGTCGCTCAATCACATCACCAACAAAGTAGTCGCGCTGCCGTGGAAAGATTTGGAAAGCAGCGTTGACGATTTGGGGCAGCGCTACGTCGGCACAGAAATCCAACTCGAAGATCGCGCGATCACGTTGGACGCCGACGCGGTGGCGCGCGCCGCCGCCAAGTACGGACGCGCGATCGCGCACGTCGCGCTGATGTACCGCCATCTCGCCGCAAAAAATGTTCCGTTTGAACTTGAAGTGTCGGTGGACGAAACCGAAACGCCGACGACGCACGCGGAACACATTTACGTCGCGAGCGAACTCAAGCGACTCGGCGTCAAGTGGGTCTCGCTCGCGCCGCGCTACATCGGACGATTCGAGAAAGGCGTAGATTACATCGGCGACGTAGACGCGTTCGAAAAAGATTTCGCGGTGCACGCGCAAATCGCGCGCGTCCTGGGTCCCTACAAGTTGAGCATCCACTCCGGCTCGGACAAGTTCAGCGTGTATCCCGCGACGATGCGCCAGACGCGCGGCTTGGTGCATCTGAAAACCGCCGGGACAAGTTACCTCGAAGCGTTGCGAACGATTGGCGCGCTCGACACCGCGCTCTTCCGCCGCATTTACATTTTCGCGCGCGAACGGTACGACACCGACAAGTTGACGTATCACGTTTCGGCGGAACTCGCGCGCGCGCCTAAACCCGAATCGCTCAAGGACGCGGATTTGCCCGCGCTGCTCGATCAATTCGACGCGCGCGAAATTTTGCACGTCACGTTCGGCTCTGTGCTGACGACGAAAAAATCGGACGGCGCGTTCCTCTTCTACAACGAATTCATCGCGCTTTTGCGCGCTAACCCAGACGCGTACGCGGCGAATCTGGAGAAACATTTTGTGAAACATCTCAAACCATTCGCGAGTAAAGGATGAAGGCGGAAGGATGAAGGATGAAGAATGTCAATTAGTTTCATCCTTCATCTTTCATCCTTTGGAGACAACGATGAACCTTAAAGAACTCACTCACCAATACGATTTCACCGGCAAGACCGTCGTCATCACCGGCGGCGCGGGAATTTTGGGCGGCGAGATCGCGTGCGTGCTCGTCGGCTGTAACGCGAACGTCGCGATCATTGATCGCGATCCGTCGCTCGCGCAGCGTTTCATCAAGCGGCTCGAATCGCCGGTGGGACGCGCGATTATCGTTTACGGCGATGTGCTGGATGTCAACGTGCTGCAAAAATCGGCGGAGACCGTCATCAAAGAATTTGGCACAGTGGATTGTCTGATCAACGCGGCGGGCGGCAATAAAAAAGAAGCAACGACAAGTCAAGACCTGTCGTTTTTCGATCTGCCTGCTGACGCGCTCCGCTTCGTTTTCGATCTCAACATCATCGGCACGATTTTGCCGTCCCAGGTGTTCGGAAAAATTTTCGCGCACAAAGGCGAAGGCAACATCTTGAACATTTCCTCGATGAGCGCGTTCCGACCGCTCACGCGCATTCCCGGCTATTCAACCGCCAAGGCGGGCGTCAGTAATTTTACGCAGTGGCTCGCCGTGCATCTGGCGCAAGAATATTCGCCCAAAATTCGCGTCAACGCGATCGCGCCCGGCTTTTTCCTCACCGATCAAAATCGTTTCCTGCTCACCGACGAAAAGACCGGCGAACTGACCGCGCGCGGCAGCGCGATTCTCGCGCATACGCCGATGGGACGCTTTGGCGTGTCCGACGATTTGTTGGGCGCAGTGTTGTGGCTACTCTCGCCCGCGTCCGCGTTCGTCACCGGCGTCGTCATCCCGATTGACGGCGGATTCCAGGCGTTTAGTGGCGTGTAGTCTCTTGTCATTGCGAGCGAAGCGAAGCAATCTCCAAACAACTTGGGGATTGCTTCGTCGCACAAAACGCTCCTCGCAATGACACAAGGAGCAAAATGTTTGGCAAAGGTTCAACCGCTACAACAATAACTGAAACTGACGCGCGGCAAATTCTGGCGCAAGGTTTGGAAAAACTTCAACTCGACGGCAAGCGCGTGCTGGTGATCATTCCCGATAACACGCGCACCGCGCCGATGCCGCTGCTGTTCCAATTGCTGTACGAACAACTTGGCGCGCGCGTCGCGCGGCTCGATTACTTGATCGCGCTCGGCACGCACCCGCCGATGAGCGACGACGCGATTGCAAAACTCGTCGGCGTGGCGAAGGAAGAACGCGCGGCGAAATATCCGAAATCGCAGGTGTTCAACCACTACTGGAACGAGCCGAGCGCGCTGACGACCATCGGCACGATCACGCGCGCGGAACTCGACGCGCTGACCGGCGGCTTGCTCGCGCAAGATACACCGGTGCGCCTCAACAAACTCGTGCTGGATTACGATCACGTCATCATCGTCGGTCCCGTTTTTCCGCACGAGGTCGTCGGTTTTTCCGGCGGCGCGAAATATTTGTTCCCCGGCGTCGCCGGCGCGGAGATCATTGACTTTACGCATTGGCTCGCCGCGCTCGTGACGAATCGCAAAACGATTGGCGTCAAGGAAACCGCGGTGCGCCGCGTGATCCATCGCGCGGCAGAATTTTTGCCCAAGCCGATCACCTGCGTCGCGCTCGTGATGAGCGGGCAAGCGTTTCACGGATTGTACGTCGGCTCGCACATTGACGCGTGGAGCGCGGCGGCGGATTTGTCCGCGCAGTTGAACATCGTTTGGGTCGCGCGTCCGTTCACGCGCGTCCTTTCGATGCCGTCGGAAATGTACGACGAACTCTGGACGGCGGGCAAAGCGATGTACAAAACCGAACCCGCGATTGCCGACGGCGGACAAGTCGTCATCTACGCGCCAAATCTCAAAACAATTTCGATCACACACGGCAAACTGATCGAACGCGTCGGCTATCATCCGTTGGAATATTTCACCAAACAGCCCGACAAATTCGCCGATGTCCCCGGCTCGATCAAGGCGCACAGCACGCACGTCAAAGGCACCGGCTCGTTCGATCCGAAGACGGGCGTCGAAATTCCGCGCATCAAGGTCACGCTGGCGTCGAGAATTCCTGAACAAGTCTGCAAGCAGATCAATCTGGGTTATCTGGACTATCGCACGATCAATCCGCAAGAATGGGAAAACCGCGAGCGCGAGGGAATCTTGGTTGTGCATCACGCGGGAGAAATGCTGTACCGAATCAAGTCGGAAGGATGAAGGATGAAAGATGAAGGATGAAAAAATATTTCATCTTTCATCCTTCATCTTTCATCTTTTGTTGGAGATGATATGCCTAACGAAATCACCTTACATGAAGATCGCTATTTTGGTCCCGACGCGCGGCAAAAAGAAATCGCGCGGCAATTGTACGCGCAGGTACAAGACCTGCCGCTGATTTGTCCGCACGGTCACGTGGATCCGCGTATGTTCGCCGATCCCAATTATGCGTTCGGTTCGCCCGCCGATTTGCTAATCATTCCCGATCACTATGTCTTCCGAATGTTGTACTCGCAAGGTATCGCGCTCGAAAAACTTGGCGTGCCGCGCGCCGATGGCGGTGATGTGGAACGCGATCACCGCAAAATCTGGCAGACGTTCGCGGACAACTTTTATCTCTTTCGCGGCGCGCCGACCGGCGTGTGGCTGGCGTACGAACTGCGCGTCGTTTTCGGCATCACGCGGCAATTGGCGCGCGAGACCGCGCAGACGATCTACGACGAAATCGCGGCGAAACTTGCGACGCCGGAATTTCGTCCGCGCGCGCTGTTCGAGCGATTCAAGATCGAGGTGCTCGCGACGACCGACGCGGCGTCCGATCCACTCGACGCGCATCGCGCGATCCGCGCGTCGGGCTGGCAAGCGCGCATCGTTCCAACATTTCGCCCGGACGCCGTCGTCAATCTCGACGCGCCCGCTGGCGCGTGGCGCAAGAACATTGATGCGTTGAGCGCGGTCAGCGGCATCACAATCTCCAATCTCCAATCTCTAATCGCTGCTCTAGAAAACCGCCGCGCGTACTTCAAACAACTGGGCGCAACCGCGACCGATCACGCCGCGCTCGTGCCGTACACAAACGAACTAAGCGCGCACGAAGCGGACGCGATTTTCCAGCGCGCGCTGCGCGGTCAAGCATCAGCGGACGACGCGCGACAATTCACCGGGCATATGTTGATGGAAATGGCGCGGATGAGCATCGAGGATGGACTCGTGATGCAGTTGCATCCTGGGTCGTTCCGCAATCACAACGATTTCATTTTCCAACGCTTTGGCGTGGACAAGGGCTGTGACATTCCAACCGCGACCGAATACACGCGCAATCTGCGCCCCTTGCTCAACAAGTACGGCAACGATCCGCGCCTCTCGCTCATTCTGTTCACGCTCGACGAGACGACGTCCGCGCGCGAACTCGCGCCGCTCGCGGGGCATTATCCGGCAGTCAAACTAGGACCGCCCTGGTGGTTCCACGATAGTCTGAACGGAATGACGCGCTTTTTCGATCAAGTGATGGAAACCGCCGGCATTTACAACACCGCCGGATTCAACGACGACACGCGCGCGTTCCCATCCATTCCGGCGCGGCACGATGTCTGGCGACGCGCCGCCGTGAACTGGCTCGCCGGGTTGGTTGTGCGCGGTTTCATCGGAATGAACGACGCAGAAGAAATGGCGCGCGCGCTGGCGTACGACTTGGCAAAACGCGCGTACAAGTTGTGACGATCTAATCCCAACCCCTTCCCTTGCAAGGAAGAAACTCATTGCTTCTTCTTCCCAGGATTGGAAATTCAAAGTCTGTCCGCGACCGGCTCATCCGCCAAAGGAAAGCAATCGCATCAGGCGAACGAGGCGAACCGTTTGAAGATGTGGTCCGATGTATATCGCGAGAGATAGAACGGAAAGCAGGATGCGCGCCGTGATAGTGACGCGTAAGGGCGAAGCATTTTTCGCCGTCCTTCGACTCGGTTGCGCTCCGCCCAAGAAGCGAAAAATGCTTCGCCCCTACCGCCCAAACATAATTTGACGGAATCCCTGTTCGCGGCTAGAATCAAATCCGTGAGCCGTGCTGGGTTTGCGGCTGGGAGAACGAAAAGCGGCAGCCGCGCGTGTGCGGTTGCCGTTTGTGTTTTGCGGATGAAAGAGCGCGCCTTACAACCTGTGGTGACCAGAATCTGCGAGCAAGAGAAAACACCCAGGGACACAGCCAGACACCTTGATAGCGAAGACGCCGCTTACGTTACTTGACCGTCGCATGCGCGACTTGCGACGCGTTCAAAACATACTCGGACATGCGAGTGCGGTAACGATGGAACGCTATCTACACCGGCACTACGACGATCGTGGAATCTTGGGCGAAGCGATCGCGGCGGCTTTGGAAAGGTAAGAACTTGATGGGGAGGCAGCATGAAAAAAACAACTGTTGCAATATTACTCGGCACTGCTGGAATAATCTTGTGCGTGGGATTTGTCTTGTGTTTGGCCGCGGCGTATTTCATTAGTACCAAATGGGGAGAAGGCAATATTGGACAAAGCAATCAGCAAGCGATAATTGGTCGGTGGGAATGCCGCAGTCCACAAGCCTCAAACTTATATATTATGTATGAGTTTTTTAGGGACGGGACCGTGACCTGGCACCAGGCCAACGCTACAGGCAACGCTAACGGAACTTACACATTTGCAGATAACAATCGAATGAAAGTTGTCGGGACTGTTCCTGACCCTCTCTTTTTTGCGGTTTTCAATATATCTATCTCCGGGGACTATATGACACTTACGATAGAAGGCCAAACCGGCCTGGTACAGTGCGACAGGCTAAAATAAGCACTGGGTGCAAAATTAACCTACAAGCAATCCAAAGTGCTATACACGATGCCACACGTTGCTACAC
Source organism: Chloroflexota bacterium (assembly GCA_016865935.1). Lineage (GTDB taxonomy): Bacteria > Chloroflexota > Anaerolineae > UBA4142 > UBA4142 > VGOB01. The sequence goes on along the minus strand of VGOB01000065.1, from coordinate 4,699 downwards.
GTTGCTCTGTATTTCACGTCCATTTTTGAACCTTGTAGGTTAATTTTGCACCTAATGAAAATAAGAATTCGATTGGAAGCAAGCTTGCGAAAGAGACGCTTTGACTACAATTGCCTCAGATTAACAAGGGGTGATCCATTCGTCCTGACTTTCATGGTTAAAAGAAAACAGGGACAATCTTGCGTACCCAATCTCAACGCAGATTGCCCCCTTTTTTATTTTCCCCGCGCGCCGCTCAAGCAGAACCCAGCCCGCCACGCGCGTCACCGTCCCACTGCCTCACTGTCCTACTGCCACCGTCCACTACCCACTGACCACTACTTTGATCCCCTCCCGCCGCGCCGCCACTGCAAATGCCTCGCGCGTTTGCTCAAGCGGAAAACGATGCGTCACGAGCGAACGCACATCCACCAATCCGCGCGTCACGAGATCAATCGCGCGCGGATAAGTATTTTTCATCCGCCGCACGACTTTGATCGTCAAGCCCTTGCGCCGCGTGGTGGCAGCGGAAAACATCGCGCGATCATCTTCTGGAATCCCCGCCCAGATCACGCACCCGCCAAATTTCGCCGTCGCGATTGCGGTGGCAAGCGCGGTGTTTTCTCCGGCGATTTCGAACGCGACATCCACGCCGCGCTGATCCGTCGCGGCGAGAATCGCGCGCGCTTCGTCGCCGTCCGCCGGGAAAACTTCTGCACCGAACGCGCGCGCCGCATCGCGCCGATGCGCGAGCGGATCGGTGGCAAAGACGCGCGCCGCGCCGGAAATGCGCGCAACCTGGATCAAGAGCAAGCCAATCGATCCGCAACCGTAAACGCCAATTGTCATCCCTGGGCGCAAGTGCGCCAGATCGATCGCGTGCAGCGCGACGCCAAGCGGTTCGAGCATCGCGCCATCTTCATCGTTCAGCGCGTCGGGCAACGGAAAGAGACAATCCGAACGCCACGCGATCCATTCGCGCAACGCGCCATCGTCCGCGCCGTGCCCGGCAAAACGATGCGCCAAACACAAATTCGGATTGCCTTCAAGGCACGGCTCGCATTTCCCGCACGCGATCAACGGCTCGACCGCGACGCGCGTGCCGCGCAAATTGCCGCTTTCGATCACTCCGGCAAATTCGTGACCCAGGATCAGCGGCTTGTCCAGGCGCGCGTCGCCGATGCCGCCGCGCGTGAACCAATGCACATCCGATCCGCAAATGCCAACGGCGGTGACGCGCACGAGCGATTCGTCGGCGCGCGGAATCGGCGCGGGTTCATCGCGCAAACGAATATCGTTGACGCCGAACAGGCGCGCGACGCGCATCGTTTCCATCAGCGCTCTCCCAGTCTGTCATTGCGAGCAAAGCGAAGCAATCTCCTAGCCGCGAGTTGGAGATTGCTTCGGGCAAAAACCGCCCTCGCAATGACACGACGCGATAATATTTTCATCGCAATTGCTCCCGCAACGCGCGCGCCGCGTTCCGCATCATCTCCAAATCGGTCAGGCACGAAAGCAAAGTCATTCCGCGCGCTTGCCACATTTTGATCTGCGCCGGATCGCCGATGTGAATTCCACTTGCGACGTTGTTTCGTTTTGCCGCGTCCACGACGCGTTGCGTCATTTCGCCGACGAGTGGATCGCTTGGGTCAACGCTGAGCGACAACGCCAAGTCCCAGGGTCCGACCAGAACCGCGTCGAGTCCCGGCGTCGCGAGCAATTCGTCGGCGCGTTCGACCGCGACCTTGGATTCGATCTGGATAATCGCGAGAATATTTTCGTTCGCGTGGCGCGTGTATTCCAGCAACTGTGGCGCGACAAAATCGTTGTTGCCCTTGCCGCCGAAAACGCCGCGCGCGCCGAGCGGCGGATAACGCATCGCGGCGATCGCGCGTTCCGCGACCTCGCGTGTTTCGACGCGCGGCACGAGAATTCCTTGCGCGCCGGCATCGAGCGCGGGCGCGATCAGATGATACAGTCCGTCGGTGACGCGCACAATCGGCGCGATGTTCGCCAGCCGCGCCATCTGGACGACGTGCGCGGTCGCTTGCAAACTGAACGCGCCGTGTTCCAGATCGAAAAAGAAATAATCGAACCCGGCATCCGCCAGAATTTTGGCGAGCGCGGGATTGTCGAACTCGGTGAGCATCGTCCCAAAGACCGGCTCGCCGCGTTTCAACTTGGCGCGCACGAGGTTGTCGCGCATAGATTTCTCTCTCCTGAAAATAGCGATTGGAAATCGCTCCGCACGAGCCGTTGGCTGTGCGCCCGCCCCCACTCCGCTTCGCTACGGGGCTATAGTGCGCGGGCGCGCGCGTCGCGTCCGCGCAGGCGGACGACTGGCGGCACGCCTCGCGCGGCGATTTCAATCGCCAACTTTTTACCGTGTCCGCGCGACGCGCGCGCGTAATTTCGCCATTTGATTTTTCGATTCGGCTTGACGCTCGCGCAGTAACTTTAGATTTCCCGGCGACTCGCGCATCGCATCAATGATCAGTATTTCCGCCGCGACGTACTCGTCGCCAATATCCGCGATCTCCGCCGCGATCTCTTTCGGGATCGTCGTCACGCCGTTGCAATCAGCGTGCAACAAATCGTCCGGATAAATCGCGATGCCGCCGACGTGAACCGGAATGTGAATCTGCGGAATGTTCGAATAGCCGTGCGAGCAAATCGTCCCGTTCGTAAAAACCGGGAAACCGATCTTGCGAACCTGGTCGAGATCGCGTCCCGCGCCGCTGGTGATCAGACCGACCGCTCCGAACGCTTGGTACGTCGTGCACATAATTTCGCCGAACGTCGCAGCGACGCACGGCGAATCCAGGTCTTGGAACACGACGACTGCCGCGCCGGATAATTCCGCAAAGCGTTCCACTTGTTTGTCGAGCGACGAGTACGCGTCGCCGCGCGGCGGCGCGGAGGCGCGAAACGTCGCGGTTGCGGCAAAGCCGACGCGCGGCGGCATTTCCGGAAACGCGGCGACGATGCGCGCGTTCATAAATCCGGTGTGGCGCGGGCGCGCGTCAAATAATTCGATCACGTTACAAATCGTTGGCGTGTCAAAGGCGCGCAGTTTGGCGAGTGTTTGTGGCGAAATCATTCGATCCTCCCTACCGGGCTACGTCAGATTAGCCACCGAAACACACAGAATCACACGGAAACATTTTCTTGTCTCAGTACATCACAGATTGTCATTCTGAGGCGCGCTTTTTGCGCCGAACGCTTTGCGTCTCGCAATTTGCGATTAGCGAGATGCTTCGCTTCGCTCAGCATGACAAAATTGTGATCTACTGTGTCTGTGTGTTTCCGTGTGGTTCTGTGGCAAATTACGCTACGGCGACTTTGATGATCACTTTTTTGATCGGCGACGGTTGATCCACGGCGAGGCGCGTAGCATGCGCGTCTTCCGGGAAAAAGACCGCCAGACAATTGCGCGATAGCACGATGCGGGTCGCGTCATTCACCGGCGCGGTGCTGAACCAAATGTCTTTGGCTGGATCATACGGAATCGTGCGGATCATCGGCGCGGCATTCGTCCAGTAAATTATTTCCTGTCCCTCGATCACCTGTTGGATGTCAATGTATTGGTAATGCCCTTCAAAGTCCACCTGGTCGGTCACGCGTTTCGTTTCGTACGATTGCGCCAGCGCGTACACCTGCTCGCCGTCAATTTCGATTTTGCCATCGGGTTGTCCGCGCCAACCTTCGCGCCGCAGAAATTCGATCGCGCGTTCGAATCTGGCGTTCATTGCAATTTGTTTACCAAGATGCTCAAGCGTTGTGACGATCATCCTGTCTCCTTAATTTTCGATTTCTGATTTTTGATTTTCGATTGATCCGCCAGAGTGCGAATCTCCAATCTCTAGTCTCCCTTCTCCAATCTCTCCACGATCTCCGGTAACACCTCGCCCGATTTCCCGCGCACCACAACATCCGCGATGGCAGAGAGCGGCGTCTCTTCCGGGTTGATTTCGACGACGCACGCGCCCGCGCGCTTGGCATAGCGCGGCAACGACGCGGCGGGTTCGACGATGCCGGAGGTGCCAATCGTGAACAGCGCGTCGCAGCGCGTCGTCTCTGCAAACGCGCGCTCCAGCGCGTCGCGCGGCAGCGTCTCGCCGAACCAGACGACATCAGGGCGCAAGTACGCGCCGCAACGCGGACAAGCGAGCAAACCATCGTTCCTAGTCCGCGCTTGAGCGCGATCAATGATGACGTTCTCGTGCGAACACCGATTGCGTTGCAAATTGCCGTGCAATTCGATCACGTCGGGACTGCCGGCGCGCTGGTGCAAGCCGTCAATATTTTGCGTGACAATGACGAACGCCGGAAACAATTTCGCCATCGCCGCGAGCGCAAAGTGTCCGGCGTTCGGTTGCGTGTCGCGGCGCTGCGCGCGCCGCCATTCGTACCACTCCCACACCAATTTCGGATCGCGCGCGAATGCGCCAGCGGTGGCGAGTTGCGTCGGATCGTATTTTGCCCACAAGCCGGTTTGCGCGTCGCGAAACGTTGGGACGCCGCTCTCGGCGGAGACGCCTGCGCCCGTCAGCGCGACGACGCGTTGCGCGGATTTGAGATTCGAGATTAGAGACTGTAGTCTGGCGAAAATAGACCTTGGAATTGTGCAAAAACAAAAATATTGCCCGGAAATTGGCAACACGAAACTATCATCGGAAATCAAGCGTAAAATTCCGACCGCCGGCATGTTTGAAATTGG
>VGOB01000064.1 GCA_016865935.1 Chloroflexota bacterium | reverse complement strand
GAGTGTGACCAACCGCAAAGCGGCGATTGGGCTTTACGCACTCGCCGTTTTTTTCTTTTGGGGTTCGCAATACATCTACCTGCCCACCTTGCCGACGTACTTGCAAAGCAAGGTCATCGATCTATCCTGGGTCGGTTTCGTCCTCTCGATGTACGGGTTGTGGCAGGCGCTCGTCCGGATTCCGCTCGGCATCGCCGCCGATTGGTGGGGCAGACGCAAACCATTTCTGATCGTCGGACTCGCGCTGGGCGCGTTGGGCGCGTGGATCCTGGGAACGAGCGACCATCTAATCGGCTTGACGCTGGACCGCGCGATCACCGGCGTCTCAACCGGCGTCTGGGTTGTGCTGGTCGTCGCGTTCAGCGCGCTTTTTCCGCCGGAAGAAGCTGTGCGTGCGAGCTCGTTGCTGATGATCGCGAATTCGTTCGGACGGATTGTGGCGACGGCAAGCACCGGCGCGCTCGATCAGCTTGGCGGCGCGACGCTGGTATTTTTCGTCGCAACCGGACTCGGGTTGCTTTCGGCGATTTTGATTTTGCCGATTGGCGAAACGCGCCGCGCACCGCAACCACCGAGCATGCGCGGAATCGGCAAACTATTCTTGCGGCGCGATGTGTTGTTGCCGACCTTGCTCAGCGCGTTGATGCAATACGTGCTCTGGTCAACCAGTTTTGGTTTCTTCGCAGTGCTGGCAAAACAACTCGGCGCGACGAGTGTGATCCAAGGAATGATCGTCACGCTCCATATTGTGCTGGCGATGCTCGGCAATTTCGTCGTGCTCGCGCAAAGTCAGCGCGGCAACGCGGCGCGCTTGGTCGGGGCGAGTTTCGTCTTGTTGTTCATCGGCGTCCTGATCGCCGCGCTCGCGTCTTCCTTGCCGATCTTTTTCATCGCGCCGATTTTTACTGGCGCGGCGCTCGGCATCGGTTATCCCGCGCTGATGGGTATGAGCATCGAGCGCGTCGCCGATTCCGAACGCACGATTGCGATGGGTCTGCATCAAGCGATCTACGCGATTGGAATGTTCGTCGGTCCCGCGCTCAGCGGCGTCGTCGCCGATCACATCGGCTTGCAACCGATGTTCGGGATCACGGCGGTTGTGATGCTTGCCCTGGGGCTGCTGGGGACAACCCAGTTCAAAGTTCAAGGTTCAAAGTTTCATATCGAACCTTGAACCTCGAACTTTGAACCTTGAACAAGGAACTGAATGCCCGTACCTCAACTATTACAACACGAGCTTGCAACCGATCCGCTGAAACGCGGTTTCGATAAAATTGCGGATCTGCTCGCGGTCACGCTAGGACCGACGCAAGGCGTGATTCTTTCCAAACACGAAACGCGCGCCGCGCCCGAAATCTTGTCCGACGCGGCGACGATTGCGCGGCGGATCATCGCGCTGCCGGATCGCGCGGAAGACGTCGGCGCGATGCTCGCGCGCAATCTCGTCTGGCGTCAGCATCTCCGCGCGGGCGATGGGTGCGCGACGACGGCCGTGCTCGCGCAAGCGATCTTGCGCCACGCGCGCGCGTACATCGCGGCAGGTGGCAACGCGATGATGTTGCGCCGCGGGATCGAGCGCGCGGGACGCGCGGCGATAGACGCATTGAAAACGATGGCGCGCCCGGCGAAAAACGAACAACTCGCGCAGGTCGCGGAAACGATCACCGGCGATCCCAAACTGAGCGCGCTCCTCGCCGAGATTTTCACCAAGTTGGGTCCCGCGGCGCACGTCACCGTCGAAGATTATCTCGCGCCGTACCTCGAACGCCAGTATTACGAAGGCGGGCGATTCGTCGGGCGACTCGTCTCGCCGTACTTCATCACCGATTCCGCGACGCGTCGCGCGAACATCGCCGATTGTCACGTCGCGCTGTACGCCGGAACTGTATCGAGCATTGACGACATCGAACCCTTATTGAAAATCGTCGCCGAAACCTCGTGGCATCAAGTCGCGCTGATCGCGAACGAAATTTCCGGTACCGCGCTGATGACGCTCGTGCTGAATCACCAGCAAGGCAAACTGAAAATCCTCGCGGCGGAATTGCGCGAGAACGAAACGAAACGCGCATACGATTTCGATGACCTTGCCGCGCTAACTGGCGCGACGATCTTGTCGCCGGAAACCGGACGCCCGCTCGCCAAAATCGATCCGTCTGATCTCGGTGCGGCGCCGCGTGTGGAGGCGGACGCAGATGAACTGATCGTCGTCGCAGGCGAAGGCGATCCGGAGGCGGTGAAACGGCAAGCCGCGAAAATCAGCGCGCGCATCGAAACGTTAAACGACAATGACGACGAGATCAAGGATTTGAAATTTCGCTTGGCGCGACTCAACGGACAAATCGCCAAACTGATGATCGGCGCGCACACCGAAGCGGAACGCAACGTCATCCATCAACAAGCCGAAAAAGCAATTCGCGCGCTGCCGCTCGCGCTGCGCGAAGGAGTCGTGCCCGGCGGCGGTGTCGCGTTCTTGAATTGCATCCCAGCCGTACGCGCGGTTGACGCGCGCGGCGACGAAGCGTTCGGCGTTCACGCGATCGCGCGCGCGCTCGAAGAACCGTTCAAGCGCATCGCCCAAAACGCCGGACTGGACGCGCCCGCGTTGCTCATCGCGGACGCGCAGCAGCGCGGCGCGCAGTTTGGTTGTGACGCGCTGACTGGGCAGATCGTTTCAATGGACGATGCCGGCATTCTCGATTCGGTCGGCGTCGCGCGCGAAGCATTGCAAACCGCGATCAGCGGCGCGGTGATGGCGCTCACCACCGAAACGATTGTGTTGCACGAAAATCCGCAAACGAGTTATGAACCATAGAGAGTTCAAGGTTCGATGTTCAAAGTTGAACCTTGAACCTCGAACTTTGAACCTTAAACCCAGGAGGGTACAATGAAATTCTTTCTCGATTCTGCCAAGGCAGATGAAGTCAAGTACGCGCTCGAAATGTGGAGCATTGACGGCGTGACGAGCAATCCGCGTCACGTGCGTAACAGTGGCAAACCATTTCTCACGGCGATCACCGAAATCGGCAAGATGCTGGCTGGAACCGACAAGACGCTTTCGGTCGAAGTGAATCCGCATCACACCGATCCCAAAGCGATGTATGAAGAAGGCGTCAAACTCGCAGCGATGTCGCCGAACTTTGTCATCAAGATTCCTGCGACCGAAGCCGGGTTCAAAGCGTTGTGGCTGTTGCGCCAAAAAGATATTCGCGTCAACCTCACACTCGTCTTCTCGGCGGCGCAAGCGCTCCAAGCCGCGCGGCTCGGCGCGACGTATATGTCAATGTTCGTCGGCTGGAAAGAATCCAACGGCGAAGAGATTTCGGAGATGGTTGCCGAAACGGTCGAGATGTACCGCAACTACAATTTCGAGACCGAGATCCTCGTCGCGGCGATTCGCAACGCGCGCCAGATCGTCGAAGCGGGCGTCGCGGGCGCGGACATCGTGACCGCCGGGTTCGACGTGTACAAAGACGCGTTCGATCATCCGTACACCGCCAAAGGATTGAAACTGTTCAGCGATAACTGGGACGCGACACCGTACCAATAAAGGATGAAAGCGGAAGGATGAAGGATGAAACAGATTTCCCTTCATTCTGATTTTACAAATGTCACAACTCATTCTTTTTCTATTTATCTGCACACTCCAAACCGCGCTGATCTACTTTCAGCATTTCTCGCCGTTCGAGCGCGAAAGCAATGTGCGCGCGGTGCTGTGGGGCGCGAAACCTACGCCGCGCTATTGGGCGGTGCTCGCGCTCGACCTGCTGACCGGCGTGTTGCTCGCGCTCCTTGTGCTTGCGCTCTTGCCAATGTCGCTACGCGATGAGCCGGTCGCGCGCGCGGTGCGATTCATTCCGGCGTGGATTGTCGTCTCATTGCTCGCGGCGGTTGTGCATAGTTTCCTCACCAACGGACTGATCCGTTTCCCGAATTACGGAATGATCGCGCGCAAACTGATCGTCGTCGTGGTGATGAGCATTGTCGTCGTCGCGGCGACACTGGGCATGATCAGTGTCGCGCTGACAGGCGATTACGGCGCCGCGCTCGATTTCTGGATGCGCGTCGCGCCGAGCGTATTTGCTCCCGCATTTCTGATCGCGCTCGTTGTTTTTGGGTTGCGCGCGTTCGCGTTTCCGTTGCGCGTGATTCCGCTCGTCGGATCGTTTTTGCACGCGGGTGCTTCGACACTCGCCTTGGTTTGGGCAACGACCCAGTTCGCGCAAATGTTGATGGCGAACGCGAACGAGGGATGGATTTGGCAGGCGCGCGGGCTCGCCGGAATTGAAAATATCGTTCTCACAATTGCCGCGCTCGCGCTCGTCGCGCTGGTTGCCGCGTGGAAATTGCCGGGCGCGGCGAAACGCGCGGATGCGGTGGAGCCGCCAGAGTTGGTGGACGACCGCAGATCCTTCGCTGCGCTCAGGACGACCGCCGACCGCGCGTCGTATCGCGCGAACGTGACAGAATCGGGCGCGACGTTGGAATCAGCACAGTTACGCGTCGCGGTGACGCGCGCGCCGTTCGGCGTCGTCGTGAAAAACGTGCGCGGCGAAACGCTGTGGCAACTCGCGGAGAATGGTTTGACGCGCGATCTGCTCCTGCAAAAAATCATCGCAATTCCCTTTCTCTACACCGGCAACACGATGAAGATGAAGCTGGGAGTGATCAGGCAATCGGTCAATCCGGTGACGAACATTGAAGCAGAAGATCACACATTACGCATCACGTTTCACGACGCTGTTTTGCGCTTTACGTTTCACTCCGAAGACATCTTGCGAATTGAGTTCCATCACGCATCACGTTTCATGCATCACGCATCACTCGCGTTTCACACGCCCGACGACGCGCACATCCTGGGTCTGGGGCAGCGCTTCAACAAAGTGGATCAGCGCGGCGAGGAGGCGTACTTTTTCGTCGAAGAAGGCGGCGTGGGGTACGAGTGGATGAAAACGCGCGTCCCCTGGTTTTATCCGATCGCCAAACGCTGGTTCGGCGCGCGCGGCTCGTTTCCCAACGGCGAACAGTGCACCGGTTTTCCAGTTCCCTTCGCGCTGATCGCGCGTGAACGCGGCGCGAGTGTGGGATTGTTTTGGAATACGTACAAGCCATCATGGTTCTCCACAAAGGATGAAGGCAGAAGGATGAAGGATGAAAAACGTCATCCTTCATCCCTCATCCTTCATCCTTCGACTGCTCGCCTAAGCGTCTTGGATAATCAAATCGATCTCTTCCTCTGCGCGGGTCCAACGCCGCTTGATGCGATTCGCCAATACACGTCACTGACCGGACGCAGTGAGACGCCGCCCGCGTGGTCGTTCTTGCCGTGGAAAACGAACACCGGCGCGGTCGTCGAAGACGATGTGCGAACCGATATTCGAAAATTCCGCGAACTCGAAATTCCGCTCGCGCAAGTTGGGATCGAACATTGGCAGGAAGTACGTGGCTCGTACGAATTTTCAAAAAACTGGTGGCGCACCATTGACGATCTGATCAAGACCGCGCGCGCGAACGGTTATCGCGTGCACGTCTGGCATTTTCCGTATATGAATTCCGGCTCGGCGACGCATCGCGAGGGTGTCGTCAATGGCTATTTTATTCGCAATCGGCTTGGACTGCCGTACCAACAAAGAATTTTTCACGGCATCGCGTGCGTCGTGGATTACACGAATCCGCGCGCGTCGGCGTGGCACGAAAAAATCGTCGCGCGCGCGTTTCACGAACGCGGCATCCAAGGTGTGATGACCGATTACGCCGAATCCATTCCGCCCGATTCCGTTTTCTACAGCGGGCAACCTGGGTTGGCAATGCGAAACGCGTACCCGGTGATGTACGTGCGCGCGATGCAGCGCGCGGCGCGCAGTGTGCTGGGCGACGATCATTTGCTTTATCCGCGCGCGGGCTACGCGGGCTCGCAGCGATTCGTCGCCGCGCAGTGGCCCGGCGATCAAGACACCGATTGGGACGACGGCGACGGCTTGCCCGCTGCCGTGCGCGCGATGATCAACGCGTCGATCTGCGGATTCCCGGTTCACGGCTCCGACGTCGGCGGCTGGTACGATTGGTTCGCGCCGATCACGACGAAAGAGTTGTACATTCGCTGGGCGGAAGTTGGCGCGTACTCGCCGCTGATGCGCGCGCACGGCGGACCGATCGGGCGCAACCGCGAACCCTGGAAGTTCGATCAAGAGACAATCGAAATTTATCGCGCGTTATCAGAAGAACACGTCAAACTGTTTCCGTACTTTTACTCGCTGTCGAAACAAGCGACGCGCGACGGTACGCCGATCATTCGTCATCCCGCGCTGATCTGGAGCGATTGTGCGGAACTGTACGAAATCGAAGACGCGTGGATGATCGGCGACGCGCTCTACATCGCGCCAGTGATTCAACCCGGGCAAACGCGACGCGAAGTGATTCTGCCGCCCGGCGAATGGTGGTCGCTGAACGACAACAAACCCGCGCGCGGACTTGCGCGCATCGTCGTGGACGCGCCGTTCGGGCGCACGCCGATCTTTTTGCGGCGCGGGTTCATCGTGCCGCGCTTTGTGCGCGCGTTCGATACGTTTGACCAAGTGACCGATGACCGACGACCGACGACCGAAACAATCGGTCATCCGTCTTCGGTCCTCGGTCAGAAATCGGTCATCCCTCCACCGAAAGTTGGCGCGCTCGATGACGACATCGAAGCGTGGCTCTATCCCGATCCCAACGCGCGCGCGTCGTTCGCGTTGTTCGACGGAACGGAATTGCGCGAACAGATTGCGTCCGCCGGCGCGCGCCGAGTGTCGTGGAAATATTTTGGCGCTTAGGGCAAGCGAATGCACCTTGCCTGACGCATATTCTACAAAGGAGTTGTGGTATGAAGAAAACATGGCTTGTTGTTCTCGGCTTGTCGATCGTCGCGGTGGTGATCGCCGCGTGCGCGAGCGAGCCACCCAAACCGACCGAGGCACCGTATCCGACCAAGCAGATCACGTACATGATCCCGTTCGATCCGGGCGGACAATCGGACCGCGAGGCGCGGCGGCAACAACCGTTCCTCGAAAAATCACTCAGCCAAAAGATCGTGATTGACTACAAGGTCGGCGGCGGCGGCGCCGTGGGCTGGGCGGAACTCGTGCGCGCGAAACCGGACGGCTATTACATCGCCGGCGTCAACTTGCCGCACATCATCTTGCAGCCGCTGCAGCAGGATACCGGATACAAGACCGAACAAATCGTGCCCGTCGTGTTTTTCCAACGCACGCCGCTGGGTCTCGCGGTGCCGGCAAACAGTCCGTACAAATCGTTGAAAGAATTCATTGACGCCGCGAAAGCCAAGCCGGAAAGTATCACTGTTGGCGGCTCGGGCACGTTCTCCGGGCATCACATCGCGACGTTGCGTCTGCAAAAAATCGCAGGCGTGAAATTCAATTACGTCCCGTTCACTGGCGCCGCGCCGCAAATGACCGCAGTACTCGGCGGTCACGTCAACGCGGTGATCGCGAACTCGGATGATCTCGTCAAGTACAAAGATCAATTGCGCCTGCTCGCGATGGCGGACGCGGATCGTTTCCCGCTCCTGCCGGAGATGCCGACGTTCAAGGAACAGGGCGTTGATATGATCGAAGCGATCGATCGCGGCGTGGGCGTTCCGGTGGGTACGCCCGATTACGTCGTCAAGAAACTAGAAACCGCGTTCCTCGAAATCGCCAAGAACCCCGACATCGTCGCGGATATGAAGAAGCAAGGTTTCGTTCCGCTCGCGATGGGCGCGGCGGAAAGCAAAACGCACGTCGAAAAAATGCTGGCGACGTACAAGGAATTGGTCAAGGACATCAAGTAAAACCTAATGCGTGAAGCGTGATGCGTGGCGAAAGGTCACGCATCACGTATCACGCTGTGGGAGGTCTGCTTTGCTCAAAACATTGCGCGCGGGCGATGGCGCGTCCGGCGTTTTTCTGATCGTCGTCGGCGCGATTGCGCTGGCGGCGTCCACGACGATTGCCGCCGGCGCGGGTGGGCGCTTGCACCCACGCACATTGCCTATCGCGATTGGCGCGCTCCTCGTTCTTGGCGGCGCGTGGCTGATTGTGCGCGCGCGTTCCAAACAATATCAAGACCAAGCGATTGACTGGCCCGATCGCGCGGGCTGGCGCAACTGGTACGCCGCGCTCGCGCTGATGGCACTCTACGCCGCGTTGATGCAAGCACTCGGATTTATCACGACGACGTTCATCTTCATCGCTGCGTTCATTTGGTATTTTGGCAAATTCAAACCCTGGGTCGCCCTGGCGTGGGGATTCGGAACGGTCGCGTTCATCTATCTGCTGTTCATTCGACTGTTGCAAATGGAACTCCCGGCGGGCTGGCTCGCTTTTTGATCGGAGAGACGCAAAACAATGGATGCTTGGAATATGCTCGCGCAAGGATTCGCCAGCGCGCTCAGTCCGATCAACTTGCTCTTCGCCCTGATCGGCTGCATCGCCGGCACGCTTGTCGGCGTGTTGCCCGGCTTGGGACCGACGGCGGCGATTGCGATGTTGTTGCCGCTGACGACGATGCTGCCGCCCGCGCCCGCAATCATTATGATGGCGGCGATCTACTACGGCGCGATGTACGGCGGCTCGACGACGGCGATTCTCGTCAACATTCCCGGCGAAGCGTCATCGGTGCCAACGGCGATTGATGGGTATCAACTCAATCAGCAAGGGCGTGGCGGTCCCACGCTCGGCATTTCTGCGATCACGTCGTTCGTCGCGGGAACGATCGGCGTCGTGGGCTTGACGTTTTTCGCGCCGCTGCTCTCGCAAGTTGCGCTCGCGTTCGGTCCGCCGGAATATTTCGCGCTCGCGTTCCTGGGTTTGTCGCTCATCATCAGTTTGTCCGGACGCGCGCTCGTCAAAGGCATTCTCGCCGCGGCGTTCGGCTTGCTGACCGCGATGATCGGACTCGATCCGTTGACCGGCGTCGCGCGGTTGACGTTCGGACAACCGTTGTTGATGGCAGGCATCGAGTTCGTGCCGATCATTATGGGCTTGTTCGCGATCAGCGAAGTGTTGCTCAATGTCGAATCGTCGGTGCGCGGCATCTTGTCCGATCAAAAAATCGAGTGGTTGCCTTCGTGGCAAGACCTTAAAGAAACTTGGGCGGCGATGTTGCGCTCGGGTTTTCTCGGCTTCTTTATGGGCTTGATCCCCGGCTGCAGTCCAGCCGTCACGTCGTTTATGGCGTACGATATGGAAAAACGTTTTTCCAAGCACCCGGAGAAATTCGGCAAAGGCGCGATGGACGCGGTCGCGGCAGTCGAAGGTGCGAACAACGCGACGGCAAGCGGCGGGTTCGTTCCGCTTTTCTCGTTTGGCATTCCGTCGGGTCCCGCGCTCGCGGTTTTGCTCGGTGGGTTTATGATGTACGGTTTGCAACCGGGTCCGCGCCTGATGACCGAACAGCCGCAATTGCTCTGGACGATCATCGCGAGTATGTACATCGGCAACGTGATGCTGCTGATCTTGAATCTGCCGCTCGTCGGCGTGTGGGCGCGGATGGCGCTGATTCCGTTTCCAATCCTGGGTCCGCTGATCGTCGCGTTCACGTTCATCGGCGCGTACAGTTTGCGCTTTCAGATGCTCGACATTTGGATCGTGTTGCTCTTCGGTGTGATCGGCTACTTGATGCGGAAATTCGGTTTCCCGGTCGCGCCGATGGTGCTGGCGGCGGTGCTGGCGAAAATGCTCGAAACCGCGTTGATGCAGTCGCTTGTAATTTCGCAAGGATCGGCGCTGATCTTTTTCACGCGCCCGATTTCAGTCGTGTTTATGATCGTCGCGCTCTTTTTCATCGCGCGCGGCGTGTGGTTGCAAATTCGAACTCCGGCGGCGAATATCGCGCTGGAAAGTGACGTATAAAATAAGGATGAAGGCGGAAGGATGAGGGATGAAATTCTGCCTTCATACTTCATCCTTCATCCTTTATTTCACAGGAGGTTGAATGAAACACGGTATTTTGATGCACGAACCGACGGATGATGTCGGCGTTGCCGTTCGCGATCTGAAGAACGGCGAAGAGGTCGGCGCGGTGACGCTCGAAGGTCAACCCGTCGGCACAGTGAAAATGGTGAACGACGTGCCGCTCGGTCACAAGGTCGCGATGAAAGATCTCGCGGCAGGCAAAGACGTGATCAAGTACAGTCGCGTGATCGGCGCCGCGTCGCAAGCCGCGCCGCGCGGCTCGCACGTTCACACGCACAATCTCAAAACGAAAAGGTGGAAAGTATGATCAAGCCACAAGACCTCAAACTGACCGGCTATCGTCGTCCCGATGGTCGTTTCGGCACGCGCAATCACGTTCTGATCATTCCGGTGGACGACATTTCGAACGCGGCGGCGGAAGGCGTCGCGCGATTGATCAAGGGAACGATGGCACTGCCGCATCCGTATGGTCGTCTGCAATTCGGCGAAGATTTGGAATTGACGTTCCGCACCATCGCGGGGCAAGGTCGCAATCCCAACTGCGCGGCGGCAGTCGTCATCGGCATCGAACCGAACTGGACGGATCGCGTCGTCAAAGAAATCGCCAAGACCGGCAAACCTGCTGCCGGATTCAGCATCGAACGCGCGGGCGATCTGAAAACAATCGAAGCCGCATCGCGCAAAGCGAAAGAGTTTGTGCAGTACGCGACTGAACTGCCGCGCGAACCGTTCACCGTCAACCAATTGACGATGAGCACAAAGTGCGGCGAATCGGATACGACGTCAGGGCTCGCGGCGAACCCGACGGTGGGGCGCGTGTTTGAACGACTCGCCGACGCGGGCGCGACGTTGATCTTTGGCGAGACAACCGAAGTGACCGGCGGCGAAGACATCATCATGGAAAAATGCGTCACGCCGGAAATCGCGAAAGCGTTCAAAGCCGCGTTCGACGATTACCAAAATCTCGTCGAGAGCCAGGGCGTTTCGCTCCTCGGCTCGCAGCCGACCGAAGGAAATATTCGTGGCGGCTTGACGACAATCGAAGAAAAAGCGTTGGGCAACATTCAAAAAGCCGGACGTTGCAAGGTCGTTGACTTTTTGAAACCCGCCGAGGAGCCGCGCAAACCTGGGTTGAGTTTTATGGACTCGTCCAGCGCGGCGGCAGAAATGGTGACGCTGTGCGCCGCCGCCGGTTCGGTCGTGCATTACTTTCCAACCGGACAAGGGAATGTCATCGGCAATCCGGTAATTCCCGTGATCAAGTTGTGCGGCAATCCGCTCACCGTTTCGACGATGACCGAACACATTGACGTTGATCTCACCGGCTTGTTGCGCGTCGAAATCAATCTCGATCAAGCCGCCGATCTCGCGATGCAAGTTTTGGAACACACGATCAACGGTCGTTTCACCGCGGCAGAAGCGTTGCGGCACGACGAATTTGTGCTGACGAAACTGTACCGCAGTGCGTGACCGCAGACCGATGACGGACGACCGATGACCGTCGTTGGTCGCCCGTCATCGGTCACGAGAATACGATGACCCAGTTTCAACTTCCCTACGGCAAATCCCACCTCACCTTCTCACTTCCCGATACGCTGAACGTCGAACGGCTCGCGCCCGCGCCGATTCCGCCGGTCGCGGATGCAACGCGCGCGGTGAGCGACGCGCTCGATCATCCGCGCGGCGATTTTCGATTTGAGGATTTTGCGCGCGCCAAGTCGGTTGCGATCGCGATCAATGACAAGACGCGCCCGGTGCCGCTTGGGCTGTTGCTGCCGCCGCTGCTGCAAAAACTCGCGCGCGTCGGGATTTCCGATGCCGCGATTACGCTGATGATCGGCGTTGGCACGCACGCGCCGATGCCGCGCGAGGAATTTGGCGCGGTCGTTCCCGCCGAAATTCTGTCGCGCTATCGCGTCGTCAGTCATAATTGCGACGACGCGTCGCTCAACATCTTTCTTGGCGCGACGAAACGCGGAACGCGCGTGCTGTGCAATCGCGAGTACGCGCGCGCCGATTTGCGGATCGCGCTCGGCGACATCGAGCCGCATCAATTTATGGGATTCTCCGGCGGCGTGAAATCGGCGGCGGTCGGCGTGACCGCGCGCGAAACGATCGCGCAGAACCACGCGTTGATGATGGAACCAAACGCGTACCAAGGTCGCTATGACGACAATCCCGCGCGGCAAGATTGCGAAGAGATCGGCAAAATCATCGGCGTGCAGTGCGCGCTCAATTCGGTGATTGACGAGCACAAACAGATCGTCGGCGTGTTCGCAGGCGATCCGGGCGCGGTGATGCGCGTCGGCGCACCGCTCGCGCTCGACGTGTATCGCGTGAACGTCGCCGCGCCGTTCGATCTGATGATCGTTTCGGCGGGCGGACATCCGAAAGACATCAACGTCTATCAAGCGCAAAAAGCGGTGGGACATACGATTCCGGTGATGAAGCGCAGCGGGACGATCATCTGGATTGCCTCCTGCCCTGAAGGCGCAGGGAGCGAGGTGTACGAAGAGTACGTCGCGCAGTTTTCGTCGCATGAAGCGGTGCTGGAACATTTCAAGCGCGCACCGTTTCAATTGGGCAAGCACAAGGCGTGGCAAATCGCGCGCGACGCGACCCAGGTGCGCTTGCTGATGATCACCGAGTTGCCACCCGACCTCGCGCGCAAACTGCTCTTGCCGCGCGTCGAATCACTCGACGCCGCGCTCGCCATCGCGCTGCGCGATTTGCCGCGCGACGCGCGCGTGGGGATTATGCCGGTGGGAAATGTGACGGTGCCGGTGTTGACCAATGACCGTTGACGGATGACCGACGACCGGAGACCAGCGACCGTTGTAGGGCGAGGGAGACGCAATGTCGTACAAATTCGAACGGCTTGAGGTGTGGCAGTTGGCAATGGAGTATTCCGACATGATCTATGCGCTCGCCGAGAAACTACCGCGTTCGGAAGATTTCAACCTCAAGAGCCCAATCACACGCGCGGTCACAAGCGTTTCGTTGAACATCGCCGAGGGCTCAACCAGCCAAACTGATCCTGAACAAGCCCGTTTCGTTGGACTCGCGATCCGATCACTGATCGAAACGGTCGCATGCCAGCATCACATTCATCGCCGCAAGTACCTGGCTGATCCCACTGAATTGCGCGAAGCATACTTGTTCAGCCGTAAACTCTTTGCCAAGCTCCAAGCGTTGCGTTCTTCACTGAAAAGTGAACATCAAATTCGCGATAACGCAGAAGAATATCGTACAGATCCCGACATTCCCTTCTGACCATCAAAAAACAGACCCGCCGACGGTCATCGGTCAACAGTCGTCGGTCTCTCTCCAAGGAATCCGATGCCACAAACCTTTCTCCGCAACCCCCACCTCAACGGCGACGCGTTCTTCTGGCAAGCCGAGATTTCTCGCCCTGCTCGAAATGGCGCGCTGTTGATTCACGGCTTTACCGCGACGACAGCCGAAGTCCGCTTGCTCGGCGAGTACTTGCACGCGCGCGGCTACACCGTCTCCGCGCCGCTGCTCCCAGGTCACGGCACAACACCTGACGAAATGAACCGGTGCAGGTGGCAAGATTGGACGCGCGCGGTAGATGATGCGTACGCGCAACTTGCCCCACAGTGCGCGCGCGTCTTCGTCGTCGGCGAATCAATGGGCGCGCTGCTCACACTTTTCCTCGCGAGCGAACATCCCGAAATCGCAGGGATCGTTTGCTCCGCGCCCGCGCTGTTGACTTCTACGTCGCGAATGTGGCAAGCGCGCGTCATCGCGCCATTCGTCGCGTACGCGAAGAAACCTGTGCGCGCGCCATCCGACGCGGACGCGCGGTGGAAGGGCTACGCCGTCAACCCGTTGCGCGCGGTCGTGCAGTTGAGCAAACTCCAGAAAGAAACGCGTCGTCGCTTGCCGCGCATCCAACAACCGATTCTCGTGATCCAAGGTCGGCTCGATCAAACGATTGATCCGCGCAGTGGGCAAGTGATCCTCGCCGAAATTGCATCGCGCGAAAAAGAATTGCGCTGGTTCGAACATTCGACGCATTGCGTCATTCTGGATCGCGAGTGGGAGCAAGCGGCGGACGCGACTTGGCAATTCATCAAACGCTTTTGAAAGAGTGGGAGAGGGGGAGAAAATTCTCCCGCGCTCCCGCGCTCCCACGCTCCCACTCTGATCAACGGAGACAACAATGACTCGCCCATTCCGCTGGCACGACTACATCAGCACCAACATCTACTACCTGGGACTCGCGACGCTGTCGAACACGATGGCGCCACTCGGCATTCCGCTGCTCGTCGAGCAATTCGTCGGCGAAGCGCAAAAGGCATCGTACTTTGGCACGATCCGCTTGTGGGGCTTGATGGTCGCGCTTCTCGCGCAAGCGTTCTGGGGCATCCTGACCGATCGCAACACATCGCGCTGGGGACGACGTCGCCCATTCATCTTTGGCGGGACACTCGCCGACCTGGTTTTCATCGCGGCGATTGGTTTTTCCGCGGGGCTGAACGGGATGACGGGATTCTGGTTTTTGTTCGCGATGTACTTGCTCCTCCAAGTTGCATCGAACGCCGCGCAAGCCGCGCAACAAGGATTCATCCCCGATCTGGTGCCCGAAAACCAGCGCGGCAAATTCTCCGCGATCAAAGCGGTGTTCGAAGTACCGCTTCCCGTGATCATCGTCTCGTTCACGGTCGGACGATTGATCGGCGCGGGAAATATGTGGGGCGGCATTCTTGCGATGAGCGCGGTCCTCGTGCTGAGTATGCTCGTCGCGCTGTTCGTCCGCGAAGAACGATTGCAGGAAACGCCGCCGGCACTCGACTGGACACCGTTCGCGCGCCTCATCGCGATGACCGCGCTTTTCGCGATCATCATCCTGGGTCTGGGCGAAACGATCAAATTCGGCGGCGCGCTTTTGATCGGCGTCAAAGATGTGGCGACGTTGTTCATCGCGTTTGGCGGCGCGGGTTTCAGCGCGATGGCGCTTGCGGTCGCGCTCGGCGTGTGGTTCAGCGTGCGCCTCAGCATCGGCGACGCGGCACGCGCGAATCCGTCGTTCACGTGGTGGGTCGTCAATCGGCTCGCGTACCTTGTCAGCATCGTCAACCTCTCGACGTTCACGGTGTACTTTTTGCAAGGACGACTCGGACTCGTGCGCGAGC
The DNA here is from genome assembly GCA_016865935.1 of Chloroflexota bacterium. Classification (GTDB taxonomy): domain Bacteria; phylum Chloroflexota; class Anaerolineae; order UBA4142; family UBA4142; genus VGOB01. The sequence goes on along the minus strand of VGOB01000064.1, from coordinate 11,201 downwards.
AAGCCGCAGGTCCCGCCGCGAATTTGCTGCTCGTGCTCGGCGTTTTCGTTTTGATTTTCGCGCTGATGGCAGGTTGGCTCGCGGATCGTTTTGGGCCCAAACGGATCGTCGCGCTTGCGGGCGTCATCGCCGCGCTGGGCGTCGCCATCATCATCGCCACGCCCAACCTCGCGGTGATTTCGATCGGCGCGGCGTTTCTCGGCGCGGCGACAGGAATGTTTTACACCGCGAACTGGGCGCTCGGCACGTCGCTCGTCCCGAAAGCGGAAGCGGGACGATACCTGGGAATTTCGAATCTCGCGGGCGCGGGCGCAGGCGCAGTTGGCGCGTACATCGGCGGACCGATCGCCGATTTTTTCACGGTGAATGTTCCCAGCGTCCCTGGTCTTGGTTACGTTTTGCTCTTTGCGATTTACGGCGTGATGTTTTTGTTTTCGGTTGTCACGCTCGCGCGCGTGAAGTAAAGGATGAAGGATGAAAGATGAAGGGTGAAAACGAATGAGATTTCATCCTTCATCCTTCCGCCTTCATCCTTTGGTGTTTCCTCCCCTTTCGCATATAATTCCCCGCGATGTCACTGCATCGCCTCTGGGCAATTCTCCGAAAAGAATTTCGGCACATCTGGCGCGACAAGCGCACGCTCTTCCTCGTCACGCTCTCTCCCGCGATAATGCTCTTTACGTTCGCGTATCTCTTCGCGCTCGAAGTGCAAAACGTGCGCGTCGCGGTGTGGGATTCGGATCAGACCGCACTGTCGCGCCAATTCGTCGCGCGGCTCACCGTCGACGGCAAGTTCGTGCGACAAGGGAATGTCGCGGGATACGATCAGATCTATCGCGAGTTGCAGAGCGGCGAGATTCACGTCGCGATCGTCATTCCGCCGAATTTTGAAACGCGGTTGCTCGCAGGGCAACGCGTGCCGCTGCAAGCGATCGCGGACGGCAGCGATGCGGTCACCGCGTCGCAAGTTACCGCGCGTCTGCGCGAGCGCACCTACGCGTTCAGTCAGCAAGTCAGCCCCAGCGCCGCGGCGATGATCACCGTCGAAACGCAGGCGTGGTACAACCGCGAACTCAATTCCAAATATTCGATGGTACCCGGGCTGTTGCCCATCGTCCTGATTCTGCCAGCGCTCGCGATTGCGCTCGCGATCACGCGCGAAAAAGAACTCGGCAGCTTTGAAACGCTCGCGACCACGCCGATCCAAGCCGCCGAATATTTGCTCGGCAAACTGATTCCGTACATCGGTTTTGGCTTGCTCAGCGCGCTCGTCGCGATTGCCGTCGCGATTCTCTGGTTCCAGGTTCCGCTGCGCGGATCGCCGATTGACCTGCTCGTTTTCACGACGCTCTATCTCTTCGCGTCGCTCGGCGAAACGATGTTCTTTGCGAGTTTTCTCACCAGCCAGGGCACCGCGATGCGAATCATCTTGCTCATTTTTTTCATTCCCAGTTTTTTTATGGCGGGCATCATTCTGCCGATTGACACGCGCTCGGGCATCGCGCAAGCCGCGTCGTTCTTTTTGCCCGCGACCCAGTTCGTTCAGATGACGCGCGGCGTTTTTCTCAAGGCGATGGATTTGCCCGCACTCTTCACGCAAGCGCTGTACTTGCTCGCGCTTGGATTCGTTCCAACGCTTTTGAGTATGCTGATGTTTCGCAAGCAAGTGGACTATTGACAAGGATGAAGGCAGAAGGATGAAGGATGAAAAGACTAGAGGAAATTTTTCATCCTTCATCCCTCATCCTTCTGCCTTGCTGAACATCCTCTTCGCAATATCAGAAACAAGCACATGAGAGCGATCCTCAACCTCGCCTGGAAAGAAATCATCCAACTCTGGCGCGATCGCGTGCTGTTGATCTTTCTGATCGTCGCGCCGTTCACGCAATTGCTTTTGATCGCGGAAGCGACGGGCGGCGGCGTGCGCGGGATCAAACTCGCAGTCTGGGATCAAGACCAGAGCCAGTTGAGTCAAGACCTGGTTCGCACGCTCGATAATTCCGAAGCGTTCCGCCTCGTCGCGCGGGCGCAGAGTTACGAACAGGTCGAGCAATTGGTCAACGACGGCAACGCGGCGGCGGTGCTGATCATTCCGCCCGATTTCTCGCGCAACGTGATGCGCCCCGACGCGCGCGCGACGCTCAACGCGATCGTGGACGGCACCAACGTCATCGTCGCGCTCAACATTCTCGGCGACATTCAAGGCGCGGTGAATGACGTGCTGCGCCAACTCCTCGCCGAATCTGGACTGGCGACGCTTGGCGGCGGAATTAATCTCATCGTCGAGAACGCGTTCAATCCGACGTTGTACATTCGTTGGTCAACGCTCTCCGCACAACTACCGTTCATCACGTACCAAGTCGTGCTCGTCGTCGCGGCAGTCGGCTTTGTGCGCGAGCGCGAATTGGGAACGATGGAACAACTCATCGTCACGCCGATCAGTCGCCTGGAATTGATGCTGGGCAAAGGATTGATGGCGCTCGCCGTCGGCATCGTCAATTACGTCATTCTGTATATCACACTCACGCAAGGATTTCGCTTGCCGATGCGCGGCGATCTGATTTTGTTCACGATCCTGGGAATCTTATTCGTCATCACCGAAATCGGCATCGGCACATTGATTTCGATTATCACCAAGAGTCAACAGCAAGCGATTCTGATCGTCTTTTTGCTGGCGATTTTGGAAGTGACGTACTCGGGGTATCTCGTGCCGACGGAAAATATGCCCGTGTTTATGCAAGCCGCCGCCGCGGTTTCGCCGTTGCAACATTTCGTCGCGATCACACGCCATATTTTTCTCAAGGGCTCGACGCTGCCGATGATGGTCGATCACGTCGTAATGCTGATCGCGCTCACGATTGCCAGTCTTGGCGCGGCGTCGTTCTTGTTTGCGCGCGCGGAAGTGTAAAAGGTGACGAGGGACAAGTGATAAGGGAAGAAACACGTCGCACGTTATCCATGACACTTCCCCTGCCACCTGTCCCGTGTCACCTGCCACAAGGTATTTGATGAACGAAACGGGACGCATCCAAGCCGAACAACTCACCAAACACTTCCGCAAAACTCAAGCCGTGCGCGGAATCAATCTCGACATCACGCCAGGCGAAATTTACGGGCTGATCGGACCCGATGGCGCGGGCAAGACGACGACGATTCGAATGCTTGCGGGCGTGATGAAGCCAACCGCAGGCGTCGCGCGCGTCAGCGGTTTCGACACGCACCGCCAAGCCGAAAAACTGCGTCACCAGGTCGGCTATATGGCGCAGCGCTTTAGTCTGTACGGCGATCTCTCGGTGCGCGAGAACATGGATTTTTACGCGGATATTTTCGGCGTGCGCGGCGCGGAACGCGAACCGCAGATTCAGCGATTGCTGCGTTTCGCGCGCCTCGAAGAATTTCAAGATCGCAACGCAGACGCGCTGTCGGGCGGGATGAAAAAGAAATTGGGGCTCGCGTGCGCGCTAATTCATCGTCCACAGGTTTTGTTTCTCGACGAGCCGACGAACGGCGTGGACCCGATCTCGCGCCGCGAGTTCTGGGACATTCTGAGCGACTTGCACATTGCGGGCGTGACGATTTTTATCAGCACCGCGTATATGGACGAAGCCGAACGCTGTTCGCGCGTCGGCTTGATGTATCAAGGCAAGATCATTCGGCAAGACGCGCCCGCGGAATTGCGCCAACTCGTGCGCGGTGATCTGATCGCCATCGTCGCAAACGATCTCGCGGCAGCCGAACGCGTCGTCGCGCCGATGCCCGGCGTCTCCGAAGTGCAAGCGTACGGAGATCGGCTGCATGTTTTCGTTGACAGCGCGACGCGCCGCTTGCCCGAAATCGAACGCGCGTTGCGCGCCGCCGATCTGCGCGTCACGCAAATTCGTCCGACCGCGCCGCATTTGCAAGAAGCGTTTATTTCGTTGGTAACGACTCAAGGCAGAAGTCAGAAGGATGAAGGATGAAGGTGGTTTTGAATTTCGTTTTCATCCCTCATCCTTCATCCTTCATCCTTTGGCAGAATGATGCTGGCTGATTCCACAAACGCGATCTCAGCAAATCAACTCACGCGCAAATTCGGCAAATTTGTCGCGGTCGATCACATTTCGTTTTCCGTCGCGCGCGGCGAGATTTTTGGTTTCCTGGGTCCGAACGGCTCGGGCAAGACGACGACGATCCGAATGTTGCTCGGCTTGCTCCACCCGACGAGCGGCGCGGCGTCGGTCTTGGGGTACGACATCGCGCGCCACGCCGCCGCAGTCAAACGCAACGTCGGCTATATGTCGCAGAAGTTCAGTTTGTACGGCGATCTGCGCGTCGTCGAGAATCTGAATTTCTACGGACGCGCGTACCATCTCTGGGGCAAACAACTGATCGAACGACGCCAGCGCGTTTTGGAATTGACCGAACTCGTCGGCTGCGAACGCGAATTGACCGCGAACCTCGCGGGCGGGTACAAACAACGGCTCGCGCTCGCGACGGCGATCATTCACGCGCCGCAAGTCGTTTTTTTGGACGAGCCGACCGCCGGAGTTGATCCCGTGAGTCGCCGCGATTTTTGGCGATTGCTGTACCGGCTCGCGGCGGATGGCACGACGATTTTCGTGACGACACATTATATGGACGAGGCGGAACAATGCCATCGGCTCGCCTTCATCCACAATGGAAAAATCGTCGCGACGGGGACGCCGAGCGACATCAAGGAAAAACAGATGCACGGTCAGGTCGTCGAGATTGATTGCGACAACCCAGGTCGCGCGATTGAAATTCTGCGCAGACTCGCAAACCTGGAAGAGGTCGCGCTGTACGGCACACTCGTTCACGTCGTCGTGCCGGATTGGGCGACACATCGCCAGGTGATCGAAACGTCGCTCGACGCGGCGCAAGTGAAGATCAACAGTATGATCGCGATTCCGCCGTCGCTGGAAGATGTGTTTATCGCGCGGGCGCGGAGTTGAGAAACGACCGACGACGGACGACCGACGACCGATGGTTATTGAATAAGTGAAGTATGAATTTGAAAATAAAACTTGTTGTGTCATTGCGAGGAGCGCAGTTCGCGACGAAGCAATCTCCAATTCGCAGATTGGGGATTGCTTCGCAAAAAACGCTCGCAATGACAATTCTGATTCTTCTCCTCGCCGCGTGCCAACCCGCCAATGGCACGACCGCGCCCGACAATAGTGTGTGGACAGGATTTCTCGAAGGCAAAACCTTGGACGTGTCGGCGGAAGTCGGCGGACGCGTCACGAGCATCACGATTGAAGAAGGCGATGTCGTCAAACATAGTCAATTGCTCGCGACGATTGACGACGAGTTCATTCGACTGCGCATCGAAATCGCCGACGCGAATGTTGCCGCCGCGCAAGCGCAGCTCGCGCTCCTCGAAGCGGGCGCGCGCGCCGAAGATATTCGCAAAGCGCAAGCGCGCGTCGAGCAAGCGCAAGCCGCGCTGATCGCCGCGACGCAAACCGTGAGCGACACCGAAGCGCTGCGCGCGAATCCGCAGACGCTCACGATTTTGCGCGCAGACGCGGAGACACGCGCGATTGCCGCAACGCTCAACTACACCGCGACCGCCAAGCAAGCCGAAGCCGCCGATCTCGAAAGTCGTTTGTGGGCGGACATTGTCAAGCAACTCGGCGAAGGCGTGGATGTGCGATTGCCCGGCGGCGCGACCTTGCATTTCGATTCGCCGCAGAATCGCCGCGTGTACGCGCAAGGCGAATGGAATCGCGCGAGCACGACCGCGTGGCAAGCGTGGGCAGGTTTGGATGTCGCGCGCGCGAACGCGCTGACCGCGTACGCGAATTGGAAAGATGTGTCCGATCAACTCGCAAATCCGATTGCGCTCGACGCGCGCGTGAATCAAGCGCGGGCGGCGCGCGACCGCGCCGCCGCCAACGTTCTCGTCGCGCAAGCCGCGCTTCAATCTTTGCGCGATGGCGCGAGTCCCGCGCAAATTCAAACCGCGCGCGCCGCGCTCGATCAAGCGCGCGCCGCCCGCGCCGCACTCGATCCGGAATTGGCGCGCTATCAAATCGCCGCGCCGCGCGACGGCGTCGTCACGCGCGTCGCGTACCGCGTGGGTGAAATCGCGCCCGCCGCGATTCCGGTCGTGCGTTTGAGTGTTGCGGGCGATCTGAAATTGCGCGTCTTTGTGCCGATGGCGCAAGTAGATCGGCTTCGCGTTGGCGCGAACGCGACGGTGATCGTGAACGAGTTGGAGAATCGCCAAATGAGCGGGACGATCACGAACATCGCCGAGCGCGCTGAATTCACCGGGCGCGCCGCGCAAACCGACGACGATCGCAACGCGCAATTGGTCGCCGTCGAAATTACGTTGAAAGACGCGGACGATCAGGTCAAGGCAGGAATGCCCGCCAGTCTCGTCATCGGCGCGATCCCATCGAGCGGGATCAAGTTGCCCGCGTTGCTCGGCAGCGCGGAGACGCCGAAATATTCCGGCACGCTCGAAACGAAACAGACGCGCGTTGCGGCGGAAATCAGCGCGCGCGCGATTGCCGTACGCGTTCAGCGCGGCAGCGCGGTAAACGTCGGCGATGTGTTGATCGAATTGGACGACGCGGCGATCCAAAATACGTTGAGCGAAGCCGATGCCGCCACGCGCGCCGCGCAATCGAACCTGGATCAGGTGAACGAAAAAGCGCGCCCTGGAACGATTGCGCTCGCGGAAGCGGGAGTCGCGCAAGCGGACGCGGATCTCAAAGCCGCGAACGCCGCGCTGAGCGACGCAAATCGCGCGTTGACAACGCCGCAAGAATTGTTGGCGCAACTGCACCTCTGGGAAGGCAAAACGCTCGCCGCGCAAGGCGATGTGAAACGCGCCGAAGCGACGCTCAACTCGATCAAGAATCAATTGGATGGCGCGCAAGCCGATCAATCGAACACCGGCAAGACGCGCTATCAAATGCTGCTGCGACAAAAAGAAGGCGCGGAAGCCGCGCTCTCCGCCGCGCAGGCGACCGCGCAAGGAAACGAGCGCGTGCTCGCGTTGTACCGCGCGCTGATCGCGAATCCATTGGAACTGATCGCCGCGAAAAATTCTGCCGCAAACCAGGTCAAGATCGCGGAAGCCGGAAAGAAAATCGCGCAAGCGGAACTTGACATCGCGAAACGCAGCGCGCAGAGAGAAGCGGTCGCGCTGGCGGAAGCGAAACTGCGCGCCGCGCAAGCGAGTCAGAAAATCGCGCAGGCGCAAGCGAAACGATACGCGATCTCAAGTCCAGTCGCGGGAACGATCATCGGCAAGAGTATCGAGCCGGGTGAAACGGTACGCGCCGGCGCGCCATTGTTGACGCTCGCCGATCCGCGCGAACTCGAACTGACGATCTATGTGCCGATTCGAAATGTCGGCGCGATCAAGGTTGGGCAGGATGTTAAACTCACAGTGCCAAGTTTGCCAGGAAAGGCATTTTCGGGTAAAGTAGCAACCATCGCGCCTGAAGCGGAATTCAAACCGGCGAACTTGTACAACGCGACGGAACGATCGGAGATCGTGTTCGCAGTGCGCGTGACGATTCTGGACGCGCGTGAGGAATTGAAGGCAGGGTTGCCGGCAGACGTGACAATCGCCAATGGGAAATAGCGTATGGCAAATGGCTCTCAGCCCGCCGCGATATGCGACACGCCATTTGGCCATTGCATCAAGGGAGATGAACCATGACGACGAAAGTTGATTACACGCTGGACGAATGGTGGGCGTTGCAAGAAGTGCCGCTGTTGGTCGGCGTCGCGGTGCTGTACGCGTCGCCGAGCAGCACGGGCGGAATGATGCGCGAGATCATCGCGAGCGCGACGGCGGTGGCGAACGCGGGGCAACTGTTTCCGGAGAATGAATTGATCCAGGGATTGATGGCGCCGGACGAAGATTCTAAAATCTTGAAACCGCTGCCGCCGATCACGGCGGGCGCGTCGAAGAAAGAACGCGCCGAGCAATTGAAGAACGGGACGCTCGCCAAGTGTCAGCGCGCCGCGAACGTATTGGACGCCAAAGCGACCGCGCACGAAATTCGCGATTACAAAAGCTGGGTGATGGCAATCGGCGGCGAAGTGGCGGCGGCGGTCAAGGAAGGCGGCGTCTTCGGCATCGGCGCGAAAACGATCACGGAAGAGGAAATCGCGTTGCTCCAGGACATCGCGAAAGCGCTGCGCTACAATTCGTACAAAGCGCCGACGCGCTGATTTTCGATTTGACAGAGCGCGGGTTTGAAATATAATGGCAGTCGCCAGTGGGCAGTGTTCAGTGTTCAGTATTCAGATGGACTGAATACTGCATACTGAATACTGATTACTACTCCAACGCCGACGTAGCTCAGTGGTAGAGCAGGGGACTCATAAGCCCTTGGTCACTAGTTCAAGTCTAGTCGTCGGCACTTTTTTCAGGATCACGGATCGTTTTTTACGGGAGAGTCCCAAAGCTTCTCCCGTTGTTGTTTTTGGCTCCATTGAATCCATGGAATAGATTCCTCTCGCGCGGGAGATCTGGTAATGAGTCGCCACTTGATAATTGGGATCATTTCGGTTTTGCTCTTCTTGTTCCAAAGTTCAACTGCTTACGCCTATCTCGATCCCGGCAGCGGGAGTTACGCTTGCCAGGTATTCCTTGCGAGTCTCCTTGGCTTTTTTTACCTTCTGAAACTGTATTGGGGTAAGATAAGGGCTTTTCTTTCGCGTCTTGACTCCAAAGATGGAAACAGCCGGGATGTCTGAAGGTACTGTTTTGCCGGCGTCTTTCCGTGACCCCAATGGATTTGTGTTTCGTCGAGAGGGGCGTCTCTATCGCCAAGTCAACCACAGGTATCACGAGCATTATGATTTCTTGATGCACTCGGGTCTCTATGATGCGCTGGTCAAGGAGGGGCTGCTCATTCCGCATAGTGAAGAAAGCATTCGGTATGCGATCACCGAAGATGCCTATCGAATTATCCAACCGGTCGAAATCCCATTCATCTCATACCCTTACGAATGGTGTTTCGGTCAACTCAAACATGCCGCACTCTTGCTTCTCGCTGTCCAAAAGCGCGCGTTATCCTTGGGTATGTCACTCAAAGATGCTAGCGCGTACAACATCCAATTCACAAACGGGAAGCCGATCCTTATTGATTCACTCTCTTTAGAAAAGTACCGCGCAGGACAGCCCTGGATCGCCTACCGCCAATTTTGCCAACATTTTCTCGCGCCACTTGCGCTTATGACGCACGTGGATGTCAGGATGCAGCAACTCCTCCGTGTCTATCTTGATGGTATTCCACTGGATCTAGCCAGCGCGCTTTTGCCTCTCTCAACCCGGCTGAACCTGGGGCTACTTTCACACATTCACCTGCACGCGCAAGCCCAGAAACACTTGGCGGGCACCCCAGATATATTGAGACCAGGCCAATTGGGACAAACGGCTTTTCTTGGGCTCTTGGAAAATCTGCTGTCCACGCTTGAAAACTTGAAATGGACGTCCAACTCCACACCGTGGCGCGACTATTATACTTTCTCGAACTATAGTGCCGTTGCGCTTGATGATAAACGCCGCATCGTATCCGACATGCTAGAGCAAATACCTCCATCTAAAATGGTATGGGATCTTGGAGGAAATATCGGCGTGTTCAGTCGGGTCGCTTGCCTTCGCAGTGAGTTAGTCGCTTGCCTCGATGCGGATCCGGCGGCGGTCGAACAAAATTACCAAGAGACGATTTCCAAGCATGAGAAAAACATCTTACCCTTGGTGTGCGATGTGACCAATCCAAGCCCTGGGCTCGGTTGGGAGAATCGGGAACGGATGTCCCTGCAGGAACGCGGTCCCGCCGATCTGGTTTTGGTTCTGGCGCTGGTGCACCATCTCGCGATATCGCATAACCTGCCTTTCAGGAGAATCGCCGATTTCCTGCGCCAGATTGGACGATTTCTCATCATCGAGTTTGTTCCCAAAGACGACGCGGGGGCACAAAAACTCCTAGCATACCGGGAAGATATTTTCGAGCAGTACAATCAAGCTGCATTCGAACGTGAATTCGGTCGTTTCTTTCGGATTCTGGATCAGAAAAGAATCGCCGACACAGATAGAACCTTGTATCTGATGATTTTGCGAGACGCTCAATGAGAAAAATCGTTTTCCATCCTCTATTACTTGCCCCATTCTCTCTTCTGGCATTATTCGTGCATAATCGTGGTCAAATATCGGCAGAACAGATCGCTGCCCCAGCCATCGTTCTTTTTATCCTGACGACGCTTTTCTGGCTGGCAACGTACGGCGTGATTAGAGAATGGAACAAATCAGCCATTCTGACTTCGCTAGTCCTGTTTTTCTTTTTCTCTTTTGGCCACGCAGTGAACCTATTGCTGATCCTGTTTTCTTCGCTGGGATTGACAGAGCGCGCCAATCTCTTTATCCAGAGCAAAGAAAGCCTGGTGCTTGCGGCTTTCGTTTGGCTGGCTCTAATATTCCTGACTGCCAACCTCGTCAGGAAATCTCGCTCCGATCTGCGCCCGGTCTCGCAATTCCTAAATGTGTTCTCACTCGTCTTGGTGGGCATCGCCGCTTCTACCTGGATCACTTGGCACATCCAAGAAACGAATGCTTATGCGTACACTGATGCATGGCAGAGATCCATACACGCGCCCGTTCCGACAGACCAGACCAAGGTTATCCCCTCAATCCGACCAAACATTTTCTACATCGTCCTGGATGAATATGCCCGAGAAGATATTCTCACCGAAGTGTACGGTTACGATAACTCGGCGTTCTATACCTATCTGGCTGAAAAAGGATTCTGCGTCGCCCATCAAAGTACCTCAAATTACTCTCAGACCCATCTCTCCCTAGCCTCGTCCCTGAATTCTATTTACCTGGATGATCTGGTGAATCAAATAGGGCGTCAATCAACAAACAGACTCCCCCTTGAGGCGATGATCCAAGATAATCGTTTATTCCAACGCTTGCGCGCTTTTGGCTACAAGACGATCGTTTTCGCATCAGGCTACACGTTCACAGAGATCAGGACTGCCGATATTTTCATGTCGCCCCCAACCAGCTGGACTGGATTTGAAAGCACACTACTTCGCACAACACTAAGACTTTGCGACGTGCGGCGGGAAACAACCTTCGCCCTGGCGGTCATCGTCCTACCGCCGCATGTCCGCAAAGCGTGAGTTGAACGAAGTGCATTTGTTATGTGAGCCGTTGGACTTTCAGT
>VGOB01000063.1 GCA_016865935.1 Chloroflexota bacterium | reverse complement strand
GCACCAGTGCAATGCAACGCGCTGAAATCAACTTGGAAGACTTGGGAGCGACTGATTTTTTCTCGGCGGTCGGGCTACCCAAACCGCAAATATCTTTCGCCTATGTCACAGATTAGGGAACCGTCCCAATAATTGACAATTTGCAATTGTCAATTTCTATGGACCGACTTCGATTTTCACTTGCCGCGTCACCGTCGAGGTGCCGCATTTCGCGGTCAGCGTGTACGTCGTCGTCGTCGTAGGCGAAACGCTGGCGGAACCCGGCGTCGCGACGCCGCCGATGCCCTGATCGATTTCGACGGAATCGGCGTTGTTGACCGCGCCCCAATTCAGCGTCGTGGCTTCGCCGGGCTTGATCTTGGTGTTCGCGGCGAAGAACGACGTGACGAGCGGCGCGCCGCTACACGCGACCGGCGCGGGATTGACCGTGATCGTCACTTTGGCGGTGCGCGTGTTCGCGCCGCATTTGGCGGTCAGCGTGTACGTCGTCGTGGTGGTTGGATTGACGACGCGCGAGCCGGGCGTTTCGACGCCGCCGATGCCCTGATCGATTTCCGCCGATTCCGCGCCGACGACCGCGCCCCAGTTCAGCGTGACGGCGGTTCCGGCGGTGATCGTCGTCGCCGATGCGCTGAACGACGCGATGTTCGGTGTGCCGGTGCAAACTGGCGCGCTCGGCACCGCGATCACAACCATCACTCGATTGCCGAATAATGTTCCGCTTGGCGTTCGCATTTGCCAAGTGCCGGTGTAGGCGCCCGGCGCGTTCGGCGCGGTCATCGGGACTTTGATGTCGGCGGTTGCGCCGGATGCGGTCGCCGGAACGGTTGCGGCGGTGTTCGTCGTCATCGCGGTTCCGCCGACGAACACGAGTTGATAGCCGGTACCCCACGCGCAGGTGCCGCTGTTGCGAAGCCGCCACGTTTTTTCAAACGTTTGACCTGCCGCAAACGTTGTGCCGTCCGGCACCGTGACATCGCGATCGAATTGCGCGTCGTTGGTGCAGGCGGCGGGCGCGGTCGTTGCGGTTGCGGTGGGAACGGGCGTCGGCGCGCCGGGTTGCGGCGCGAGCGCGGTCGCGGCGGGCACCGGCACCGCCACTTGCGCGACGGAAATCGCGACGGCGGCGGGATCGCTGACTGCGCCGGAGGTGTTGTAGGCGCGGACGCTGATCGTGTGTGTGCCGGGCGTTGCCTTCCACGTTTGGATCAGCGTGAACGAAACTTGCGGGCTGGGGGACGGATCGGTGCGGACGACGGCGCCGTCAACCAGTAATTCGACGCGCGTGATCCCGGACGAATCGGTGGAAGTGGATTGCACTGCGACTTCTTCGTTTTCGCGGAACTGACTGCCGCTCGGCGGCGCGGCGATGATGATCGTCGGTTTTCCGGCGAAGAGATTGCACGCGGTCAGATGGAGAATGAGCAAATGACAAACAACCAATGCCAAAAGTAAACGAACCTTCACAATTTCCTCCTGCGGTAAACAATGGGGTGACGGGGACGCGCACGCGCGTTGTGTCAATCTGCCGTGAGTATAACACAGGTGAAGATGATTTTCAAGCGCGGAAAACTGCGAGCGTACGGCTGGTGCAAAGTCGCGTCCGACCTATCCCCCTGTCCCCTTTCCTACGAGGAAAGGGGGAAAGTTGCTCCCCTTCCCTCGCAGGGAAGGGGCTGGGGGTTGGGTTGGTTGGCAAGTCAATAGACTTTGCACCAGCCGTGACTGCGAGCGGGCATTCCACTTTGCTGACGACGCGCGGCGCGAGTGCAGAGACGCGTCGCGCGTCGTCGCGATCCACATCGGGCAGGAATCGGAACCCAAAAACAAACCCGACCGGTCTTCACCAACCAGTCGGGTTTTCTTCATCCCTTCGACTTCGTTCAGGGCAGGCTCTTCCGCCTTCATCCTTCATCCTTCACTTCAACGCCGCATCCGCCGGCATCCCCGGCTTCAACTCCATCTGCGGATTCGGAATTTGCACCTTGACCGCGAACACTGTGTTCACGCGTTCCGTTTTCGTTTGCACGTTGCGCGGCGTGAACTCCGCTTGCGACGCGATGAAAATCACCTTGCCTTGAAACACTTTGCCGGGAAACGAATCCACCTGAATCAGAACCGTATCTCCAATTTTGATTTGACCGATTTGGGTCTCCGGCACGTAAATCGTCAATTTCACTGTTTCCAAATTCGCAATCGTCAGCAACGCCGCGTTCGGCGCGGCGATTTCGCCGGAGTGCGCGACGCGTCGCGTGACGATGCCGTCCACCGGACTCTTCAGCGTCATCTTGGACGATTGCACTTGCAAGACGCCCAGCGCGGCTTCGGCTTGCTTCACCGCGGCTTCGGCGACATTGACTTGCTCTTTCGTCGGTCCCGCTTTCGTCGCGTCGAGCCGCGCCTGCGCGATGCTCACCGCCGCCACCGCCGATTCGTACTGCGCTTTTGCCGCGTCCACTTGCGGATTCAACGTCAGCGGCTGCGCTTTCATATTGTTCAACAGTTCCAGCGTTTTTTGCGCGCCGTTGTAATTTGCTTGCGCGGCTTGCAATGCCGCTTCCGCCGCCCACCACGCGTTCACCAACGCTTTGCCTTCGACGCGCACCTGGTCTACGCCGCCCACCGCGTCGACGCGCGTGCGCGCGGTGATCGCGTTCGCCTGCGCGATTTCGATTTGGAATTTCGCGGCTTTGAGTTGCGCGTCCGCCATCGCGATCCGCACGTCGAGTTCTTGCGGCGTGTCGCGCACTGCGCTCGCGTTTTCAAACGCGCGCTTGGCACCATCGCGCTGCGCGACCGTTTGCGCGAGCGCGGCTTCGGCTTGGCGAATGTCTTCCGCGCGCGCGCCCGCTTTGACTTGCGCGAGTTGCGCCTGCGCGGTACCCAGCGCGGCTTGCGCTTGCGCGATCTGCGCGTCGAGCGTCGCGCGCTCGAGCCGGACGAGTTCCTGACCTTTGATCACGCTCGCGCCTTCCTCCACCACGACGATCTCGATCCGCCCGCCCACTTCCGCCGCAATCGAAATTTCCTCGCCTTCGATAAAACCCGAGACGCTGTCCGCAAAAGTGCTCGCAGTCGAAACGAACGGCAAGCGATTGGTCGAATACAAATAGTACCCGCCGAGCGCGAGCAAAACGAGAATTACAACCGGAATAATTCGTTTACGATGATCCATAGCAACCCCCTGACCGAAGACGAAGGACGGATTATTCCGTCATCGGTCTTCGGTCGTCCGTCCGTTGATGTCAACATTCCGCAGCCGCGCGATGAACACATCTTCCAGTGACGGCACAATCAATTCGATGCTGTTGACCGCGATGCTGCGCGCCTGCAAAAGATCGCGCGCGCGTGAAATTTGCTCGCGCGCATTTTCGCCGATGGCGTGAATCAGCGCGCCGTACAATGCAACCTCGTCGAACAGACGCGCGTCGCGCAACACAGTCAGCGCGACATCGCTCCGGTCGCAATCAATCTCGACGACTTGGGCGGGCATCTGCCGCGTCTTCATCTCGTTCGGCGATCCTTCCGCGACGATCTTGCCGCGATAGATGAACGCGATCCGATGACAGTTTTCCGCTTCGTCCATATAATGCGTCGTGACGAGAATGCTCGTGCCGCGCGCGGCGAGATCGTACACCAAGTCCCACAACGACCGCCGCGATAACGGATCAACTCCGGCGGTCGGCTCGTCGAGAAACAGAAATTCAGGATTATGTACCAGCGCGCATGCCAGCGCAAGTCGTTGGCGCGATCCACCTGCCAAACTCGCGACGCGCGCGTTCTCCTGTCCATCCAAACCAACACTTGCCAAAATCGCCGCGCGGCGTTCGGGCAATTGATCGCGCGGCACGCCGTAGACGCCGCCGTAAAAATCGAAATTCTCTGCGACGGTGAGATCGGGATAGAGCGCGAATTTCTGCGAGACGTAACCGACGCGCGCGCGAACTTGTTCGGCTTGCTTCACAATGTCGAACCCAAGTACCGCGCCTGTGCCCGAGGTCGGCGCGAGCAAACCGAGCAACATCCGGATCGTCGTCGTTTTGCCCGCGCCGTTCGGACCGAGCAAGCCGAAAATCTCACCGCGCCGGACGGAGAAGGAAACGTCATCCACCGCGACGAATTGATCGAACCGCTTGACCAGGTTTTGAGTGGAGAGTGCAGTTGAGTTGGGATTCATTTTCAACCGACCGCTGACCGCTGACGGCTGACCGCATTTTGTTCGACGGTCGGCGGTCGTCCGTCGGCGGTCAGCATTAGCACAAACGCATCTTCCAAGCGCGGCTTGACCGCGCGCAAATCGCTGATCGCGATGCCGTTCGTCTGCCACGCGGTTTGAATCGTCGCGGCGCGTTCCGCGCGATCCACGATCACGCGCAACAAATCGCCGTGCGTCGAAACGGTCAGGACACCTTCGCCCTGCTCGATCAGTTTGCGCGCGCGCAGCGCGTGTTCCGACTGCGCTTCGAATACGACGGCGCGCATTTCGTCGCGCAGTGTGCGCGGATCGTCGCACGCGATCAACTGTCCGCGATACATCAAACCGACGCGCGCGCAGCGCTCCGCCTCGTCCAGGTATGGCGTGCTGATGACGATGGTGACGTTCTGCAAATGCACCTCGGTCAGCAAATCCCAAAACTCGCGGCGACTGACCGGGTCAACGCCGGTCGTCGGCTCATCGAGCAGCAGGACGCGCGGCGTGTGCATCAGCGTCGCCGCGAGCGCGAGTTTCTTTTGCATTCCGCCGGACAAGTTGCGCGCGAGCCGCGTTTGAAATTCGGTCAGGCGCGAAAAGCCGAGCAAGCGCGCGAGCAGTGCGGCGCGTTGCGCGCGCGGCGACCCCAAAATATCGGCGAAGAAATTCAAATTTTCGAGCACGGTCAGATCGGGATAGAGCGCAAAACGTTGCGGCATATAACCGATCAGCTGATTCACCGCGCCCGGATCGCGCGTCACGTCAACGCCGCCGACGGTCACGCGTCCGGACGTCGGGCGCATCGCGGTCGAGATGACGCGCAGCGTCGTCGTCTTGCCCGCGCCGTCGGGTCCGATCAGTCCGAACACTTGCCCCTCGTCCACGTCGAACGAGAGATTCTGTACGGCGACAGTCGCGCCGAATTGTTTGGTGAGATTCTGAATGGAGATCATTGGTTGACCGATGACCGATATACCGTCGTCGGTCCTCCGTCCTATTCCAGACTCTTGCGAAACCGCAACGACGCCGCCATAAAAATCAGCGGACCCAGGATCGCCAGCGCGATCACTTGATCCATCAGCGGCGGCAAGCCGACGCCTTTCAAAATGATGCCGCGCAGGATGACGAGCATATAGCGCAAGGGGATGATGTGACTAACCGCTTGAAGCCACCACGGCATCGCTTCGAGCGGAAAGAAAAATCCGGAAAGAAAAATTCCGGGGAGCATCACCAAGAAACTGAGAAACATCGCTTCCTGTTGCGTGCGCGCGACCGCGGAGATGAGCAAACCAAATCCCAACGTCGTCAGCAAAAACAGCAGTGAGAGGACGAGCAGCAAGGGCACATTACCGCGAATCGGCACGTCGAACAAAAGCACGCCGATCAGCAACACTTCGGCGAGATCGAAAAACGCGACGCCGATGTACGGCACCACTTTGCCGACGACGAGTTCCCAGGACTTGATCGGCGTCACGACGAGTTGTTCGATCGTCCCTTGCTCGCGTTCGCGCACGATCGTCAGCGCGGTAAAGAGCGTCGTGAGGAATTGCAAAATCATTCCCATCACCGCCGGGATCATATAACTCGCCGATTTGAGTTCCGGGTTGTACCACACGCGCGGGCGAATTTCGATCCCGCCGAGTTGCGCGACATCCACGCCCAAGCGCTGTTGCAAAATCTTGATGCTCTGCGCCTGCCCCACCGATTGCGACGCGGCGAACGCGGTGGATGCCACCGCCGGATCCGAGCCGTCAATCAGAAACGCCACCTGCGCGGCTTTGCCTTTCGCGAGATGGTCGCCATAGCCCGCCGGAATGATGATCCCCGCGCGCACATCGCCGCGATCCAAGAGTTCCGCCATCGCGGTTTCGTTGCCCACGTTGTACCGGATCGCGAAATAATCCGACGCGCGATACGCTTCGATGAGTTGGCGGCTCTGCATCGTCCGATCCGCGTCGTACACGGCAGTGTTCAAGCGGCGAATATCCGTCGTCGCCGCGTAGCCGAGCAGAATCAGTTGCACGATGGGAATGATGAACATAATCGCGAGCGAACGCGGATCGCGCAGGATGTGGAGAATTTCTTTGCGAATGATCGAAAGGAGGCGTGAATTCATTTTGTCCTTACTCGATGGCAATCTTTTGCGCGCGCGTGGCTGGGCGGCTTGATATGCTTTGTGCCGCGAGCGCGCCGCGCAAAAAGATGGAAACGTTCGCGGCGATGAGCTGCTCGTAATCCGGTTTGGGCAACGATTCGACCCGCAGGATTTCGCTGAAGATGACGAATGGCACGAACATACCGACAAAGGCGCGCGCAAGCGTTGGCGGATGCAATCCCTTGCGAAAGACTCCGCGTTCGATTTGCTTTTGAAAGTACGTCTCCATCATCCCCACGGCGTACAGCACGACTTGCCGCGTGTACTTTTCGCGTGTGCTTTGCGTCATCGTCGGCAGCGCGGAGATCAGAATACGAAAGACATGCGCGTTCTGCCGAATCGCGGCAATCATGTTGCGCGCGATCATCGTCAGCATTTGTTCGGGAGGCGGCAGGGCATTCGCGGCTAACGCGTTCATTTGCGCGCTCGCGGATTCGACGGGGGATTGAATGACTTGGCGGGGAATACTGACGAGCAGATCGGCTTTGCTTTTAAAGTAGTTGTAAATCGATCCTTCGGCGACGCCGGCGGCGCGCGCGACATCGGCAATCGTCGCGCGCTCGAACCCTTTGGCGGCGAAGACCTTGGTCGCGGCGTCCAGGATTTGCTTGCGGCGCTCTTCCGTCAGCGCGCGCCGGGCGCGCGGGCTAATCTTCGGCATTCTGGCTCACTTTCAATGAATGAACGCTCATTCAGTTATAGTATACACCGGTTGCGGCGGTTTGTCAAGAGGCAAAAATCGGTGATTCTCCATACGTGTCATTGCGAGCGAAGCGAAGCAAACTCCGAACCGCGAATTGGAGATTGCTTCGTCGCAAAAATCGCTTCTCGCAATGACACTCGGAGTTATAGGCAATCACCAGGCAAAAAAACGAGGCGGAGATTTAACCTCCGCCTCGCTCGGCATTATCCGTTCCCAGCCCCAATTCGCGCAAACGGTTCGCGCGCTCGCGCCATTTTTCCCAGACCTTGACCCACAGTTCGAGATAAACCTGGTGTCCCACCCAGGATTCGATTTCGGCGCGCGCCGTTTGCCCGATCTGTTTCAGCATCGCGCCGCCCGCGCCGATCAGGATGCCCTTGTGCGTATCGCGCTCGACGAAAATCGTCGCGGCAATACGCGTCAAATCGGCGCGCGGCTCTTCCCAGTTCTCAATCGCGACCGCAATCGAATGCGGAATTTCTTGACGCGTACGGAGCAAGACTTGCTCGCGGATCAATTCCGCCGCCATCGCTTGCATCGTTTGATCGGTGATTTGGTCTGCGGGATACAGCTCGGGACCATCCGGCAGACGCGCCAGAATTTGCGCGAGCAGTTTGTCGAGATTCGTCTGGCGCGTCGCCGACACGCGCATCCAATCGGCATACCGGGCGAGCGCCCAATGCGCTTCGGTGACGGCTTGCACATCGGCGGGCTTGAGCAAGTCCATTTTGTTCAGCGCGAGCAGAACCGGCGCGCGGCATTTTTCGTTCAGCATCTTGCCGATGCGCGCATCGGCGGAATCGGGCAAGCGCGAGCCATCGGTCAGAAAAACAACGAGGTCTACTTCGTCAATGACGTTCAGCGCGGATTCGACCATCGTGCGATTGAGCAGCGAGCGCTGGTTCGCGCTGAGTTTGGCGATGCCCGGCGTGTCTACGAAAATGATCTGCGCGTCGGCGCGCGTCAGGATGCCGCGAATGACGCGGCGCGTCGTTTGCGGCTTGGGCGACACGATCGCGATTTTATCGCCGACGAGCGCGTTGACGAGCGTGGACTTGCCGACGTTCGGTTTGCCGATGACCGCGACAAATCCGGCTTGGTGTGCGCGCGCGGCGCGCGCAGGATCGACTTTGTGCATAGTTGAAGTATACGCAAGGCGCGCAGAAATGCAAACGTGAAAATCCGCCAAAGAGAATTCTCGCGTCGTTTGACTTATTCCCTGCTTTCGGTTATCCTCTTGCCGATGCAAGACGAATCTTTATTTTTTGACGAAGCGAAAATTTTTGTGACGGCTGGAAATGGCGGCAATGGCTGTGTCAGTTTTCGCCGCGAAAAATTCGTGCCGCACGGCGGACCCAACGGCGGTCACGGCGGGAATGGCGGCGATGTGATTCTCGTCGTCAATCCGCATTTGAACACACTGTTCAACCTCCGCAAGCACCCGCACTGGCAAGCGGAGCGCGGCGCGCACGGTCAAGGCAGCGACAAGCACGGCAAAAATGGCGCGGACCTTCTCGTGCCGGTGCCGCGCGGCACGCTCGCGCGCGACGCGGAGACCGGCGAGCTGATCGCCGACCTGGTGCGCGCCGATGATCGCACGATTGTCGCGCGCGGCGGACGCGGCGGGCGCGGCAATGCCGCGTTTGCCAGTTCGACGAATCAAGCGCCGCGCTGGGCGGAAAAAGGCGAGCCCGGCGAAGAACGCACGATCGTTCTGGAACTGAAACTGATCGCCGACGTGGGCATCATCGGTTTGCCGAACGCAGGCAAGTCTACGTTTCTCGCGTCGATCACGGCGGCGCGCCCCAAGATCGCCGCTTATCCATTCACAACGCTCGCGCCGAACCTGGGTGTCGCCATCGTAGACAATCGCGACATTGTACTCGCCGATATCCCCGGCTTGATCGAAGGCGCGCACACAGGCACAGGGCTGGGCGACAAATTCCTCCGCCACATCGAACGAACGCGCGTTTTGATTCATCTGCTCGATGGCGCGTCCGATGATCCACTTGCCGCGTTCGAGACGATCAACCGCGAATTGGCGCAGTACAGCGCGCGGCTCGCGGAGAAACCGCAGATCGTCGGTTTCAACAAAATGGATTTGCCGGACGCGCAAGCGCGCTGGCAAAAATTGCAAAAGACGTTTGCCAAACGCAAGATCGAAGCGGGCGCGATTTCCGGCGCGACCGGCGCGGGTGTGCGCGATCTCTTGCGCGCCGCCGCGCAACGCTTGAGCGATTTGCCGCGCGAGACGCCGGTTGCGGTGGAAGAAGAAATGCCGGTGATCCGCCCCGCCGAAGACGAAAGCGCGTTCGTCGTCGCGCGTGAAGGACACGCGTTCCGCGTGCGCGGCAAAAAAGTCGAGCGCGTCGTCGCGATGACGAATTTCGATCAAGAGGAGGCGATCTTGCGCCTGCATCGCGTTTTCAAAGGAATGGGCATCACCGATGCGCTAACGCGCGCCGGAGTACGTGAAGGCGACAAAGTGCGAATTGGCGAAGTGGAGTTGGAGTGGAGAGATTGATGTTCAAAGTTAAAAGTTCAAGGTTCAAAGTTTAAGAGTGCTGTTTGCGGGAGATATTCCGTTGGACAAGAACTTTGAACTTGGAACTTTGAACTTGAAACTTGGGGTTCTCGGCGGCACGTTCGATCCACCCCACAACGGACATTTGCTGATCGCGCGCGAAGCGTTGACGCAACTTGGTTTGACCCAGGTTCTCTTTGCGCCGACGCGTCAGCCGCCGCACAAAAACGCCGCCGCGCATACCGCGATCGAACATCGGATCGAAATGGTGCGGCTGGCGATTGCGGCGGATCCGCAGTTTGTTTTATCGCGCGTGGACGTGGATCGCGCCGGACCGACATACACGGTTGACACAATGCGAATCCTGCGCGAACAATTCGGCGCGCGCGCCGAATTGTTTTTCATTATGGGAATGGATTCGCTCGCGAATATTTTGACGTGGCGCGCGCCGGAGCAATTGATTCAGTTGTGCCAACTCGCGGTGTTTGCGCGACCTGGGTTTGGCGCGAACCTGGTCGCGTTGGAGCAAAAGATTCCCGGCTTGCGCGCGCGCGTCGTCTTGCTCGACGCGCCTGCGCTCGACATCGCGGCAAGCGATTTGCAAACGCGCGTGCGCGCGGGAGAATCTATCGCGCATTTGGTGCCGGAGGCGGTGGCGCGCTACGTCGCGGAGAAGGGGTTGTATCGGGTGTGAAAAACATTTGCGAAACTATCCGGAGTGTGATAGAATCGCGCACACGGAAAGCGAATCAGTACGAGGTAAACAATGCCCAAAACAATCAAACTTGATGAATTGATCGTTCCGATTACAGTCGAATATCTGGACGCGGATTGCGTCTACAAAGTGAGTTGCCCGGCGTTACAAGGTTGCCACGCCTGGGGAGAAACATTGGACGAGGCAATGCGAGTGATTCCAGGAAACATCAAGGCGATGCTGGATGCGCGCCGCGCGAAAGGATTGTCCATCCCCGCTTTGTTCAAACGCGCTGACGCGCAAACGCCGCTTGTTCTGCGAATGGTGCCTGCATGAAGTATCGCGAACTGACTCAGCGGTTACGCGCGCAAGGATGTGAATTCGTGAGAAATGGATCAGGGTCTCATCGAATCTGGTGGAATCCTGTCAATAACCGTTACACCAGTATTCCTGATTGGGGAAACAAAGATCTAAAGACCGGTATGTTGCGCGCGATTTTATCCGATTTAGGTCTGACCCCGCGTGAAATTCAGAAAAGATAGTTCTCCGCGTTTATCTCACCTCAAAAATCGCCACGGCGACGCGCAGATTTTCCCCCAGCCGCGCCGCGCGCAACGCGCGATCCGATTCCCCCAGATAGATCGAGCGCGTGATCGCGATTTTATCACGCGCGCAGAACTCGATAAAGTCGCGCACGGTCAGCGGACGCGCGCGCGGCGATGCGTGCCACGCTTGCGGCAACCCCGGCGCGCGCGGCGTTCGTCCTGTAAAAAGTAACGCCAGCCGACAACGCCAATGTCCCCAGTTTGCAAAACTCACGAGCGCACGCTGCCCCACGCGCAACATTTCGCACAGGATGAACGCCGGATTGTCGAGATACGGCAAGGTCTGGCT
This sequence comes from Chloroflexota bacterium, assembly GCA_016865935.1. GTDB lineage: Bacteria > Chloroflexota > Anaerolineae > UBA4142 > UBA4142 > VGOB01. The sequence goes on along the minus strand of VGOB01000063.1, from coordinate 15,344 downwards.
GAGAATCACCGTGTCGAACGATTGATCGGGATAATCGCGCAGACCTTCGTCGAGATTGCCCTGCCGCACGCTCAAGCCCTTGCCAACGCACGCAAGTACATCGCGCTCTGCCAACTCGACGCCGCGCCCGACGATTTGCCGCGCGTCGATCAAGTAGCGCAACAGCGTTCCATCGCCGCAACCCAGGTCGAGCACTTTTTCGCCGGGCTGGATCAGCGCGGCAAGCGCGCGCAGATCGGCGCGCAAGTTCTGCGCGCTCATCGCGATCCGATCCCGTGCTGCGCGACGACGCGATCGAGAAAATCGGAAATCAGGCGCGTCATCGTTTCCACTTCGAGCAGAAACGCGTCGTGTCCCCAGGTAGATTGCAGATTACAGTACGTCACGTCCGCGCCAATTGCCGTCAGCGCGCTCACCATTTCTTTCGAGTGATACGGCGGATAGAGCCAGTCGGAAGTGAACGAGACGACGAGGTACATCAGCGACGCGCATTTTTCGAACGCGTGCGCGAGCGATCCATTCCCGTTCGCCAAATCGAAATAGTCCATCGCTTTGGTAATGTAGAGGTACGAATTCGCGTCAAAGCGCTCGGTGAAACGATTGCCCTTGTAATGCAAATAACTCTCGACCGCGAAATCGGTGCCAAAGTCATAACCGAAATGCTCGCGCGCTTCCAAGCGCCGACCGAATTTATGGTGCATTGATGCTTCGCTGAGGTACGTGATGTGACCGATCATTCGCGCGAGCGCGAGTCCGGTGTTGGGACGCGCGCCATTGTCGTAGTACTCGCCCTTGCGCCAATTCGGATCCGCGTAGATCGCTTGGCGTCCCACTTCGCTGAACGCGATCAACATCGGTGAATGACGCGCGGTGGTCGCCAGCGGCAGCGCAGCGCGCACGCGATCCGGATAACTGACCGTCCACTGTAACGCTTGCATCCCACCCATACTGCCACCTACGACCGCGAGTAATTTTTCGATTCCAAGATGATCGATCAAGTGACGCTGCGCGCGCACGATGTCCGCAATCGTGATCACCGGAAATCCGAGCGCGTACGGTTTGCCGGTCTGCGGATTGATCGAACTCGGTCCGGTTGAACCTTGGCATCCGCCGATCACGTTCGAGCAGACGACGAAATATTTGTCCGTGTCGAACGCTTTGCCGGGACCGATGCAATCGTCCCACCAACCGATTTTGCCGTCGGGCGTGAGACCCGCCGCGTGCGCGTCGCCGGAGAGCGCGTGACAGATCAGAATCGCGTTAGCGCGCGCCGCGTCGAGTCGTCCGTACGTCTCGTACGCCAGCGTGATCGGTCCCAACGTCTCGCCGCTGTCGAGTTGCATCGGCGCGTCGTGCGCGAAGGTGAACTGTTGCCGCTCGACTATGCCGGTAGAATTTTCGTTTTCCATGATTTTCGTAATTCGTGTTGCGTAGCGCGTATTTCGTTCTACGCACTACGCAACACGGACTATACTTTACGCCTTCCCCAACGCCTGATCCAAATCCCACAAAATATCTTCGATGTCTTCGATGCCGATGCTGAGCCGGACGAAATCGGGTGTGACGCCCGCGCTCACTTGCTCGTCTTCCGAAAGTTGGCTGTGCGTCGTCGTTGCCGGATGAATCGCCAAACTTTTCGCGTCACCAACGTTCGCAAGATGGCTGAAGAGTTTCAGCGCTTCGATGAATTTTCGCCCGGCTGCTTTACCGCCTTTGACGCCAAAGCCCATAATCGCGCCCGCGCCTTTCGGCAGATATTTCTTCGCGCGCGCGAAATCGGGATGGCTCTTGAGACCTGGGTACGTCACCCAGCCGACCTTGGAATGCTTTTCCAGGAATTCGGCGACGCGCTGCGCGTTCGCGTTGTGCCGCTCCATTCGCAGACTGAGCGTTTCCAGTCCTTGCAAAAACAGCCACGAATTCATCGGCGCTTGACACGCGCCGACATCGCGCAAAACCTGGACGCGCGCTTTGAGAATGAACGCCGGCGCGCCGAGCGACGCGTAGACCAAGCCGTGATAGCTGGGATCGGGTTCGGTGAAATTCTTAAAGCGACCACTTGCCGCCCAATCGAAATTGCCGCCGTCTACGATGATCCCGCCAATGCTCGTGCCGTGTCCGCCGATGAATTTCGTCGTCGAGTGCACGACGATGTGCGCGCCCCACTCGAACGGGCGGCACAAATACGGCGACGCGAAGGTGTTGTCAATCATCAACGGGACGCGAAATTCGCGCGCGATCTGCGCGACCTCGTCGAACGGAAAAACGCTGATGCGCGGATTGCCCAGCGTTTCGCCGTAGATGATTTTCGTGTTGTCGCGCAACGCGCGGCGAAAGTTTTCGGGATCGGATGGATCCACAAACGTCACGTCAATTCCGATCCGGCGCAGCGTGTAGTGGAATTGATTGTACGTCCCGCCGTACAACGTGGACGCGGAAACGATGTGATCGCCCGCACTGCACAGCGCGAGAATCGCCATCGCTTGCGCGGCGTGCCCGGAACTTGCCGCCAGCGCGCCGACGCCGCCTTCCAAATCCGCGACGCGCTGTTCGAATACGTCGCTCGTCGGATTCATTATGCGCGTGTAAATGTTGCCGAACTCTTTCAGCGCGAACAAGTTCGCGGCGTGTTCGGTGCTTTGGAATTGGTACGACGTGGTTTGGTAGATCGGCACCGCGCGCGAACCGGTCGTCGGATCGGGCTGCTGACCCGCGTGCAATTGGCGCGTGGTAAAACCGTACTGCCGTTGAGCGTTTATGTTGGACATTCAAGTCTCCTTGTGAAATATTTTTCTCCCTTGCGGGAATCATTGGCATCGCGCCTTTAGCAAAAACGATATTTCGCTAAAGGCGAACGCATCGCCCATATTTGCATTTGATTTCTCCCGTGATAAGGTGTTGTGTTTGTCATTTCGAGCGAAGCGAGAAACGTCGCTCGAAATGACAAGCGCTGAAAAACAAAAACTGTCTCCCCTGGAATCAGAAGAGACAGTCAAGCGACAATGGTTGATTTCGCTCATCTTCCAGAATTTGATCTGCCGGAGTTGGCACCTATTTCAGTGGACGGTGAACAGTGGACAGTGATCAGTTTCTGATCACCGACCACTCACCACTGACCACTAAGCGGTTGCCGAGGTTTCACAGGGCCGGTCCCTCCACCTCTCTGGATGAGTATCCACTTATTCGATTGTGACGCGAAGATAACACACACCGGAAGGATTGTCAAGCAGGATCGAATTAAAACTTTATCAGAATTTGAAAAATGATTGGCATCACCAAAATCACCAAAACGATGCGCGCGAGTTGAAACAAACTGACGACGAACGTCTGCGCGCCCAACTCATCCGCGATCATCGGCATCAGCGACAAGCCGCCCGGCGCGCACGCCAAGAGCGCGGTTTCCGCGTCCAAGCGCATCCAACGCTGGACGACACGCGCGAGAATAAACGAACTGATCAGCGTCGCCAGCGTCGCCACGACGATGATCGCAAGCGAACTTTGCAACTCGATCAGCGTTTGCTGGGTGAACGTGATGCCGACGAACACGCCGAGAAATATTTGCGCGAGATTTCGTCCGCGTGTCGGAATCGCCTGCATTGAAACTCCGACGATTTGCGCGCTCGCCACCGCCAGCATCGCGCCGATCACGCCGCCCGCTGGGACTTGGAACGCGTCAAGCAAAAAGCCGCCGAGCGCGCCGACGCTCAGACAAACGATCCAATGCAAGCCGTGCGTCGGATCGGATGCGCTATCGCCGTTCGAATCATCGTGGCTTGGCAGATGTTGACTCGCGCGGCGACGCGCGAACAGCGGGATCGCGACATTGCTGACGATCAGCCGCACCACTTGCACCGTCGCGACGAGCGCGGCATCCGCACCCACCGCCAGTGCGATCACCGTCATCTCGGCGACGCCGCCCGGTGTCACCGCGAGCAGCGCGGTGTACAGATCGATCGTCGTCCAACGCGCCAGCGCGTAGCCGATCAGCAACGTCGCCGTGACGAACCACATCGTCGAAATCGAAATCGGGATCAGTAACGCGCGCGCGCAGGCAAGCGTCGCGCGATCGATTTTCGTGCCGAGATAGCCGCCGATGATGGATTGGACAAGCACGCGCGACCAATGCGAAAAATCGGGCGCGGGCGCACCCAGCATCGTCGCCGCGGCAACCAGCAACATCGAACCCAGGATCGCGGGCGCAGGCACGTTGAAGCGCGCGGCGATGAGCCAGCCGATCCAACCGATTGCCAGGATGAGCGTGACGCGCGCGAGTTCGGAATCGAACAGCCAATTCGCTCCGGCTAGCGTTTCGACTTCTCCTTGGGCGCGCGTTCTTGGCGCATCAGTTGGCGCATCTGTTTATCGCCGCAGCGCTCGCACGAGTACTTGCCGCCCGGATGACGCACCCATCCATCCGTACCAAGATGAATCACGCGCCCGCAGGTATCACAGAGCGTCGGCTCGAACTTGGGCGGGTTTTCCAGTTTCTCGAAATTGTACTCGTTCGTGCCGTACCACACGTACATTTCGGTCTGGAAATTCTTGCGGCATTTTTCGCAATCCTGCCACCGACCTGGGTGCCTTTCGTGGTGATGCGAACTGCACAACGTGTACCGATCGTGATTGCGGTGGCACGAATTGCGCGCGAAGGAAAACAAAACGTAATTCGCTTCGTCGTCGCAAATCCAATTGCCGCAACAATCGGTGCGCGTCAAATGTTTGGTGGTCGAGCCGCACAAACCACAACGCCGCGTCGGATCGCTCGAACGGCGCGCGGGTGCGCGGGTAGGTGTTTTGCGTTTCATTGAATTCTCCTTGTAGTTGTGGCACAAGAATTTTGGATCACGAAACCCACGAAATACCCGAAAGCCGCGAAAGAGAAACCGCCTTTCGCGGTTATCGCGCCGTTTCGCGGGTTTCGCGATCCAACCTTTCGCGATCCAAACACTTGCGCGCTAGAACACCGTCGTGCCCAGCAACAACAACGCCGCCGAAACAAGCATCGCAAGAAACGAGTACGATGGCAACGGCAGGAATGGTGCAATCAGCGCGTAAATGAACAACACCAGCGCGATGATCCAAACGACCGAATTCGGTTTGTGCGTTTTGACTTTCATTGTGCCTCCTTGTGTTTTTGGTTTCAGGTTTCAAGTTTCAGGTTCAAGGTTCAAGGTTCAAGGTTCAAGGTTCAAGGTTCAAGGTTCAAAGTTGTGAACGCGCAACCTTGAACTTTGAACTTGCAACCTTGAACTACTTGCGCGCGCCCCATCCAAACAAAAACTCGCCGATGAAACGCTGTGCCGAATGTTGATCGTCGAGATGACCCAGCAACACCCACGCGACGGTGAGAACGACGTGATACTGCTCGTGTCCGCCCGCGACCGCTTTTTGATACGCCGGATGCGCGCGATTGATCCACACCGTATTTTCCAACAACCAACCCAGTTCGCCGCGCTCCGCCGAATCTTCAAATCCGATCATCAACCCAGGTCCAACGCGCTTGCCTTCTTGCGGACGCGCGGCTTCCGTCCCTTCGGGGTTTTCTTCAAGTACTGCGCCGGACTCCGGCGGCGGCTGAAACGGCGCGGGCGCTTCGCGCGCGACATTTGCCGCGCCTTGTTGCTGCGCGATCTCCGCGAGCGTCTCCGTCAGCGCGCCGATCTCCGCGCCGTCTGCGTCCGGCGCGAGATTCACGCCGGGCTGATTCGTGCGACGCCGACCAATCAACGGCGCGATCTCCGGGTACTCGCCCAGCATCGTTCCGAGCACGCGTTCCACTTCGCGCTCGATCGGACGCACCTGACGATCTTCGCGTTCGCGCACCGGCACCGTCTCGCCCAGATCGCGCAGAATCGGCGCGAGCGCGGTTTGAATCGCTTTGCGATAACGATAGTATCGTTTGAGCGATCCGCCGTCTTTGAGAAAATCGGCTTTGTTCGTCGTCAAAATTTCGACGAGCGGCGGTACCTCGACGATGCCGCTCAAACGCATCGGATGTTTCGGCGTCAGCCCGACCCAGTCCCAGCCGCGCTTGATCACTTTGCCATACGCCGAAATGCCGATGCCGTACTGCGCCTCCGGCAAATCGTCGTCGCTGCGTCCGATAAAGCCGACGCCGACCGGTTTCCCTTTCGCGTTCGGATTCGACGAGAGCGACGCGCGCACGACGAAAGTTTTGCGCCCGCGCAACTCCGTCAATTCGGGTGCGGCGATCCGCCGATTGTTCACAAAAAAGCGAATGCCTTGCGGATAAAGCGATTTGAAAATTTCGCCGAATGTTTCGTCGAGCAAGGGATGAAAATGCGATTGCAAAATCATCTCGACGTAATTCGGCTCGATCAGCGGCGACGATTCGCGAAAGACAAGCGTGACCGCCGTGCCGCTTTTGACGTTCTCCAAAATGCCCGGCGGTTCGGTCATTTCCCACGGCGCGCGCTGCGAGCTTTCCAACCGCCAGCGCGTCGCGGTGTACGAACGTCCCGCGCGCGTTTCGGTGATCACATCGCGCGCGAGCAACAGCGCGAGTTTCGCGCCGATGCCCGCAAAGCCGATTCCTTTGCCGCGCACCTTGGTCGTCGCGGCGATGTCGTGATAATGTTCCAACTGCGACGGCGACATTCCCTTGCCGTTGTCCACCGCCGTCATCGTCTTCTCGCTCTTGCTCGTCAAGAATCGAATCTCGGACGCGCCAGAGTCGAGCGAGTTGGCGACGAGTTCGGTGAGGATCGCTTCTTCTGCCGGGAACGGGTACGTATCGCGAATGTCTTCGAGCAGATGTTGTAAGTTGACGCGGGTTTCGCCCATAGCACACCATTTCAGATTTCAGATTGTGAATTGCGGATTGCGAATTGCGAATTGCGAATTGCGAATTGTCATTCTGAGGAGCGGAGCGACGAAGAATCTCGCTACTCACTGTTCAAAGTTGCTGCGTCCCCAAAATCAGCGCTTCGATTTCCGCTTGTGCTTGCTGCGCCTTGCGTTGCGCGGCTTGACGTTCCCGCGCGATTTCCGCGCGCCCGGCTTGCACGCGCGCGACGATTTCGCGCTGGATCGCGAGCGGCGGAATGGGAATATGCAAGTCTTCCAGAAAATCTGCGGGCACACGTTGTTGACCCGCCGAACCGATAAAATAACGCTGCGCGGCTAGTCGAATGTGCTTGAGCCGGAGCAAGACCCAAATGTATGCCGGCAGCAACTCACCCAGATTTTTAACACGAACAACGTGAAACTCAGTTGACCCAAAGCCGATACCATTTTGCAGGTTCGATGCAATCGCGCACTTGCCATTCTGCATACAAGGCGTAATCTTTGCCCAAATCACATCGCCATTCGCAAAACGCGTGTAGCCAGATTTCACTTCACGGTACGGTTTGACTTGCGGATTGGCAACCTCGCCTGACTTATCAGAAACCGCCTCCATCGGAACGAACGACACCAAGTCTTCGGGATGGAATCCAACGTTGTTTGGTGGATTGATGTACGCCACCTCGGATAGTTTTCGCGCCACGAACTTTGTAGATGAAAGCAAGTCTTCCAGCGTCCACGCCCAGCGATTGAATTCCACGCCGAATCGCTCAGTATCTTGGAATGAAAGAGCAAATGCTTTTGGCTTTTTCTCCAGCGGTTTCAAAGTTATCCCAATGTCCGCAAGCGCGTTTTCCGAAATCGTCTCCTCAAGTTGGTGAACGCGCTCGTCCGTCGCCGCAATCTCCGCCTGCGCCGCCTGCCACCGCGCCACAATCGCGCGCTGCGTGGCAAGCGGCGGGAGTGGAACTTGAACCGACAGCAGCCGTTCTTCGCTAATCTCGCCTTTGCCAATGCCGCCCGTTTCTACATCAAATTGATTCGTACAGAAGGAAGATCGCAAAGCAAGCCAAAGAAACTGTGTGTCGATCTTTACGCCATCCGGAATGAGTGCACGAAAGTGAATCGTTATTCCAACATCACGACCACTTGCAACAATACCAATTGCTTTTTTCCGCGCATTGATTTTGGAAACCACAATATCGCCCGGCTTGGCGCGGTATTGCGTCATTTTCGTATCGGTGTGTCCGCCAGCAAATACTTTTCCCTCATCAAAAGAAATACGATCAAGCAATTGGACAACGCTGGTTTGAACTTCTTGTTCCGGTACTACCTCAGAACGAACCGTACAAACATCACTTAACCGTGTTGTTTGCCAACCGCAACGATTCGCAAGTATCAGACGCACAGCACGCGCTTCCCAGTAGCGATCAAGGTCTTTAAACCAAACGGCAAATGCTCCGGCAGAGCCGGTTACTCCCCGGAGCCGTTCACGAAAAAACGGTTTGGGTCTTTTTGAAACTCGCGGTACAACTCCACGCACGTTTTTTCCAAACCGGGCGGTGTATTCTCATTCGGGTACAACTCGTTCTGGTCGGCTTCGCCGGTGGCAGTGATGCCAACTTTCTCCGCCTCGTACATAAAGACCGGATACGCAAAGCGTTCTTTGAGCAGTACGCGCGCCTCTGCCCTTTTCTGCGCGTCCATCGCGCGCACGTATTCCGCCAGTTCTTTTTGCGCGGCTTTGCGCGCGCCCGCGTCGCGCGCCTGCTTTGCCGCGTCAATCGCCGCGTTCAAGCGGTGCGTCTCCGCGTCAATTTCCTTGGCGTACTTGGCGTCAATTTCCTTGCGCGCTTGCTCGCGCTTTTTGTCGAACTCGGCTTGTTCTTTCGCAGAAAATTTTTGCAGGAACAACAACGACGCTTTGACGCTCGCGCCGGACGAGTAGAACGTTTCTTGCGGCAAACTGACGACGGCGCGGATGAACGCGCGGTCTTCGCAAAACTCGCGGACGTAGGTGAGCGACGGATTGTTGAAAACGCCTTCGGGCAAAACGATACCCATTCGCCCGCCCGGCTTCAACAACGCGAGACAACGCTCGATGAACAGGATTTCGGTTTTGACTTTGCTCTTTTCGCCCTTAGGTAACTCGAACAAACTCGCAATTGGTTTTTCTTTGAGCGCGCGCACGCGCGCTTGCGCGTCTACGTAGAGGTCGCCGTATTCTTCCTTGTATTGCCGATACACGCTACGTTCGACTTCGATTTCCGATTCCAAAATCACGTCGCCCGGCTCAACATTCGCGCCAAACGGCGGATTGGTCAACACGATGTCAAAGCGTCCCTCAAAAATGCCGTTGACGTTGATAAAGCCGTCGTGGTGATGCACGCCGCCGTGACCGTCGCCGTGCATAATCATATTCATCTTGCTCGTGCGCGCCATCCGGTCATTCGCGTCCGTGCCAAAGATGCAACGATTCGCCAAGTTCCACAAACGCGAACCCTCTTGCTTCTGCTCAATCGTCGCTTGGATTTCGTCGTACTGGTCGCGCAGCGATTGCGCTTTTTTCGCATCCGACAATTTCTTGCCGTCGAGCGATGTTTTGTATTCTTGGTACTGGCGATCCGCGTCGGCAAGAATTTGTTGGCGCACGATTTCAAAAAAGCGAATGAGAAAGCCACCCGAACCCGACGCCGGATCGCAAATAACGTCACCCTCTTTCGGCTCGAGCATCCGAATCATAAACTCGACAATCGTGCGCGGCGTGAAGAATTGACCAATGTCGCCGCGGAAAGTTCGCCCCAAAAATCGTTCGAACGCGATGCCTTTGATGTCCTCACTGGTGGCGGAGAGATTATACTTTTCTAGCCGACGAACGATTTCTTTGCCGGTTGCCGGTTTGAGTCTGATTTCCTCCTCGGGGTCGAAGATTTGATCGACTTTGAATTCGCGCTTGGTTTTTTCAAACAAATCGTTCAGCGGGTCATCGCCCAATTGCCGCTCCAGTACTTCGACGGTAAACAAATTTTCCCGTCGCTTGAAATCGCGCAACTGGCGCTCAACGAACACTTTGACGAATAGAATCTTGGCGATCTCGTCGAACGCGGCGGCGGGGTCAAGTTTTTCACGATTGCGGATGACATTGTGACACTCATGTAACAATTGGGCAAACTCATCTTCCTTGAACACTTTGAGTTTCGCGATCAACGCTTCGATTTCTTTATCGCTCGCGTCCGCGTGCGGGATATTGTCAATCTCTTCGAGCGTCTTGGGCATTCGGTCGTGAAGTGCGCGCCAGTATTTTGTTTCGCGCGTGTTGTGTGTGACGAAAAAGCGTGCGCCGGTCAAGCGCGCATAATTGTCACCTTGCGTGTAATCCTCTCTGCAAATCGTCACGTTATCCGACTTGCACTCGACGACGATGAGCGGATTCTTGCTGTCGCTTTTGTCTTGCGCCGTGCGCCAAATCACAAAATCGGCGCGCGCGTGTCCGGAGCCACGATGCCCGGTCACATCAATTTCCTCGTCCATTTGCTCGAGCGCGAAACCGTACTCGTTCACCAAGACGCACAGATATTCTTGGCGCACGCGTTCTTCCGGCGTTTCGTCCAGCCACCTTTTTCGCAGATGACTCCAAATCTTGCCGTTCTTTTCGTCGCGCTTGGTTGAGATCAGCGACTTGTCATTGCCGTTTGCCTTGCCGTTGGCTGCTTTGCCCATAGTTTTTCCATCCGACGAACGAGATTCTTCGCTCCGCTACTCAGAAACTTGATTCAGATTGTCATACTGAGGAGCGTTGTTTGCGACGAAGCATCTCGCTACTCGCAAATCGCGAGATCCTTCGCTTCGCTCAGGATGACAAATTTCTGCTGGCGAACATACCGCGCGGCGGTATGTGTTCTCAGAATGACAATCGGTATCCTACTTTTTCTCCCCTGCCCCCGCGCTCCCGCGCTCCCCCTCTCCCTCTCTCCATTTCTTCAATCGCGCCGCAATATCTTTCTCGCGTCCTTGGTCGCTTGGCGCGTAGAATCGTTTGCCGCGCAAGCGTTCCGGCAAATAGTGTTGTTCGACGTGATGACCGGGAAAATCATGCGGGTATTTGTAATCCTTGCCGTGACCCAATGCTTTGCCATCGCGCGACGAATCTTTCAAATGATTCGGGACTTCTATCTTTCCCTCGCGCTCAACTTCTTCCAACGCTTTGAAATACGCGATGCACGAATTACTTTTCGGCGCGGTGGCGAGATAGAGCGTTGCTTCTGCAAGATGGAACTGCGCTTCCGGCAAGCCGCACCATTCGAGCGCACGCGCGCACGACGACGCGACGATGATGCCCGCCGGATCCGCCAGCCCGATGTCTTCCGCCGCGAGAATCAGCAAACGGCGCATAATGAACTTGGGGTCTTCGCCCGCGTAGATCATCCGCGCGAGCCAGTACAGCGCGGCGTCCGGATCCGAGCCGCGCACCGATTTGATGAACGCGCTGATCGTGTCGTAATGCTCGTCGCCCGCGCGATCGTACCGAATCGCGCGGCGCTGGATCGCTTCTTCGGCGACGGTGAGATCGAGCCGGACGATTCCGTCATCGCCCGGCGGCGTAGACCCAACTGCAAGTTCGAGCGCATTGAGCGCAGAGCGCGCGTCGCCACCGGAAATGTCAACAAGGTGCGCGAGCGCATCATCGGCAATCTCTAATTTCAGATTTCCGTACCCGCGTTCTTGATCGGCAATCGCGCGTCGCAACAACGCCGCAACCTGATCGTCGTCCAAGGATTTGAGTTGGAAAACGCGCGAGCGCGAGACAAGCGCGGAGATCACTTCAAAGTACGGATTCTCGGTCGTCGCGCCGATCAGAATGATCGTGCCATCTTCGACGTGCGGCAGCAGCGCGTCTTGCTGCGCTTTGTTGAAACGATGAATTTCGTCAACGAGGACGATCGTGCGCGTGCCGTGCATCCCGCGTCGTTCTTTCGCATCGGCGATCAGTCGGCGGATGTCGGCAACTCCGGCAGTGACCGCGCTGATCGTTTCAAAATGCGATTTCGTCGTATTCGCGATGATCGTCGCGAGCGTCGTCTTGCCGGTGCCGGGGGGACCCCAGAGGATAATCGAGGAGAAAAGTTTGTCGGATTCAATCGCGCGGCGCAATAATTTGCCTTGCCCGACAATGTGTTCCTGTCCGACAAATTCGTCGAGCGTGCGCGGGCGCATCCGCGCGGCGAGCGGCGCATCTGTTTTTTGGAGTTCGCGGCGGCGATGTTCAAAGAGATCCATAGACAACCTTGTTGAAATCCGGTAGGGACGTTTCATTAAACATCCCTACTGCAATTGTATTCCGATTCGCAGGGTTTGGCAAACACGCCGTATGAATCCGAGACACGGTTGGTGCAATGTCTATTGACTTGCCAACCGACCTAACCCCCAGCCCCTTCCCTGCGAGGGAAGGGGAGCAACTTTTCCCCTTCCCTCACAGGGAAGGGGGCAGGGGGATAGGTCGGCGCGACTTTGCACCAGCCCTATGAATCCGGACAAGTTTATTGACACCTAGTCCGTAACGATGTTATAATCGCGCCAACGTAGAATCAATTCCGATGGAGGTCGCGATGGAACCGCAACCCGTCATCCTGCAACGCAAGATCGTCGGCGTCCTGATCCGCGCGGCGCGCGAAAAAGCGCGGCGCACGACCGGGCAACTTGCCCAGCGGCTGGGCGTGACGCCCGCGCGCATCCGCGCGTACGAACGCGGCGCGCGCGAAATCTCGCTCCCCGAACTCGAGCTGGTCGCCCTCTATTTGCAAACACCGCTTTCATTTTTCGTCAGCGGCGAGATGACGCTCGAAGAAAAAATGCCAGCCCCGCCGTCGGCGGCGGAAATGCGGACGCGCCGCGCGCTCATCGGCGCGAAACTCAAACAAGCGCGACTTGCCGCCGGGAAAAGCAAGGACGAGTGCGCGCAAGCGATCGCGCGCAAGCCCGCGACGATGGGGCGCTACGAGCGCGGCTTGACCGACATTCCCCTGAGCGAACTCGATACGCTGGCGCGCTTGCTCAAAGTCAATCTCTACTATTTCGTCGAGCGCGCGAACGACGCCGAAGCGGCGGACGTGTTGGATTTGGAACGACTCGCGCATTTGCCGCGCGAAGTCCGCAGTTTCGCGCTCGATCCGAACAATCTGCCGTACTTGCGAATGGCGATCAAGTTCGGCGATCTGCCGAGCGATCGTTTGAAAGAACTGGGCGAAATAATGTTGGTGGTGCGATAGACCGTGAGAGGTGAAGAATGAATCCAGACGAACAATACGCGGAAGCGAAAAAATTGTACGACGCGGGACAACTGAATGACGCGTTGCGCGCGTTCGAGCAAGCGCACGCGGCATACGCCGCGCAGGACGATCGCGAGCACGCGGCGGCAGTCGCCAACGATCTCGGCGTGGTGTACTATTTGGCGGGACGCCGCGACGACGCGCACAAAATTTTGCAAGACGCGTTGACGACGTTCGAGCAGTTGGGCAATGTGCTGGGGCAAGCCAAAGCGCTGGGCAATCTCGCGCGCTTGCAAGAACGCGCGGGCGATCGCGAAGGCGCGGAGCGCAATTATCAGCGCGCGGCGGAATTGTTCCATCAAGGCGGCGAGAAAGAATTCGAAGCCACCACCTATCGCGTGTTGAGCCAAATGCAGTTACAGCGCGGACGCTGGCTGGAATCGCTCGCCACGTACGACCGCGCGCTCGCGGCAAAAGGCGGCGCGGGCGCGCTGCGCGGCTTTCTGCAAATTCCGCTGCGCTTGCTGGGAATTCGGTAGGCAACCACGATAAGACCTTCCAGGTTTTGAAAACCGGGAAGGTCCTTTTTTTCGTTCATGCGTTCTTCGATTCGAGCGACGCGCGTTCGCGCTCGACGGCGGCGCGGCGTTGGCGCAGATTGATCGCGTAACCGATCAGCACGAACGCGATCAGCGCGTAGGCAATGGCTAGATATTCCATCGCGTCACCCCATCGTCTCGCGCAGCGCGCTGACTTGATCGCGCGCTTGCTCCAGCCGCACGCGTTGGATCAGCAAGTACGCAAACAGAAACGTGAACGACAGCAGGCAGACCATTAGCGTTTGCGTCATCGCGGGCGCCAGTCCGCCGGGCGCGCCGATGAGCAGTTGCGGATGCATCGTCCGCCAGATTTGCACCGAGATGTAAATGAGCGGCACGTCGAGAAAACCGATGATCGCCAGGACGGCGGCAAAGCGCGCGCGCCGTTCGTTTTCGGCGGTGCGGCGCAACATCAAATAGCCGATGTAGATCATCCACAGGATCAACGTCGTCGTCAGGCGCGCGTCCCACGTCCAGTACGTGCCCCACGCCTTTTTTGCCCACAAGGGTCCCGTCACCAACACCAACGTCGTGAACACGACGCCGATTTCCGCCGCCGAAAGCGCGAGCGCGTCCCATCTCCGTTCGCGTTTCCACAAAAACAAAACACTCGCGACGAAGACGACGAAGAACGCAAAAAAACCGATCCACGCGCTTGGGACGTGAAAATAAAAAATGCGCTGCACGTCGCCCATCGTCCGTTCCGTCGGCGCGTAGAACAGCGCCATCCACAAACCGATCGCGATGTTCAAAAGCGCGATGACGCCGACGACACGCGCAATCGGCGCGATGCGCGCGTCTTCCAAGAATTTCCAGTACAATCCAACCGATGACATTCTAGCACTCCCAAAAAGATGAAAGATGAATGTCATTGCGAGCGTTTTCTGCGAAGCAATCCCCAAATGCGAAGGTGGAGATTGCTTCGTCGCAAAAAAAAACGCTCCTCGCAATGACAGGACGGTTTTCATCCTTCACCCTTCATCTTTCATCCTTTATAGCGTCTTGCCGCACTTGCTACAAAACTTGTCGCCGAGTGCCGCGCGTTTGCCGCAGGCAGGGCAGCGCGTGCCGCGCAACGACGCGCCACACTTGGCGCAGAATACGTCTTCCGCCGCGTGCGGCGTGCCGCACTTGCCACATTTCAGCGCGCCGCGCTCTGCGTGGGCGGCGGCGCGGCGCAAGCGCGCGATCTCGCGTTCCACCGCGTCGTCGTCGCGCGGCGCGCGCGCGTTGGGCTTGGAGCCGACCGCGCTATCCAACTCTTGCAAAATCGCGACCGCTTTGGCTTCGTATTTGGCGCGCAACGAACGATAATCCGCGTCCGATAATTTGCCGGTCGCGTGATCGTTTTCCAGGTCTTTGATCGCCGAGTACATCGCGTCGCGTTGACTGACGAGTCCTTCCAAGACCGGATCGGTTACTCCGGCAAACGCGGCAACCTCGGCACGCGATGGCTTGAAGAACGGATATGCGACGATTGCGACGACGCCGACGATCAGGAGAGCAATGACGATTGTTATCATTTCCACACTCGATCTGAATTGCGAATTAGTACTACAACGTTACTTCACGCTCAGAAACGGTGGTAGAATGCTCCCCATCCTTTCGATAGGAGCAACCGATGAACCTACCCCCGCGAGTTTCGATAGCGACACCACCACCTTCAGCAAGGGCG
>VGOB01000062.1 GCA_016865935.1 Chloroflexota bacterium | reverse complement strand
CGGCGGTACGCGGAAGACATCTTGGCAATCGTAAACGGAAGGAACTAACTCACCCTGTGCCGAGTTGTCATTTCGACGAGCGGAGCGAGGAGAAATCTCCGCACGGTGCGAGATTTCTCGCTTCGCTCGAAATGACAGTGCGTAACATCAGGAACTAGTTTTCGATTTTGGATTTTCGATTGGCTTGCCATCGGAAATCGAAAATCGAAAATCAGAAATCGAAAATCCAAAAATGGAAAATCCTCTCGCGCTGTGGCGCGATCTCTCAATCGTTTGGTTGATTTTGTGGACGATGCTGTTCGTCGCCGTGCCTGGCATCGCGTTGTATTTCGCGCAATTGTATCTGCGCCGTTTTCGGCGTTGGTTACGGATGCCGTTGTTGAACGCGCAAGTGTGGGCGTTGCGAATTCAACACGGCGCGGCGCGCGCGTCGGATCGCGCGGCAAATGCGCCGATTGCGTTGCACAGCGCGGGTGTGCGCGCGGACGTGACGACGCGCGGCGTGATCAATTTTTTGTTCGGCAAGTGAGTTTATCGCGTAGTGTCATTGCGAGAAGCGTCCTGAGCGGAACGAAGTGGAGTCGAAGGATGCGACGAGGCAATCTCCACGTTGCGAATTGGGGATTGCTTCGCCGCTTCGCGGCTCGCAATGACACACGGAGGTCAAGGTGACGATGGAAGAACAATTTGACGCGCACGCGTTGATGACGCGCGCGCAACTCGTCGCGCGCGAGATTCGAAAGAGCGACGCGTTTCCCGCGCTGATCGGCGGCATCGCCGGTGGGATCGCGGGCGCGCTGATGGCGGCGCTCATCGCCGGACGGATCGCGTCCGCGCGCGAGTCCGTCGCGCCGCGCGAGAAAGTAGCGCCGAAATTCGATTGGTCGGCGCGCGAGCTGATGCAACTGGCGACGGTGATCGCGCCGTTGGTGAAACAAATCCAGGCGTGGGCGAAAGCGCAACGCGGGCGCTAGCGCGCGTTGCGATGGACAAAGTACTCTGCGCCGCAGTCAATTTTTGATCGGACGTTCATTGACGAGAATAGTCAATTGTGCTATAGTCAATGTGTTCGCGCTTCCCCGCGCGCGGGCGATTCTCATTCGCTCGAATTGAGAATTGGCAACAAAGGAGGTGGTCACCAGCAGTAGCCCAATGTCGATCCGCTTTGATCAATATTAAAAATCTCAGGAGGAGATGAAGATGAAAAAGTTTTTGCTGCTGACCGTGTTGGTCGTGGCGGTGTTGGTTGTTGCCTGCGCCGCGCCGACTCCGGAAAAAGTCACGGTCAAAGAAACCGTCGTCGTGGCGGGTACCCCGCAGGTCGTCGAAAAAGTCGTGACCGCGCCTGCGCCGACGGCAGCCCCCAAACCCAAAGTGTTGCGCGTCAATGGCGGCGCGTTCCCCGACATCATTGACCCGCAGAAATCGTCCTTCGTCGGTGAAATCGCGCACTTGCACTTGATGTACGAAGGTCTGACCCGCTTTAACGAAAAGTTGGAAACCGTTCCCGGCGCCGCCGAGAAATGGGAATACAACAAGGACGCGACGCAGTTGACCTTCACGCTTCGCAAGAGCTTGAAGTACAGCGACGGCTCGCTCTTGAACGCGATGCGCTTCAAATTCTCGATTATGCGCAACATCAATCCCAAGACCGCAGGCGAGTATGCGACGATCACGAACGAGATCAAGGGCGCGGAAGCATGGCAAAGCGCCGATCTCGCCAAGACGAGCAAGGATGATCTGGCGAAACTCGAAAAGGCAGTGGATGCCAGCATCGAAGCGTTGGATGCGACTGGCAAAGCGTGCAAGACCGGCAAAGATGGTTATGCCCAAGAAGACTGCCTAACGCTTCGGTTGACCTTTGGCGCGCCCGCCCCGTACTTCCACACGGTTATGGGGATCTGGGTGGCGTATCCGGCGAAGGAAGAGAACATCACCGCAGGTAAAGACATTTGGTGGACCAGCGCCAAATACCACGTCGGCAATGGCGCGTTCGTTTTGAAGAACCTCGAACCATACGTCCGCGCGCGCTTTGAGCCGAACCCGAACTACTGGGGTGAGAAAGCCAAAGTCGCCGTCGAGTACTCCTACATCACCGATTCGGCGGTTTCGTATCAAGCGTACAAGAACAACGAGTTCGACATCGTCGGTCTTGCCGCTGAAGACCTCGAAGCCACGATGAAGGATGCGACCCTCTCCAAGCAAGCCACGATCTACCCGGGCGCGTGCACCTTCGCCGTGATGTTCCATCAAGAAAAAGAACCGTTCACGGACAAGAAAGTGCGCGAAGCGTTTGCGTACGGCTTGGATCGCGAATCGTGGGTGAAGGACGTGTTGCGCGGTCTTGGCAGTCCGACTCTGACCTGGATTCCGAAGGGCTATCCCGGTTACAAGGAAGGTGAGAAGCGCTATAGTTTTGACGCCGCCGCCGCGAAGAAAGCCCTGTCCGAATCTAAGTACGGTAGCGTGGACAAACTCCCGCCCATCACGTTGACCTTCTCCGATACGGCGCGCAATCGCACCCGCAACGAGTGGCTCCAGAAGAAATGGAAAGAATCGCTCGGCGTGGATATGAAACTCAATCCGGTGGATGCGACCACGTACACCGCGATGACTAAAGACAGCAAGACCGCGCCGCAGACCTACATCCTCGGCTGGTGCGCGGACTATCCCGATCCGCAGAACTGGCTGAGCGTGTACTGGAAGACCGGCGCGTTCAGCGAACGCATCAAATACTCCAACAAAGAGTTGGACAAGATCTTGGTGCAAGCCGACACGACGATTGATTCCAAGACGCGTATGGAACTGTACGCCAAAGCGCAGGATATGCTTGTGGCGGATGCCGCCGTCGCGTTCGCCTGGAACAACGTGAACTCGTATATGGTCAAGCCGTGGGTCAAGGGCATCAAGACCACCCCGCAAGATCACTGGTTCCCCGGCGATACCACCGCGAACACAGTTGACATTGACCTCGCGTTGTTGCCCAAGTAATTGAGCGCGCGTTGGACTTGCCAAGTCGCCGTAGACTTGGCAAGTCTCTTGCGTTCGGAAAGAGATTGGAGATTAGAGATTAGAGATTAGAGATTGGTAATCTCCAATTTCCGATCTCCAATCTCTAATCTCTAATCTCTCAGTCGGTCGAGGTGTAGGATGGGACAGTTTTTGGTTCGTCGGTTGTTGTGGCTGATCCCGGTGATGTTCACGGTTGCGCTGATCACGTTCGTGCTGATGCATGCCGCGCCCGGCGGTCCCTGGGATCGCGATCCGGGGCGGCGGCAGATCGATCCCGCCACACAAATCAACTTGAATCGCCAATTCGGATTGGACAAGGAAGTTTGGTTCGATTTGGATGCGCTGAAGAAAGGTGATCTGCTTGGCTTCTTCGATACTCAATTCATTACGTATATGATCGCCGGAACGGTGGATGGCGAGTGGCGGTGTGGGTTCATTTGCGGCAACCTGGGACCTTCGTACGCGCAACGCGGAATGATGGTGCAAGACATCGTTTTGGCGCCGCCGGAAGACGCGCCGATCTGGAACAGCAAAGCCGGTTACTCGATTCGGCTGGGCGTGCTTGCGCTCTTGATCGCCGTGTTGGTCGGACTGCCGGTTGGCATCATCGCCGCGCTCAAGCAGAACACTTGGATTGATTATCTCAGTTTGTTCGTGGCGACGGTTGGAATTACGATCCCCAACTTCGTGATGGGCATTTTCCTCATCATCATTTTTGCGGTGTGGTTCCACTTGATTCCGGTCATCCCCAAAGATTGGAGCGATCCGCGCTACTGGATTCTGCCCGCTGTCGTGTTGGGCGTGAATTTGATGGCGACGACCGCGCGCTTGACGCGCAGTTCGATGTTGGACGTGATGCGGCAAGATTACATCCGCACCGCGCGCGCCAAAGGTCTGGCGGAACGCGTCGTCATCTTCGGGCATATGCTCAAGAACGCGCTGATCCCGGTCGTGACGATCCTGGGTCCCGCGCTCGTCGGCTTGATCACCGGCTCGTTCATCATCGAGACGATGTTCGCATTTCCCGGGTGGGGCAGACAATATGTCACCGCGATCAGCCAGCGCGATTACTCGATGATTATGGCGACGACTTTGGTCTTTGCCTTGCTGATTCAACTGGCGAACATCAGCGTGGATTTCGTCTACACGATGCTCGATCCGCGCATCAAGTTGAGTTGAGGAACTAGGGGGATTTCTGATGAGTAGCACTTCTGTACCAATGTCGCGCCTCTCCGACGAAGCGATTCTCGCGCGCCCGAGCGTGAGTTTGTGGACGGATGCGTGGTATCGTTTGATCCGCAACAAAGCGGCGGTGATGGGAATGGTAATCGTCATCATCTTCGTGCTCGTCGCCGCGCTCGCGCCCTGGATCGCCCCGCACGATCCGCTCAAGATCAACGACGGCAAGGGCTATCTCCCGCCGCCGTGGATGCCCATCGAAATGAGCGTGACCGGCAAAGCCGGCGACCCGCGCTTCTTTCTCGGCACCGATAGTATCGGGCGCGATGTGCTGAGCCGCGTGTTGTACGGCGCGCGCGTCTCCATCGTCGTCGCGTTCGTGCCGACCGCGATCATCGTCATCGTCGGCGTGATCATCGGGCTTGCCGCCGGATACGCCGGAGGACGCGTGGATAATTTCTTGATGCGGATCACCGACGTCGTGTGGGGCTTTCCGGATCTGCTCTTTTACGTCGTCGTGATGATCGCCTTGCGCGATACGCCTATTGGTGATTTTGCGAATGGCTTGTTGTTGCTGTTTGGCGCGCTCGCCGTCGTCAGCTGGGTCGGCATCGCGCGCGTCGTGCGCGGGCAAACGCTGTCGCTCAAGGAAAAAGAATTCGTCGAAGCGGCGCGCTCGATTGGCACGAGCGATCTGCAAATTATGGCGCGCCATATTTTGCCGAATACGCTCAGTCCGATCATCGTGATGACGGCGTTCCGGATTCCCGGAATGATCATCACCGAAGCCGTGCTGGGTTACTTGGGCTTGGGCTTGCGCCCCGGCACCGACCCGCGAGAATTTTTCGTCGCCAGTTGGGGCGGGCTGATGTTGCAGGGACAAAGCGCGTTGAATGCGCAACCCTGGCTCCTCCTGTCCCCGGCGATCTGCGTCGCGCTCGTCGTGATGGGCTTTACGTTTCTCGGTGATGGTCTGCGCGACGCGCTCGATCCGCGAATGCGCGGCACGTCGTAACTGGACAGACCTTCCAGGTTTCCAAAACCTGGAAGGTTTCTCCGCGTTCGTATCTTACGAATGGATACCCAGCCCAAGAGAGGCAAAAATGAAAAAACTATTCTTCGCACTCGTTTTGTTCCTGGTCGTCTTATCCGCGTGTTCGTCCGGCGCGCCCAGCCAACCGGCAAGTAGCGCGCCGGCCGCGCCGCCAGCCGCACCCGAGCCACCCAAAGCGACGGCGACGCCTGTGCCAGTGCCCAGCAATATTCCGATTATGCAAGGCGCGACGGAACTCAAAGTCACGGAAGCGGATATTACGTATATCGTCAAATCTGATCTGAACAAGGTGATCGAGTTCTACTCCAAGGAGATGCCTGCCAAAGGTTGGCGCGAACAAGAAAAGCCGACCGCGCTCGGGCTCTTTGGAAGAATGTACTACGCCACGCCCGATCAGCAAGCTAGTTTCTTCTTGACGTACAGCGAGCCGCTGAACCAAGTCCAGGTGCGGCTGACGATTATGAGTCTGAACGTCGCGAATCCGACGCCGGGCAAATAATTAATTTTGCCGCGCCAAGTATCAGGGGGCGAAGCATTTCTCCAGAAAAGAAATGCTTCGCTCTTGCTTTTTTGACATCTTTTCATTTGCCGAGTATAATCCGCCCCGCATAGTGTATCATACTGGCGCCTGCGATGACGCCGGTGCCATCCACACACATCCAGCAAGGAGGTGATTGCTTTCCCCGTACCATTTTTTTGATCGCTGAACGTATGCTTGACTCCGCTCCTGCTTTGCCTCAGAGCGGATTACCTTGACTCGATCACACCGCATCGAGTCCGATTTTCACAGGAGGAGAAAGAATGAGCACCATCTGGACGAAAAGATCATTCGTCATCGTCGGCTTGCTCGTGGCGTTGACGCTCATCGCCACGGCGTGCGCGGCACCCGAGCCGACCAAAGCGCCTGAGCCGACCAAACCCCCGGCGGCGCAACCAACCCAACCCCCGGCGGCAACCAAAGCGCCGGAACCGACCAAAGCGCCGGAACCGACCAAGCCCCCGGCGCCGACCGCGACCCCGCGACCCAAAGTTCTCAACATCGTCAGCGGCACGGACATCGAGAACTTGATGATGCACCGCGTCACTTCGTCGCCGTCGTTCACCGTCTTGCAACACATCTACGAGACGCTGTTCCAGATCACGCCCGATGGCAAGATCGAACCATTGCTCGCCGAAGAATTCAAGGCGACGGGTCCAACCGAATACACCGTCAAGTTGCGCAAAGGCGTCAAGTTCACCGATGGCACGCCGTTCAACGCCGCGGCGGCGAAAGCGAACTTTGACTGGGTTCTCAAAGTAGAAAACAAAGCAGCTTATCGCAGTCTGGTTGACACAGTCACCGACGTCAAAGCACCCGCTGAAGATACGATTGTGCTGACGACCAAAGAACCGTTCAGCCCGATTCAAATCCACCTGACGCACGGCGGGATCGCGATGGTCAGCCCCGCCTTGCTCGCCAAAGGTGAAGATGCGCTCGCCGCTGGCGCAATCGGCACGGGTCCGTACAAACTCAAGGAATGGAAAAAAGGCGAAGCAGTCACCCTCGAAAAGAACAACGACTATTGGGGCGCCAAAGCGATCATTGACACCGTCGTCTTCAAGATGGTGAAGGAAGATGGCGCGCGCTTGGTCGCCGTCGAGTCGGGTGATGCGGATGTCGCCGTGCGCGTCCCGCCCGCCGAAATGGCGCGCCTCAAGACCAACAAAGACCTGGACGTGAACGTCACGGACAGTCTCCGCACCATCTACATCTTCTTCAACGTCGAAAAGAAACCGTTCGACGACAAGCGCGTGCGCCAAGCGGTCAATTTCTGCGTGGACAAGAAGGCGATCGTGGACAAGTTGTTCCTCGGCGCGGCGCGCGCGAGTGATGCGCCCATCGTCCCCGCCGTCTTTGGCTATGCCCAACAAAAAGCGTACGATCGCGATGTGGCAAAAGCGCAAGCGCTGTTGAAAGACGCCGGAATCGCGGCTGGCACCAAAGTCGTCTTGCATCATCCCACCGGACGCTACGTGCAAGACGCGCTGGTCGCCGATGCTGTGCGCTCGCAGTTGAAGGACTGCGGCTTGGATGTGGAACTCAAGACGCTCGAATGGGCGCAGTACGTGCCCGCCGTGCGCGCCGAACGCGCGACGAACACCACCCAATTCGCGATGCTCGGCTGGGGTACCGTGACCGGCGACGCGGACTATGGTTTGTACAGTCTTTTCCACAAAGCCAATCACCCGAAGGGCAGTCCACCGGTCGGCTTCAACGGCTCGTTCTACGACAATGCCAAGGTGAACGAACTCTTGGAAAAAGGTCGCACCGAAACCGATCTGAAAAAGCGCGCGGAACTGTACGCCGAAGCCCAGAAGCTTATGTGGGACGATGCGCCCTGGCTCTTCCTCTACAGCGAAGTCCAAGTGACGGCGATTCGCAAGAACGTCACCGGCTTGGTCGTTCACCCGCAAGAGCGGCTCATCACCTTCAAAGCAGACAAGAAGTAAGACAGCACTCAGACTTGCAAAGTCTTACGACTTTGCAAGTCTGACCCCAACAGGTTTTTTTCATGACCCGTTACATCATTCGCCGCATCCTGCTGATCATTCCAGTCTTGTTCGGCGCGTCCATCCTGGTCTTCACCGCCTTGCGCCTTGCGCCCGGCGATCCGGCGACCGCGCTCGCCGGCGAACAAGCGACCCCGGAACTCGTCGCGCAAATTCGGCAAGATATGGGGCTGAACGAACCCTTGCCGGTTCAATACCTGATCTACGTCGGCAAATTACTGCAAGGCGATTGGGGCAGGTCCACCAAGACGCACGGACGCGTCGTCGAAGAAATCATGCTGCGCCTGCCCAATACGGTTCTGCTCGCGACGACCAGTCTCGCCTTCGCCGCCGCGATCGGCATCCTGCTCGGGATTCTGGCTTCGATCAAACCGTACTCCTGGGTGGACGGCGGCAGTATGACGATGGCATTGCTCGGCGTTTCGATGCCGGTCTTTTGGCTCGGCTTGATGTTGATGGCGTTCTTCGCTGTGATCCTGCCGCGCGCGCTGGGGATGCAAAGCCCGATCTTTCCGCCGACCGGCAGCGGCACGTGGCAACATCTGGTTATGCCGACGATCACGCTGGCGATGAACTCGATGGCGATTTTGGCGCGGATGACGCGCGCGACGATGCTGGAGGTCTTGCGTCAAGATTACGTGCGCACCGGGCGCGCCAAAGGGTTGCGCGAACGCGCCGTCATTTTCCGCCACGCGCTCCGCAACGCCTTGATCCCGGTCGTCACGATTATGGGCTTGCAATTCGGCATTTTGCTGAGCGGCGCGGTGCTGACCGAAACGGTCTTCGCCTGGCCCGGCATCGGGCGACTCCTCGTGGACTCGATCAGTTACCGCGATTATCCGATGGTGCAAGGGATCATTCTGTTCATCGCGATCGGTTTTACCTTCGTCAATCTCGTGGTGGACGTGTTGTACGCCTTTCTCGATCCGCGCATTCGGTATGCCTAAGGAGAGCAAGTTCGATGACGATCAACGCGCTAGAGCTGACCCGCACTCAAAAGATAATGTTTTCGACGCAAGTTTTGCGCAAAGCCCTCCGGCGTTTTACGCGCCATCGTCCGGCAATGGTGGGCTTGAGCATCGTTTGCCTCTTTGTCATCGCCGGCATTTTCGCGCACGCGCTCGCGCCTTACGATCCGGACAAAGCCGATTTTGCGCTGGCGCGCCAAGGTCCCAGCGCGGCGCACTGGCTGGGCAATGATGAATTGGGGCGCGATATGTTGTCGCGGCTGATTTTTGGCGCGCGCCTCTCCTTGCTCGTCGGGCTGATTCCGGTCAGCATCGGTCTGTTCATCGGCGTGCCGCTGGGATTGTTGGCGGGTTATTTTGGCGGCGGGCTGGATATGTTCGTGATGCGCCTGATTGACATTATGCTGGCGTTTCCCGGTATCTTGCTCGCGATTATGGTCTCGGCGTTCTTGGGTCCGGGGCTGTTCAACTTGATGATCTCTGTCGGCGTCGTTTCGATCCCGGTCTACACGCGCCTCGCGCGCGGCTCGACCTTGGCGGTCAAAGAGGAGCAGTTCGTCGAGGCGGCGCGTTCGATCGGCTCGTCGCATCTGCGGATGTTGCGCCTGCATATTCTGCCGAACATCATCGCGCCGCTGGTCATCCAATCCTCGCTTCAGGTCGCCGCGGCGATCCTCTCCGCCGCCGCGCTCGGCTTTCTCGGCTTGGGCGTCCCGCCCAACGTGACCGAGTGGGGCACGATGCTCCAAAAAGGGCGGACGTACATTTTCTCCGCGATTCACATTGTCATGTTCCCGGGCTTTGCGATTATGTTCGTCGTGCTTGGACTCAATTTGCTGGGCGACGGCTTGCGCGATTTGCTCGACCCGAGGATGAGCCGCTAGGGACAAGTTTGACAAAAACCGCAAAGTGATGACAATGGACGTTGTGAACGCGTAAGATCGAACTCGAAACGCCTTGAGACCGGATTTTGTCTCCGGCGTTTTTTTCATACGAATCGATCCTGTCATTGACAAACCGCACGAAAGGAGGTGAAACGACAATGTCAGATCGCATCGTTGGCACCGTCAAGTGGTTCAACGCCGCCAAGGGTTATGGCTTTATCGAGCACGAAGGCGGAAAGGATGTCTTCGTCCACTTTTCGGCGCTGCAGATGGAGGGCTATCGCAAGTTGAACGGAGGCGATAAGGTCGAGTTCTCCATCGAGGACACGGACAAGGGTCCTCAAGCCGCGAATGTCGTAAAGTTGGTCTAATCCATCTTTTACGCACGACCCAAGCCGCCGCCGCGAGTGATCGCGCGTGGCGGCTTGCTTTTTACGCGCAAAAAAAGGACACGGAGTTTTTTCTCCGTGTCCCCTTGTCTTCGTGTCTCTGTGTCTGCTTTACCAGGAATAGCGCACCGTGTACGTCACCACGCTCTCGCCGTCGGGTTTGATGTTCACGCGAAATTCCATCGTTTGCGCGTCGGTCTTGGTGTAATCCTGGTTCGATCGCAGAATCTGCCAGTTCGACCAACGGTAGAGCCGTTCCACCACGCGCACTTCGACCGCTTCTTTCTTGTGGTTGCGCAGTTTGATCTCGTACGTCTCTTCGATCACGCGGTCGCTGACCTTGGTGAAATTCGTTTGCTTGCGCTCGCCCACCACGTCGAACGCGTTGCCGATGTTCAGCCGGATCATTTCGTCTTTCGGCGTGTGGTCAATGTTGTCTTCGCCGATGAATTGATTGCTCCCGTCGGCGTCCGCTTTGTACACGCGAATCGTCCCTTTCGGCAGAGGAATTCCGAGTTTATTCTGCTCGCTATTCTTGAACTCGAGCATCACCGCGACTTTGGTGCTGCTCGTCTTGCCGTAGTTCGGATCGGTGATCTGATAGCCGTAAAAGCGGAGATTGCTCGCGCCGTCGTAGACGAAGAGTTTGGTGATCGGCACGTTCGCCGCGCTGGTGAATTCGATCTGCTTGGTCTCGCGATTGCGAATCGTCGTCGCGCGTTGCAACGAGTACAGTTTGTACTCGAAAATATCTTGCTGGACGAATTGCGCTTCGGCTTTGGCGGCCGGCGCCGTGGGCAGCGCATAGCCGTCGCGCGCGGCGGGGACCGGCGTCACGCGCCGCACGTCGCCCGCGACGAGTTTGAGATTCGCGTCCTCGTACGTCGCGCCGCTCTGATTGTCAACCGTCACCCAGCCGTTGAGATTCATCGCGGTATCTTGCGCGTTCGCCACGACGACGTAGTTCGCTTTCCAGTTGATCCCGTTCGTGATGTACGTGACCTGGGTGTCGTGATTGCCTGCCTTGGAGGAATTGAGGAGCCAGATCAGCGTCGGTTTGGTGATGAGTCCGCCGGGCAAGTTCGGGAATTTCAATTCGCGCACGCGCGCCAGTTTGACGGTGGTGACCTGACCGTCGTCGTGTTGCAAAATGATGTCGTCTGCGCCGCTCAACAACTTGCCGCTGTACTTCGATCCATCTTCGGTCACGAGCGCGACAATTTGATCGAGGTACTTTTCCAAAATCTTTTTCGATCCCACGATGTCGTACGCGTAATTCTGTTCCAGGACGCGCGTCCCGTTCGGATCGGTCAGCGACGTGAATTGCACGCTCGTCGGATCGATCTGCGCCGCGACGTCGGTGAAACGGATCTCGTTCATTCCGGCTTTGAGCGCGAGCACGCGCTTGTCCTTGATCAGCGCCATATTTTGATTGTAGACGGTGATGTCCACGCTGCCGCTTTTGGCGAACGCGGTGGGCGTGTGTTGCGCGCCCAGCGGCGCGCTGCCTTGACACCCAATCGTCAGCGCGAGCAACGCGAGCAGCGCGAATCCGAGCGCGAGCCAATACCATTTGCGGTGAAACATTTTTGCCTCCTCGAATGCGACCGCCGACGTTGATCCTGCGACTATGCTCAGGACAAGCCGCCGACCGCCGCGCGATTTTCATCTAGCAGACGCTTTTTCCTCCCGAAACGTTCCAACTGTTCACTGACCACTTACGCGCGCAGCACCTGCGCGACGTCGCTCACCACCACGCGCTCCGCGCCTGCGCCGATCATTTCGAGCGCGAGGGCTGACGTGACAATTCCACCGGCGGCGCGAATTTTCAAATTGGGACACATCGCGCGCAAGAGTTGCACGTCGGCGGCGCGGCTTGGATTCGACGCAAAGCCGCTCGCCGTCATCACGAACGACGCTTTGGCGGTTTCCGCGATTTTGCCCGCGCGCGCTTTTTCTTCGTCGCTCAACAGCGGCGTCTCCAGAATCACGGTGACCGGTTTGCCGCGCGCGGTCTTGACGACGCCCGCGATATCGTTTCGCACCGCGAGATCATCGCCGTCGCGCAGCGCGCCAAGGTTGATCGCCATCGCGAGTTCGTCCGCGCCGCGCTGAACCAGGTCTTGCGTCTCGTACATTTTCGTCGCGGTCGTCACGCCGCCGTGCGGAAAGCCGATCATCGAGACGACGGCGATGCGCGCGTCCTTCAACGCTTTGCGCGCCACTTCGACGTAATGCGGCTTGACGAAGACCGCGACGCAATCGAACTGAATCGCCGCCGCGCAACCCGCTTCGATGTCCGCGCGCGCGAGTGGCGGCGCGAGCAGCGCGAGTTCGAGGCGACGAACCAGGGGGACGGGTGTTAAGAGCATAGGTGATTGGGTGATGCGGTGATTTTGGAATTGGGATTTGGAATGTTCAATTCCCTTTGCCCGAAAGGATTTTGTCCAGCGCGATCTTGTTGATCAAGATGCTGACCTGACGCACGGTCGAAAATTGCAGCGCGGTCTCTTTGATCTGCGCGTCGACGCGCGGGTTGTCGCACGCGCCGCCCAGCGCCAGGTTGCCCGAAAGATAAATCGTCGCTCTGCCTGCGACGAGTGTGATGTCGTCCACTTTGAGCGTGGAGGGCGCGAGCGCGTTGCGCAAGCCCGATTCGCCGTACTCGGACGCGCGCAGCGAGAGCAACTCGTTGAGCGACGCGCGCAAGACCGCGTTCGTGAGCGGAATGATCCGCTCGACTGCGACGACGCTGTCGTCACAGCCGATCTTCTTGCCGAGTTTGCCCGCATCGTTCAGCGCGATCATAAAAATCTTGACGCGCATCGAACCGGCGGGTACAACCGGCGCGCGCGTCGGCGTGGCTTTGACGCTGGGTGTGGGCGCGAGCGTTGGCGCGGGCGTGTTCGTCGGCAGAGGCGGATTCGTCGCCAGCGGGATCGGCGCGATGTTGGTGGGCAGAATAATCGTCGGGATGGGCGCGCGTGTGGGCGTTGGCGCGGGCGCGCTGCTGCAACCGATGAGCGCGAGCGCGAGGATCAACCAGATGAATCGGAATGACGAACGAGGGAACATACGCACATTCCTTTCTGCGGGTTCGCCGCGCCTAGATCATACGTCAAAGCGGGCAATCCGTCAATTGGTCAATTAGTCAACTAGTCAACTAGTCAACTAGTCAACTAGTCAATTGGTCAGTTGGGCGATGGTTGCTCCTTGCCTAATCACCCAATCACCCGATCACCAATCACCAATCACCAATCACCAATCACCAAACACTCTCTCCGCATTGCCTTCCAACACCATCGCCAATTCCTCTGCCGATAAACCAACCGCGCGCACTTGATCCAGGAACGGGCGCAGATCGGGTTCTTTCTGTCGCTTGGGATAAAGGATCAGCGGAAAGTCACTGCCGAATAAAATTTTTTCCGCGCCGACGATGTTTGCCACCGCGCGAAAAATTTCTGGCGCGTACAACAACGGCGACGCGGCGGTGTCGTAAAAAATATTTTTCGACGCGGCGCGCACTTCGGGCATCAGTTCGTAAAACGGATAGCCGCCGCCCCAATGCGCCAGCACGAGTCGCAACTCGGGCAGCGTTTTGACGAGCGCGTAAATCGCGGCAAGCGGCAGTTGTCCCTTGCCGGGATAAGCGTGTCCGACCGGTTCGTTCGTGTGCAACATCAGCGGCGCGCGTAATTCGATTGCCGCGCGCGCCAGATTCAAGAAACCAGGTTCGTCCAGACGAAAATTTTGTCCGTCCGCGTTCAGTTCGCCCGCGCCGATCATTCCACTTTCGATGCACCGCCGAAATTCGCGGATTGCCGCGTCGCCCGCGTTCGGTTGCACGGTGCAAAGCGCGCGCAAACGATTGGGGTGTTGCCGCGCGATTTCGATCAGCCAGTCGTTTTGCTCGATGCAAACATCGTTGTTCTGCCAAGCCCAGCCCGCGACGATCGATTGGTCTACGCCCGCCGCGTCCATCGCCGCGATCAGTTCCGCCGCGCTGGCGATGCGCGCTTTGGGGTTGCGGTACAGAAAATCGAAGAACGAATCGCGCGTCGTGTACCGCGTCCGATCCGCGATCACCTCGGGCGAAAAAAGATGCGTATGCGCGTCAATAATCATTTGCCCTCCAACACCGCGCGCGCCGTCAGCACATCGCGCCGCATCTGTTCGATCAACGCGTTCACGCTGTCGAATTTCATTTCGGCGCGCAGTCGCTTGACGAATTGCACTTCGATCACTTGATCGTACAGATCGCCGTCGAAATCCAGGACGAACACTTCGATCAACCGCTGTCCCTTGTCGAACGTCGGACGGATGCCGATGTTCGCCGCGCCGCCAAACCACGCGGCGCCGATGTTCACGCGCACCGCGTAAATGCCGTCGGCGGGAATCAGCCGCCGCTCCGCGACCGCGAGATTCGCCGTCGGAAAACCGAGCGTGCGCCCGCGCTTGTCGCCTTCGATCACGCGCCCGCGCACCGACGGATAACGTCCCAGCATCCGCGTCGCCGCGGCCATTTCGCCGTGCGCGATCAGATCGCGCACGCGCGAACTCGAAACGATTTGCCCGTCGAACGCTTGCGGTTCGACGACGGTTACCGCAAAGCCGCGTTCGCGTCCGAGCGCGCGCAAAAACTCGACGTTCCCTTCGCGCTTGTAGCCGAGCGCGAAATCCTTGCCGCAGAAAATTTCGCCGAGGCGCAATCGTTCCACGAGCGGGCGCACAAAATCGCGCGCGCGGACTTGCGACGTTTCCAGACTGAACGGAAAGACGACGACGTAATCCAAGCCCAGCGGCGCAAGCCAATCGAGCCGCTCTTCAATCGTGCTGAGATAATGCAGTGGGGAAGTCGGACGCAGGACGACTTTGGGATGCGGATGCAACGTGACCAACGCGCTTGCCGCGCCGATTTCTTGCGCGCGCGCGACGACGCGGTTGATCAAATATTGATGCCCGCGATGAATGCCATCGAACGAGCCGATGGTCAGGACGGTGGGGCGATCAAGATGAACGGGGTTGAGGTCGCGAATGATTTCCATTGCGGATTTTCGATTGCCGATTTTCGATTTGCGATTGAGCCAATCCAAAATCGCAAATCGCAAATCGAAAATTCTAGGATGCAAAAACCTTCTGCGGTTTCCATTCCCCCGCGCGCCTGCCGCGTTCCAAGAGCGCGATGCACTGTCCGCTTGGCGCGTAGGCGCGCAAAAGCCGCGTCGCATACTCGCGCTCGCAGTTCACACTGTTGCCAAGCATAACGCGCCGCGCGATTTCTTCCGTGACGACGACGGCTTGGAATTGCAACAGCGCTTCGTCGAGCGGGTTGAGATAATGTTCGGCAGACTTGTTTTCAAACGCGGCGCGCAGTTCATCCAGCGTAATTGCGTCGTCCAGCGCGAACTGTCCGCTCGCGGTGCGCGTCAGCGCGGTCAACGTCGCGCCGCAACCCAGCGCTTCGCCCAGATCGTGCGCGAGCGAGCGGACGTACGTTCCTTTACTGCAATGCACGTCGAATTCGACGTCCGGCAGCGCGATGGCGCGCACGATGATCGAAAAAATTTCGATGGGGCGCGGCGTGCGCTCAACTGCGATGCCGCGTCGCGCGAGATCGTACAATCGCACGCCCTCTTTTTTGATCGCCGAGTACGCGGGCGGCATTTGCGCGATTTTTCCGACGAAACTCGCGAGCGCGTTTTCGATCTGTGCGCGCGTCGCGTTCACCGCGCGTTGCGCGACCACTGCGCCTTCCGCATCGTACGTGTCCGTTTCGATTCCCAGCCGGACGCGCGCGCGATACTTTTTTTCGTGATCGATCAAATATTCCGTCACGCGCACCGCTTGTCCGACGCAGATCAACAGTACGCCCGTTGCCATCGGATCGAGTGTGCCGGCGTGACCGACGCGCGCCAGCCCGGAAATTTTTCGGATCGTGTGGACGACGTGATGCGAGGTTTTGCCGAGGGGCTTGTTGACGTTGAAAATGCCGTCGAGTCCGCGTGCTGATGATGCGACGCGCGGCGGCATCGAAAGTTGAAAGGGGCACGCGTGCGGCGCGCCGCAAGTTTCGCAAGGCATAGTTGATTAGTTGGATGGTTGGTTAGTTGGATAGTCATTTCATCAAGCCAACCAAAACTATCCAACTATCCAACTATTTGGCTATCGCACTAATTGACTTTTTGATTTCGCCAAGTACTCGTTCCCGCGCCACCGCCAGCGGTCCGTCAATCAGCGCGCCGGACGCTTGCTTGTGTCCGCCGCCGCCCAGCCGCGCCGCGATTCCCGCGACATCGTACCCCACGCGCGAACGCAAGCCGACATCAATCTTGCCGTTTTCTTTTTCGATGAAGAGCGCGGCGATCTTCGCGTCTTCGACGCTGAGCAATTGATTGATGATGCCGCCGGTGCCGTTGCCGTTCAATCCCAGTTCGCGCTGCGCTTTGAACGACACTTCCGCCCACAAGATTACGCCGTCGAGCGTCGCCGCGCCGAAAATTTTGCCGCGCAGGCGCAAACTGGGTAACGGAATTTGATTGAAGGAATGTTCGATGATTTCGGGAATCGAGCCGCCCGCTTCCATCAGCGCGGTCACCGTCTTGAGCGTCTCGACCGTCGTGCTGGCGGTGCGAAAACCGAGCGTGTCGGTGACGACGCCGGTCAACAAGCATTGCGCCAAATCGCGATCAAACGCGACACCCAGCGCGCGAATGATCCGATAAACGATCTCGGCGGTGGAAGCGGCGGAGCGATCGATGAAATTGAGCGGCGCGAAATTTTCATTTGTGACGTGATGATCGATCACGAGCGCCGGGCGGCGGTTGAATTTCGCCGGATCGTACGCCGCGCCAAAACGATCCGCCGCGCTGCCGTCCACGAACACGAGCAACTCTTCATCCGTCGGCGTCTTGGCAGCAAGCTCCTGAAACCCCGGCAAATACTTGAACGTGTTCGAAACATGATCGTGGCACGTCACCGTCACCGTCTTGCCGATCCGGCGCAACGCCCACGTCAGTCCTAAAGCCGAACCGATACAATCGCCGTCCGGCATAATGTGCGCGGCGATAAAAAGTTTGTCGTGTCGGCGCAGCAATTCGACTGTTTGATCGAAAGAGAGAATTGTACCCATAACGTAAAAGGATGAAGGATGAAGGATGAAGGATGAAGGATGAAGGATGAAGGATGAAAGATGAAGGATGAAGGACAAAGGCAAATTCATCTTTCATCTTTCATCTTTCATCTTTCATCTTTTCTTATCTCCTCCAGCGCGCGCAAAAACCGTTCGCCTTTTTCGATAGAGCGATCCACCAAGAATCGCACTTCGGGCGCAACGCGCAAGTCCAAACTCGTCGCGATGCGACGGCGGAAAAAGCCGGTCGCGCGGTCGAGCGCGCTCATCATCGCGCGCGTCGCGTCTGCGTCGTCGCGGATCGGCGCGACGAAAATCTTGGCGTAGCGCAAATCGCCGCTCACCTCGACGCGCGTGATGTTGACGCTCGTCAGACGCGGATCGCTCACTTCGCGTTCGAACAGCAAACTGATTTCTTGCTGGATGCGTTGACTCGCGCGCGCGGCGCGATACTCTGCCATTTTCAAACCCCAAAATATGAAGGATGAAGGCGGAAGGATGAAGGATGAATGTCAATCCGTATTTCATCCTTCATCCCTCATCCTTCATCCTTTAACTCACTTTCACTTTCTGATAAAACTCGATCTGGTCGCCTTCGCGGAAATCGGAAAACTTGTCCAGCGAGAGACCGCACTCGTAGCCCTCGGCGACTTCTTTCACGTCGTCGGTGAAACGCTTGAGCGCGGCGAGATTGCCCTTGAACACTTCCGCGCCGCCGCGCACCAGGCGCGCCGTGCCGGTGCGCAACGCCTTGCCTTGCGTGATCCGCAAGCCCGCGACCGTGTTCTTTTTCACGTGGAAGATTTGCAGAACCTGACCGCGCCCGATCAACCGATCTTCGTACACCGGCTCCAACATTCCTGTGAGCGCTTTCTCGATATCCTCGATCAGTTTGTAGATGATGTTGTACTGTCGCACGTCCACGCCTTCGCTCTCGGCGAGCGATTGCGCGGCGGATTCCACGCCGACGTTGAATCCGATCACGATGCCTTGCGACGCGACCGCGAGCATCACGTCCGAACGCGTCAACGTGCCGATACCCTGGTGAATGATCTTGACCTTGATTTTTTCGTCGCTCAATTTTTCCAGCGACGTGACGATCGGCTCCAGCGATCCTTGCACGTCCGCTTTGACGATCAGGTTCAACTCCTTGACATTCCCGGCTTGGAATTGCGCGAACAGATCGTTGAGCGAGACCGGGCGCGCGGCTTTTTGTTCCGCTTCGCGTTTTGCCAGCGCGCGTTTTTCCGCGCGATTGCGCGCCGAACGCTCGTCGTCCATCACGATGAATTTTTCTCCCGCCGACGGCACGTCGGACAAGCCGGTCACCGCGACCGGATCGGCGGGCACGGCGTCCTTGACCGTCTCGCCGCGATCGTTGAACATTGCGCGAATCTTGCCCCAGACGCTTCCGATCCACACCACGTCGCCGACGTGGAGCGTACCTTCTTGCACGAGCAGCGTCGCCATCGCGCCTTGTTGTTTGTCCAGCTTGGATTCGATGACGATGCCGCGCGCAACTTTTTTCGGATTCGCGCGCAAGTCCGCCAGTTCCGAGACGAGCAAAATATTTTCCAGCAGATCGTCCACGCCGATTTTTTGTTTCGCCGACATCGAGACGACGGTCACTTCGTCTTTGCCGCCGTAGACGGCGAGTCCCAGGTCGGCGAGTTGTTGCTTGACGCGTTCCGGGCTGGCGTTGCCCTTGTCAATTTTATTCAGCGCGATGATGATCGGCACTTGGGCGGCGCGCGCGTGCGCGATCGCTTCGCGCGTCTGCGGCATCACGCCGTCGTCCGCCGCGACGACGATGATCGCGATGTCGGTGGCTTGCGCGCCGCGCGCGCGCATTTCGGTGAACGCTTCGTGCCCCGGCGTATCGAGAAAAGTAATGCCTTTGCCGGCGTGCAGAATCTGGTACGCGCCGATGTGTTGCGTGATCCCTCCGGCTTCGCCTGCCGCGACGTCGGCGTGCCGGATCGCGTCGAGAATCGAAGTCTTGCCGTGATCGACGTGCCCCATCACGGTGACGACCGGCGGACGCAAAACCAGGTCGGCGAGTTCGGCGGCGGTGTACTCGTGCTTTTTGGGGATGCTCGTCAGCGTCGTGACTTGGGGCTCCACGATTTCCACTTTTTGTTCCAGCACTTCGAAACCGAGTTCGCCGGCAATCAACGCGGCGGTATCGAAATCAATCGGCTGATTGATGTTCGCCATAATTCCGTTCGCCATCAATTTTTTGATGATGTCAATCGGACCGACTTTGAGCGCGACGGCGAGATCGCGCACGGTCAGGTTCTCCGGCAATTCGACCGGCGGCTTGGGCGGCGGCGGTGGCGCGATCGGCGCGGGCTTGGGGGATGGCATCGCGCCGACGGGACGCGCGGCAGGCGCGGCGACAGGGAGTCCGGCGCGCGCGGGCGCGCCGGGATGGCGTTGGCTTGGCGCGCTGGGTCTGGGATGACTGGGTCTGGGATGACTGGGTCTGGGATGACTGGGTCTGGGATGGCTAGGTCTGGGATGGCTGGGTCGGGCTGGTGTTGCCGGACGCGCCGCCGGTCGGTGTGTTGGCGCGGGATGCGCGCGCGGCGCGATGCCGCCGGGCTTGGGCGCGCTCGGTCGCGGCGCCGCCGGCGCGGCGGGTCTGGGCGCGGGTTTGCGCGCGGGCGCGCCGGACGGTTTCGTTTCGGGCGGTCGCGTTTTTTTCGATTCATCTCGTTTGAGTGAAGGTTTTTGTTCAGGCATAGCAATTCTCCTTGTCAATGAACCAATCAACCAATGTGCCAATGAGCCAAAGCGTCCAATCCAGAAAACACTTGGCTCATTGGTGAATTGGTAAATGGGCGCATTGATTTTATACCGGCAGGGGAAACAGGCGCGGGAGAAATTTCCGCGCGCGCGTCGAGCGACGCGTCGCGCGTGGCGCAAAGCGGAGATCAAACGCGAGGAGCATCCGGGCACGCGCTCAGACGTTCATCGGCTTATGCTCCTTGACCTCCGCGCGATGGTTCGAACCCGCGCGCGGCGTCCCTGTGGGCGGCTGCATTCATAGTGTTTCGTTTTGCGGCACTGCGTTGGTTGGTTCGCGCGGCGGCAGTGTCGCCGCGAACTCGCGCAACCGCGCGAGATCATCCTGACTGATCGGCATTTCCAAATGGAGCGCATTTTCCAAACGACCGCGCGCGCTCAACGCGGTCTCCCAACATTCGCGCGTGCGGCAGAGATACGCGCCGCGTCCGGCGTGCTTGCCGGTCGGATCGGCAACCACGCGTTGTTCCGGCGTTCGCACCACGCGCGCCAATTCTTTTTTCCCGCGCACCGCGCGACAAGCGATGCAAGTGCGTTGGGGAATGTGCTTGGTGCCCATAGATCAATGAGCCAATTCACCAATGAGCCAATGAACCAAAACGTCCAACCCAAAGTATTTGGCTCATTGGTTCATTGGCACATTGGTTCATTCAATTTCGTCTACCCAATCTTGCTGGCGTCCGCCTTTGCGCTTGCGTTTGGCGACGACCTTGCCCAATTTTTCGTCGAACTCGAGCGTCGTGCGTTTGCGGCGATCCGCCTTGCGCTTGAGTTTTTCTTCCGGCGAGATGTCTTCCTCTTCCGCTTCGAATTCCGCCAGCGCTTGTTCGAACGTGATCTCGGGTTCCGGCGCGGGTTGCTCTTCGCTCGGCGTCGCGATTTCCATCGGCGGTTCCGGCGCGACGGCTTGGACGACCGGCGCAGGTTCTTGCGCGACGATCGCCGCCGGGACTGCTTCGACGACTTCCGGTGTCGGTTCGATTGCAACCGGCGCGGCTTCACGGGTGACTGGCGCGATCGTTTCTTCTGCCGGCGCAGCGGGCGCGGCAACCGGTTCGTCCGCCACCAGCGCTTCCCATTCCGCGACGGCGGCTTTGGCGGCTTGCGCCGCGGCGAGTTGTTCCGGCGTCGGCGCGGCGGCTTGCGCTTGGGCGCGCGCGGCTTGCTCCGCGATCTGGACATCGCTCTTGATGTCAATGCGCCAGCCGGTCAACTTGGCGGCAAGACGCACGTTCTGCCCCTCTTTGCCAATCGCCAGCGACAATTGTTTTTGTTCCACGACGACGTTCGCCACCTTGTCGCCGTTCGCGTCGTCCGCCAATTGCACCGAGACGGCTTTGGCAGGACTCAATGCATTGGCGATGAAATTGGCAACCTCCGAACTCCATTCGACCACGTCAATCTTTTCGCCATTCAATTCATTGACGATGTTTTGGATGCGGACGCCGCGTTGTCCCACGCACGCGCCCACCGGATCGATGCCGTCTTGTTGCGCGGCGACGGCGATCTTGGAACGCGAGCCGGGCTCGCGCGCGATCCCTTTGATTTCGACCAAGCCGCTGAAAATCTCCGGCACTTCGAGTTCGAACAGGCGGCGCAGAAAATTGCGATGCGTGCGCGACAGCACGACCTGGGGTCCGCGCGCGGTTTTGTTCACTTCCACGATGTACGCGCGAAGTTTTTGGTTCGGGCGATGGCGCTCGGTGGGAATTTGTTCGGCGCGCGGCAGAATCGCTTCCAATTTGCCGAGACTGACGGTGACGTTCTGCGAGTCAACGTTATGCACGGTGCCATGAACGATTTCGTTTTCGCGTTCCGAGTATTGGGTGTACAACGTGTCGCGTTCGGCTTCGCGGATGCGTTGCAGGATCACCTGCTTGGCGGCTTGCGCGGCGATGCGCCCAAAATCGTCCGGCGTGGATTCGATTTGGATCGTCGCGCCGACTTGCGCCATCGGATCGTACGCGCGCGCGTCCTGCAGCGTCAGTTCGAGTCGCCGGTCGTGCACTTCGTCCACGACGGTTTTGATCGCAAAGATTTTGACTTTGCCGGTGGCTGCGTCGATCTGCGCGGTGATGTTTTGACCGCCGCCAAAATTGCGTTTGTAGGCGGACACCAACGCTTGCTCGACGGCGTCAATGACGACTTCTTTCGGCAAACTGCGATCGTTACACAGTTGGGTGATGGCGACGAGAAAATCGTTCTTCACGTGCGGTCCTCTTCTGGAGAGTAGAGATTGGAGATTAGAAATTAGGCGCGCCTCACGGCATCGCCCAATCTCCAATCGCTAATCTCTATGCTCAAATTCACTCCGCTAGATAACAAGAAAAGTGGGGGATGCCCACTTTTCGAAGAAGGTCGTGCGGAGGTTTACGATGCAAGTATAGCACAATCTTGGAAATCGCGCAAATCGTTTGACACGCGGTCAAGCCCGGTGTATGATAGGGCAATGACCGTGAATAGTGAACGGTGGACAGTGAACAATAGGCACAAACGGAGAGCGATATTGCTCGTACTGGGCGCACTCGCGCTGGTCGTGCTGGGGGTTTTGTACCAGCGCGTCGACGCGCGGGCGCAAGAAGATCGCGCGCGGCGCGCGGACGCGATCATCATCCTGGGTTCGGCGGTGTACCCCGGCGAGCAGCCGTCGCCGTCATTGCGCGCGCGCATCCAGCACGCGCTCGCGCTGTACCGCGCCGGAATCGCGCCGAACTTGATTTTGTGCGGCGGCTTGGGAAGCCATCCACCAACCGAAGCGGAAGTGATGCGGCGCGCGCTCGTCGGCGCGGGCGTACCTGCCGATGCGTTGGTGTTGGAAGATCGATCCCATTCGACGGAAGAAAATTTGGCGAACGCAAAGTTGCTGATGGACGCGCGCGGCTGGCGCAGCGCGGTGATCGTGAGCGATCCGTTTCACCTGTACCGCGCCGAGATCATCGCGCGCGATCTGGGGATCGACGCGTACGGTTCCGGCGCCAACGCGAGTCCGACGTACGCGCGCGCCGTGTTGCGCGCGTGGTACACCACGCGCGAGACGCTCGCGCTCGTTTGGTACTTTGCCGCGCGCGTTGGACAACTGTCAATTGTCAATTGATAATTGTTAATTGGAGGTATTATGGATCGCGGAATTCCTTCTTCGGCGAACGAAGACATCGAACTGTATATGCGGACGTACTATTCGCTGTTGCGTTCCAGCGGCGAAATCCAAATCAAGTCGCTGATCGAAACGCATACGCAGATGGATTCGTCGCTGCACTTGCACGCGCGCACCGAGCAGCCCGATCTCGCGGCGTTCGTCTACGCCACGTTGCGTTTGCCTGATTGCATCAAGCAAGTGCGGCGCGTCATCCTGGGTCAATCGGACGAAGTGTTCGACAAGGCGGGCTATCCCGAAATCGAAACGTGGCAAGCGGTCAGCGCGGCGGGGCGGCGGCGCAAAATGTTTTTCGACGGCAAGGAGACGCTCGCGGCGTACATCGCCAGCGCGTCCGACATTGACGATCTCATTCCGATTCTGACCGCGTACGAGATCGAGTGGAACAAACTGCGCGATTTGCTCGTGCGCGCCGGAAGTCTGGCGCACTGGCGCGCGGACGCATCGCTCGACCGCGCGGCGCGCGAAGAACTGGCGCGCGTGTTGCGGCTCGACGCGGCTGATCTGGAGACGCTGGAAAATATTTGGGGCGGCAATCTGATCGCCAATTTGCAAACGATCAGCGCGACGACGAAAGAATTCGTCTTGCGCTTGCTGGCGGGTTCGTTGCTGGACTATCGCAAGGCGACGCGGCATTGGTGGAACAACATCGCGCGCGGCGCGGCGTCTGCGCTGGAAGGGCGCCCGGTCTATTTCGTTTCCAGCAACACGCACAGTCTCGCGAATGTGATTTCCGGGTTCGCGCGCGCGCGTGAACGGGATTTGATCCAATATATTCAGGATGCGCGCCACACCAATTTGCTGCGCGAGTACGAAGCGATCCAAGCCGAAGCGGTGAAAAGCAGCAAGGAAAATTTTCTGTACTATGTGTTGAAAAAATATATCGCCGATCCGGAGAACGCATCGGCGGCGGAAGCGAAAAAGCGCGCCGAGCAGGCTACCGGGCTGACGCACTTTTCGAGCGAACGCTATCTGGACGTGGACGCGCAGATCGTCGAACTCAATCGTCTGGTGCCGGAGCGACTCGATTCGCGGTTGCCGCGCGAACGGCTGGAGCGTTTGCGCGCCAGCCGCGCGATCATTTTCAATGTGGACTATCCGCTCGGACTTGCCGCGTACCAAATTCTGTCCGAAGTCGTCCGCAACGTCGAGCAAGTCAAGGGCGTGTACTCGCTGGGCAAATCGGCGACGCTCAACGGGCGCATCGGCGACGTGATCATTCCGGATGTCGTCTACGACGAACATTCGCAGAACACGTTTCTGTTCAACAATTGCTTTTGCGCGCGCGATGTCGAGCCCTACCTGGTTTACGGTTCGGTGCTGGACAATCAAAAAGCGATCACGGTCAAAGGAACGTTTTTGCAAAATGAAAAATTTATGGCGCTGTTCTATCGCGAGGGTTATACGGACATCGAGATGGAAGCGGGACCGTACCTCTCGGCGATCTATGAAATGATTTTCCCCAAACGCTTTCCGCGCAACGAAATCGTCCGGCTGTATCAGAGCGATTTCGATTTTGGATTTTTGCATTACGCGTCCGATACGCCGAACAGCAAGGGGAAAAACCTGGGCGCGGTGCATCAATCGTACTATGGGATGGATCCCACCTACGCGACGACGCTGGCGATCGTGGAGCGCATTTTGCGGCGCGAGATGGCATAACGAAAGGGGCGACCAACTGGGTCGCCCCTATTCATAATTCGTTCCACTCATCCGCTGAGATTTTGCGCCCGAGTATTCCCTCGATCTCGCGAATCATCATCCGGAGTTGAGGCACGGAAAATTCGCTGTTTGAAGGCACCGTCAAGCGTTGTTGCCGATAAACCACGAACTGATGACGCGTGCCTTGGAACAGTCCCTCAAAGCCGAGCAATTGAAGACGGCGTACAAATTCACGTCGTTTGATAGGCGCCCATCCGCTCATGGTTCGGTTCCTTGTTTAGATTGATGCCGCCGACAATTGGCAAACGGTGTCCCAATTTGAGTCCGACGAAAATCCAATCTTCGAGTGTTGAACGCAACTCGGCTTCGCACTTTCGCAGATCGCGGGCGAACGCGACGACACCTTTGCATTGTGGAATTCGACCTGCAAATGTGCCGTCTTCCAATTTGTCGTAGACGGCATAGGTCATCGCTTTCTCAATATAATCGCTCAGAACAAAACGAATCGCCATTGTGTTTCTCCTGTCTCAGTACATCACAGATTGTCATTCTGAGGCGCGCTTTTTGCGCCGAACGCTTTGCGTCTCGCAATTTGCAATTAGCGAGATGCTTCGCTTCGCTCAGCATGACAAAATTGTGATCTACTGTGTCTATTGAATCTCGACCAACCCCACGCCGCCGTCCACTTCGATGTCCACCTTGTTCGGTGCGTTCGCAAAGTCCGCGCTCTGATACAGATTCCCCGCTTTTGGAAAACGCGTTTCGTCCACGCGCAGCGCGCCGATGCCTTTGTCCACGCGAATGCGCGCGGCGACGCCCGGCGGAATCGTCACGCGCAGATTGCCGACGCCGCCCTTCAGACGCATCGTCACGTTGCCGGTTTGCGGCGCGCTGATCCGAATCGTGCCGACGCCCGCCTCCACGTTCAACGCGGTGATCGTCAACGCAGTCAGATCGAGATCGGCGCGTCCGACCCCGCCGTTGATCCGCAGCGCGATGGGAAGCGTCGGATTCAGCGCGAGGTCCCAGCGCGCGCTCGACATTCCCGGCGTGAAGAAATTGGCGCGCTCTTCCTGCAAACGCAATCGTCCTTCGTTTCCGACGACGTTGAATTTTTTGCCGATTTGTGTACCTTCGCCGCGCTGAAACGTGCCGCGCAGCAAATCCGCCGTGTCCGATCCCAGCGCGGTGACGTTCGCGGTGGCGACGCCAAAGTTCAGATCGATCGTCGCGCTCGAAATTTCGCCGCGCGGCTGGTTGAGCTGTTCCGTGATCGCAGCAGAACCCAGGAACGCGCCGCCCGATGTGAGCGCGAGCCACAAGACTCCGGCGATCAGCGCGCCCCACAGCGCGACGACGATCAGCCCGCCGATGATCGAACGCCGTCCGATGATGATTTCCAGTCCGATCAAAACCAGGATCAGGGGCCAGAAGCGAAACGCGATCTCCCAAAACGACAAGGGCAAATAGCCGAGATTCGCGAGCAAGAACAAAACGCCGATCGTGATGAGAATCAGCGGTCCGATAAGACTAGGTCTGCGGTGTTCCATTATGCCTCCTGAAATTTTCGATTGCCGATTTTTGATTTTCGATTTCTTACAATCGAAAATCGGCAATCGAAAATCGAAAATTATGGTTCTCCTCAGATTAGTGGGGGAGAAGGCATGCCCAATCCCCCGTGTTCTACCAGAACTTGAAGGCGGAAATGTTCAAAGATTTGATACCCACACGCACGACGGATGATCGCCCGGATCGCACGGT
>VGOB01000061.1 GCA_016865935.1 Chloroflexota bacterium | reverse complement strand
GCAACATGATGTGTAAATACGTGCGACGTGCATTGATGGACATTTGTTCGGTTGGCATGGTTCCTCGGTAACATTTTCTTTTGAGTGAACCATTCTACTCCGGTAACATTATACGTGAATGAGCGCGGCGTGTTGACAAATCCGCGCCATTCCGCTTATAATGCGCGTGGATTTGTCGAGTCGCCGCGCAGGTGGGGAGTGGTTGTCAAGTAGGGCAAAGTCGGTTCCGGATCAAACGTCGGTTTTCCCTGAAGGTTGCATCACGCGCGGGAAAACCGATTTTTTTATTTGTTGCTTGTGTGCGAGCAAAGGAGTAATGCTGATGGATCAAGTCAAGCCGTGGGAAGAAGTGCCAGACGACAATTATTGGGGCGCCGTGCTCGGCGCGCCCAACGATGGCGCCGCCGCGCCGCCCCCCACTTCGCCGGGGTGGGCGCGCGCTGAAGCGAGTTACGCGCAAGGCGAAACGCTCGAACTGCCGATCGTCGGATACAATCGCGGCGGATTGTTAGCGGACTTGGGCGACGTGCGCGGCTTTGTGCCCGCATCGCAACTCTCCGCATTTCCGCGCCAGGTCTCGGAAGAAGAACGCACCGCCGCGCTCGCGCGCTATGTCGGCGCGATGATGCGCGTCAAAGTGATCGAGTTCGACCGCCCGCGCAACCGGCTGATCTTGTCCGAGCGTGTCGCCAATCCGCCGATTTCACGCGCCGAGCAAATCCTCGCGACGATCGAGCCCGCGCAAACGCGGCGCGGCACCGTGCGCAACGTGACCGACTTTGGCGCGTTCATTGACCTGGGCGGCGTCGAGGGCTTGATCCACGTTTCGGAATTGTCGTGGCAGTACGTCACGCATCCGCGCCAGGTCTTGCAACCCGGTCAAGACATTGACGTCTACGTGATGGAAGTCAACCGCGAACAAAAACGAATTGCGTGCAGTTTGAAACGCTTGACGCCCAACCCGTGGAGCGCGCTCGCCGACAAACTGAAACCCGGCGCGTGGACCGACGGCACGGTGACGAGCGTGGTCCCGTTTGGCGCGTTCGTTCGGATCGCGGAAGGCGTGGAGGGCTTGTTGCACGTTTCGGAATTGACGCGCGGCGGCGCGCTCCCATCGCGCGACGCGGTGCGCGAAGGTCAAGCCGTGCGCGTGCGCGTGCTCGAAATTGACGTGACGCAACAAAAAATGAAACTCGGTTTGCGCCAGCCCGCCGCGCGCGGCGACGGCGCAGCCCCCGCCGCCAGCGCGCCGCTCCAAACGCCTCCGCCCCCGCCGGATCTCGATCCGGATTATTGGGATCATCTGGTCAAGTCAGGATAACGCGCCGGGCGGCAGACGACTTGTCGTCCGTCGCCGGTCGCCGGTCATTTTTGATGTCACCACGACGCGCAAGCAAAGAACAACCGAAAGAATCCAAGAACCTGGGATCGCGTTTCGCTTTCAAACTCTCGCCGAAAGCGCAACGCGAAATTCTTGGGATCATCTTTTTTTTGGCGGGCGCGCTCGCGCTGCTGACCTTGTTGCGCGTCACGCGCGGCACCGTCGGCGATCTGGTCGCGAATCTTTTGCACGCGCTCTGTGGCTGGGGCGCGTACGCCTTGCCCTTCCTTGCCTTTGGCGCGGGCGTGTTCCTCTTG
Organism: Chloroflexota bacterium; assembly: GCA_016865935.1. Taxonomy (GTDB): domain Bacteria; phylum Chloroflexota; class Anaerolineae; order UBA4142; family UBA4142; genus VGOB01. The sequence goes on along the minus strand of VGOB01000061.1, from coordinate 24,999 downwards.
CGCCGCGGCGATGACGCGGCAACCGAAATCGCGTGGGGGCGCATTTTTTCCGGCGAAGTCCTGTTCGCCGTCGCGCTCGCGCTGATGCACTTGCTCGCCGCGCCAACCGATCCCGGCGCGTTCGCGCAACGCGGCGAGGGCGGCGGTTTTATCGGCTGGGCGTTGGCAAGCGCGGCGACATATTTTCTCGGCGTGACTCCGGGCATCGTCGTTTTGATCATCCTGGGTCTGCTGACGCTTCCCGCGCTTGTCGGTTTTTCGACCGCGCATTTGCGCGCGTGGAGCAACACGCTGGCTGAACGCGCGGAACATCCTGAACGCGCGACGCCCGCGCCGATCAAACTGCCCGCGCCGCCCAGACCCAAGCCCGATCTCACGTCGCTTCGCCGCGAACCTGCCGCGCCCAAAACTCAACCGACGATCAATCCGCCGAGTGTTCCCGCCGAACCCGAGCGCGCGCCGGCGCCCGCCTCCGGCGCGCGTCCAACCTTGGGCACCAAGCCACCGATGAAAACCGCGACGGCGTCGCAAACGATTCTCACGCCGCGCAATCGCGCGCGTCGCAAAGCGCCCGCGTTGCCCGCGCTCGACATTCTGGACATTGCCAGCGAAGCCAAGTACGGCGAAACGGACGCGAATCGCAAAGCGCGCCTGATCGAAGAAACGCTCGCCAACTTTGGCATTCCCGCCAAGGTGATCGAAATTCACGCGGGTCCCACCGTCACACAATTCGGACTTGAACCTGGTTTCATCGAACGGCGCGGCAGCGACGGGCAAATGCGTCCGCGCAAAGTGTCGGTCAATCGCATCGCCGCGCTCCAGCACGATTTGGAACTCGCGCTCGCCGTCGCGCCGATCCGAATCGAAACGCCGGTGCCCGGCAAGCCGATTGTCGGGATCGAAGTGCCGAACCAATCGGTCTCGGTCGTGTCGTTGCGCGGCGTGATGGAAGCGGACGCGTTCAAAAACAAGCGCAAGAAAAATCCGCTGACGATCGCGCTGGGGCGCGATGTTTCCGGCGCGTCGAGCGTCGCCGACCTGGGTTCGATGCCGCATTTGCTGATCGCGGGCGCGACCGGTTCCGGCAAATCGGTTTGCATCAACGCGATTATCGCGTGCTTGCTCTTCGACAATTCGCCGGACGATCTGCGCTTGATTATGGTGGACCCCAAGCGCGTCGAACTGGTGAATTTTAACGACATTCCGCATCTCTTGGGTCCCGTCGTCGTCAATATGGAAGAGGTCGTCCCTTGCTTGCGTTGGCTGACGCGCGAGATGGACAATCGCTTTACGTTGTTCGCGAAAGAAAAGGTTCGCAACATTGACGCGTTCAACGAAAAGATGAACAAGACGAACGGCGACACGATGCCGTACATCGTCGCGCTGATTGACGAACTCGCGGACTTGATGCTGGCGTCGCCGGAGGAAACCGAAAAATTGTTGACGCGGCTCGCGCAGATGGCGCGCGCGACCGGCATTCATCTCGTCATCGCGACCCAGCGTCCGTCGGTGGACGTGGTGACCGGCTTGATCAAGGCGAATTTCCCCTCGCGCATTTCGTTCGCGGTGACGAGCAGCGTAGATTCGCGCGTCGTGCTGGATACGATGGGCGCGGAAAAACTGCTCGGCAAGGGCGATATGTTGTATATGGCGAGCGACTCGTCCAAGTTGATGCGCCTGCAAGGTTGTTTCGTTTCGGATGACGAACTCGCGCGCCTGGTTCACTTTTGGCGCGACAAGGCGATCACCGATCTGCGCGATATCGCGCGCGACGCGCCGTGGAAAGATGTGAGCAACGCGAAGGAAGGCAGTGACGATGATTTGATCGAGCGCGCGATCGGCATCGTGCGGCAATCGGATCGCACTTCGATTTCGTTTTTGCAGCGCAAGCTCGGCATCGGTTATCCGCGTGCGGCGCGCTTGATGGATCAGTTGGAAGAGCGCGGCGTCGTCGGCGCGGACGAAGGCGGCGGCAAATCGCGCGGCGTGCTGATCCAGGACAAAGGCGCGAAACATTTCGACGCGGCAGACGCGCCGCCAACGCGTCCCGATTCCGCCGCGCAAAAATCGAACACGCTGACGCGGTTCGCGGACAAATTCAAAGCGCGCGTGAAATCCAAATGAGTACTGTGTCATTGCGAGCGTTCTTCGCGAAGCAATCCCCGACTGCGATGCGGAGATTGCTTCGGGCAAAAAACGCCCTCGCAATGACAAGATGACAGGAGTGGGTATGCCCAGAATCCAAGAACAGGAAGACAAAAAGAAAAAAGATGTAATCGAGGCGGAAGGCGTCGTCACCGAAGCGTTGCCGAACGCGATGTTCCGCGTGCAACTCGAAAGCGGACACAGCGTCCTCGCGCACATCTCCGGCAAAATGCGAATGTACTACATCCGCATCCTGCTCGGCGATCGCGTGACGGTGGAACTTTCGCCGTACGATTTGACGCGCGGTCGGATTACGTACCGATTCAAAAAGTAGCGGCAACCCCGCGCCTGTCCTGAGCGAAGGCGAAGGATGGTTGCCCGCGCGCAAGGGAGGCGTTGCGATGACGACTGTGACGCGCGATGAGGTGCGAAAATCGCCGATTGCCGGATCGTGGTATCCCGGCTCGTCGGACGCGTTGAAGCAAACGGTGGACGATTATCTGGCGCACGCGGAATTTTTCGAAACGAACGATGAACTTGTCGCTTTAATTTCTCCTCACGCCGGTTATCCGTACTCGGGACAAACCGCCGCGTACGCGTATCGTCAGTTGCAAGGTCGCGCCTACGACACGGTCGTTTTGTTGGGTCCCAGCCACCGCGAAGATTTCGGCGCGATGGCGATCAGCGGCAAAAAATATTACGCGACGCCGCTCGGCGCGGTCGAACTCGATCAGGAATTCATTCGCGCGCTCGCGCAACGCGTTGACGTGCGCCGCGTCGGACAAGACAGCGAGCACTCGCTCGAAATCCAATTGCCCTTTCTTCAGCGCGCGCTCGGCAGTTTCAAACTCGTGCCGATTATGATGTCGCTGCCGTTTTACATCGTCGGCAACGCCGCGCTAAAACCGTGCGAAGAACTTGCCGCCGCGCTTGCTGATCTCGCGCGCGGCAAGCGCGTTCTCTTCGTCGCCTCCTCCGATCTCTCGCATCTGGACGATTACGCCGCCGTGAAAAAATTCGACGCGCGCACGGAAGAACTTGTCGCCGCGTTCGATCTGCCTGCGCTGACAAAATATTTGTGGGAAGACGGCGAATGTCGCGCCTGCGGCGACGCGCCGATCATCACCGCGCTGCTCGCGGCAAAGGCGCTCGGCGCGGAGCGCGCGCGCGTGTTGCAGCGCACGAATTCCGGCGACGTGACGGGCGAACGCGCCCGCGCCGATTACGTCGTGGGGTATATGGCGGTCGGCGTGTATAAAAGTAAAAAAGCCAGTCCTGAGCAGCGCGAAGGATGAAAAGGCAAAAGTGAAGACTGCTGATGTGGGCGAGCGAAGTGAAAGAATATTGCGCGAAGTGAACGTGCCCTACCTTGTCGGCGAAAAGCGCGCGGCGTTGGCAGAATTTCTGACGCGCCTGGAAGCCGCGCACGGCGACGCGGTGCGGCGCGTCATTTTGTTCGGCTCACAGGCGCGCGGCGACGCGGACGCGGAATCGGATATTGATTTGATGATCGTGATTCGCGGCGGCGTCGCAGAGTTGCGCGCGATGAGAAAGTGGTGTTTGGACAATCGCACGGATTGGATCAGCGAGATCATCTACGCCGAAGAAATGTATCGAGAAAGTCAACGCTTCAAACCGCCGTTGTACGTGATCCTGCGCCGCGACGGAATCGAGTTGTGGGATCCGCACGCGCGACAAATCGAAGAAGAACAATCGCCGCTCGATTTTATCGAAGGAGAATCCCGTATGTTGGATTACGAAACGATCATGACGATTCGCGGGTACTTGGGAGACATGCAAGAACACCTGGACGAGGCGACGATGCTGGAGAAAAACGGATTCATCCGAGGAGCCGTTGCGAGTTTATACTACGCCGCGTTTTGCATCACGACCGCCGCACTCTATCTGCTGAATGTGGTGCGCGGTAAACATTCTGGCGTCGAAGGCGCGGTGAGTCAGTTCCTGGTCAAACCAGGTTTGCTGGAAGAAGAATACCATACCATCTTCGTCAAGTTGCAGCATGGACGCCTTTCTGCTCACTATGGCACGCAGATGAAGCAAAAAGGCGAGAAACCACTGGCGGAGGAAGAGATGCCGCTACTCCTCCGCGACGGCGAACGCTACATCGAACGAATGAAACGCTTTTTGATCGAGCGCGGCATGGACGAAAGCGATTTCAAAGTGTGACGCGATTGCGAAAAATTGTTGAATCGTATATGATCAAGTCGGGAGAATTGTTCCCGACTTTTTCTCTGTGATCTCTGTGGCTGAATAGAAATGAAATACGCGCAAATCGTCGTCAACACGCCGTTGACGATTGGCAAACCAATCGAACAAGAAAGCGACGCGGCGGAGTCGTTGCGCGAGCGCGCGTTCACGTATGCAATTCCCGAACGACTTGCCGATTCCATCGCGTTGGGGCAACTCGTCTGGGTGCCGTTCGGCGCGCGGCGATTACAAGGCGTCGTCGTCGCGTTCAGCGATACGTCGCCGGTCGAGCAGACGAAAGAGATCGAAGCGATTGTGGACGCGCGCCCGTTTCTTTCCGCGATTCATCTCGATCTCGCGCGCTGGATCGCGCGCGCGTACCTCTGTTTGCTCACCGATGCGATTGGCTTGATGCTTCCCCCCGGCGTCGAGCAGCAAACCGAAATTCTGCTCGCGCTCGCGCCTGACGCGCCGCGCGATAACCTCACCGAAAAGCAAACCGCGCTCGTCGAACTCCTCGCGCGTGACGGCGAGACGAAATTGCGCGCGCTGCCGCGCGAACTTCATTCCGCGATCAAACCACTCGTGGAACGTGGCATCATTATTAAAAGCTCTGTTGTTACGCCTCTTCGTGCCAAGCCCCAACTCATACGCTTTGTGCGTTTAATTGCGGAGAGTTCGACGCTGGATTCGATGTTGGAAACAGTTAGCCGAAGGAATCTACGGGCGGATGCACTTGAGTATCTCGCGCAACAAGGTAACACTCCCGTGCCAGCTGAGCAAGTATGTGAAGCAGTGGCTTGTTCGGAATCCACGCTTCGCACACTTGCAGAAAAAAAGTGGATCGATGTTTCACCACGCCAGACGCTGATTTCGCTGACTCCGAAATATTTTGCCGAGTTGCCTTCATTGCCGGAAGCGCAATCGCGTGTTCTTGTCTATCTGCGCGAACATAGCGCAAAATCCACAGAGGAACTAAAATCTGCAGAAATCGCTACTAGCATCATTCTTAGTTCGCTGGCGAAAAAAGGATACATTCAACGCGAGCAAATCGAATCAACCGTAACATTGCGGCTAACCCCAAGCGATGTTAGCGAGACCGTTCGCAAATTACGCCGCGTGATGGAAAAATACAAGGCTATTGTAGATTTTCTGCGTAACGAGAACAAATCCGTGTGGATCAGCGCGTTGTACGCGTCTGTAGACTGCGAGTTGGACGACTTGCAGAAACTCGCCGAGGCAGGGATTATCGCGCTCGAAGAAGAACCGGTGTGGCGCGATTCGCTTGCGGGGCGCGCGTTCGATGTGATCGCGCCGCCCACGTTGACGGAGGAGCAGGAGCGCGTGTGGGGCGAAATCAGTTCAAGGTTGAAAGTTCAAGGTTCAAGGTTGACCGAACCTCGAACCTTGAACCTTGAACCTGAAACCTTTCTTCTCCACGGCGTCACCGGCTCCGGCAAAACGGAAATCTATATGCGCGCGCTCGCGGAAATCATCGCGCAAGGGAAACAAGGGATCATTCTCGTTCCCGAAATTTCGCTGACGCCGCAAACGATCCGACGATTTGGCGCGCGATTCAAACGGATCGCCGTCGTTCACTCGCGGCTCAGCATCGGCGAGCGGTACGATACGTGGCGACGGTGCCGCGACGGTTTGGTGGACGTCGTGATCGGCGCGCGCTCCGCGCTCTTTGCGCCGCTGCCAAACCTGGGTCTGATCGCGATGGACGAGGAACACGATCCGTCGTACAAGCAAGCCGAAGCGCCGCACTATCACGCGCGCGAGGTCGCGCTCGAACTTGCGCGGCGCGCGGGCGCGGTCGTGATCCTGGGTGACGCGACGCCGGACGCGCAAACGTACTATCGCGCGACGCGCGGCGAATTCACGTTGCTGGAATTGCCGAAACGCGTATTGGGTCACCGCTCAGTGATCGAAAGCCAGCGGTCAGCCGTCAGCGGTCAGCGGTCGGACGAAGTGGATGCGGAGGCACAGTACCTTGACCTGCCGCCCGTCGAAATCGTTGATCTGCGCGCGGAGTTGAAAGCGGGCAATCGCGCGATGTTTTCGCGCGCGCTGCAACGCGAGATGACGCGCGTGCTGGCGGCGCGCGAACAAATCATTCTATTTCTGAATCGGCGCGGCACGGCGACGTTTATCTTGTGCCGCGATTGCGGGCACGTCTTCAAGTGCAAACGTTGCGACAATCCGATGACGTATCACGGCGCGGGCGATCAACTCGTTTGCCATCACTGCAATCGCCGCGACCGCGTGCCGACGAAATGTCCGCAGTGTGGCAGCGCGCGCATTCGCTATTTCGGCGTCGGCACGGAAAAAGTGGAAGCGGAAATCCAAACGATGTTTCCGCGCGCGCGTACGCTGCGCTGGGACTGGGACGTGACGCGCGGCAAACGCGGTAGCGCGCACGAAGCGATTCTCGAAAAATTCGTCACCCGCCAAGCCGATATTTTGATCGGGACGCAAATGATCGCCAAGGGGCTCGATCTGCCGTTCGTCACGCTCGTCGGCGTGATCAGCGCGGACACTGCGCTCAACCTGCCCGATTTTCGCGCGGGCGAGCGGACGTTTCAATTGCTAACCCAGGTCGCGGGGCGCGCGGGACGCAGCATCCTCGGCGGCAAAGTGATCGTGCAAACGTACAATCCCGATCATTACGCGATTGCCGCCGCGTCCGCGCACGATTATCGCGCGTTTTACGAACGCGAGATCGCGTTTCGGCGCGAGCAAGGTTATCCGCCGTTCAATCGGCTGATTCGATTGATCTATCATCACACGAACGACAAGCGCGCGCAAGAGGAATCGGCGCGGATGCGCAGCGCGCTGATGACGCGCCTCGCGCAGCGCGGTTTGCCGTCGCTCGATCTGATCGGACCTGCGCCCACGTTCTTCCAGCGCGTTCGCGGCGAATCGCGGTATCAAATCATTTTGCGCGGACCAGACCCGCACGCGCTCGTCGCCGATCTCGCGCTGCCGTTGGGGTGGCGCGTGGATGTGGATCCGGTGAGCGTATTGTGAGAGATCAGATTTCAGACAACAGACAACAGAAAAAATCTGCCGTCTGTTGTCTGTCATCTGTTGTCTGATTTCTTGAATTGCAGTAGAATGAAATCGAAAAATTCTCAACGAGGAGCGGAAAATGAAAACACGAACGATGGCTGAACCGTACAAGATCAAAATGGTCGAACCCATCAAGATGACGACGCGCGAATATCGTGCGGCGAAGATGCGCGAGGCGGGCTACAACACCTTCTTGCTGAAAAGCGAAGACGTGTACATTGACCTGCTGACCGATTCAGGCACGAACGCGATGAGCGACTGGCAGTGGTCGGGAATGTTGCTCGGCGACGAGGCGTACGCCGGCGCGCGCAATTTCTACAATCTCGAAAAGGCGGTGCAGGAGATTTACGGCTTTAAATTTCTTGTGCCGACGCACCAGGGTCGCGCCGCCGAACACATCACCTCGCAACTGCGGATCAAGCGCGGGCAGTACGTGCCGATGAATATGTATTTCACGACGACGCGCGAACACGCCGAGCGCGCGGGCGGCATTTTCTACGATTGCATCATTGACGAAGCGCACGACGCCGCGAATCCATTCCCGTTCAAGGGAAATGTGGACATCGCCAAATTGCAAAAACTGGTAGACCAAAAAGGCGCGGACGCGATTGCATATCTTTCCGTCGCGCCGTGTGTGAATATGGCAGGCGGGCAACCGTTCTCGATGGCGAATCTGCGCGCGGTCGCCGCGTGGGCGAAAAAGTACAACCTGCCGATCATCTTCGACGCGACGCGCGCGATTGAAAATTGCTATTTCGTTCAACAGCGCGAACCAGGATACGCGAACAAGCCCGTGCGCGAAATTTTGCGCGAGATGATGAGTTACGGCGAAGGGATGACGATCTCGTCGAAGAAAGACAACCTCGTCAACATCGGCGGCTTTCTCGCGACGAACAACGAGTCGTTCTTCACGAAAGCGAAAGAGATGGTCGTCGTCTTCGAGGGCTTGCACACGTACGGCGGTCTCGCGGGGCGCGATATGGAAGCGATCGCGCGCGGCATCTACGAAATGGTGGACGACGCGTACATCGCGAGCCGCATCCGCCAGGTCGAGTACCTTGGCAATCGGATCAAGGACGCGGGCATTCCGCTCGTCGTGCCGATCGGCGGGCACGCGGTTTTCCTCGACGCAAAAAAATTCTTGCCGCACATTCCGCAAGAGCAATTCCCCGCGCAAGCATTGGCGTCCGCGCTCTACGTGGACAGCGGGGTGCGCGGGATGGAACGCGGTATCGTCAGCGCGGGGCGCGATCACGCGACCGGCGAGCATCACAAACCGAAACTCGAACTCGTGCGTCTGACGATTCCGCGCCGCGTGTACACAAATCTGCACATGGATGTCGTCGCGGAAAGTTGCATCGCGCTGTACGAGGAACGCGAAAAAATCAAAGGACTGCGGATGACGTACGAGCCGGAAAGTTTGCGGTTCTTCCAGGCGCGGTTCGAGGAGTTGTAGGTGATCCAAAGTCTGACGGGCGATTGAAATCGCGGCAACAAAGTCTGCCTTTGCAGACTCCCTTCGACTTCGCTCAGGGTCAGCCGACGAAGGTCGGCTTCGCGATGTTGTTGCTGCGACTTTGAGTCGCCCGATTGATTTTTGCGCGAATCGGGATAGAATGAAAGTATGAGACGCAAGGCGAACGCGGAAGAGAAATTGAATAAGCGGCTGTTGCGGCAGATGCTGCGCGGGTACAGGATGATGAACAAGATCACCGCAACGGAAGAACGCGCGTGGGCAGCGCGGCTCACACCGAAAGCGGCGCGCGCGGTTTTTGAAGACCTGTACCGCACCTGGGAGCGAATGGGCGCGCGCGCCGGTGGAGATTGGGAAGCGCTCGAGCGGCGGAGAATCGCGGAGACGATCCAGGCGCAACGTCCGTTTGTGCGTTTAGCGCGACGGATGAGGCGACGATGATTGGATTGTTTGAAGCCGCGTGGGAAATTCACAGATTCTTGAATCGGCACAAAATCCCGTATGCCATCATCGGCGGATTCGCCGTGCAGTACTGGGGCATCCCGCGACTGACGGTTGACGTTGATCTGACGGTGTTGACTCCGCTGGAAGAGGGCACTGACAACTTCGTTCGCCTCATCCTGACTCGTTTCCATTCGCGCGCGCCCGATCCGTATGAATTGGCGCGGCAGGCGCGCTTGGTTGTTGTTCAAGCATCCAATGGTAGCGGGCTGGACATTTCCTTCGGCATGCCAGGATATTGGGACGAGTTGATGCGTCGCGCAAGGGATTATGAATTGGAACCTGGTAAGGCGGTCCGCCTGTGCTCTGCCGAAGACCTCATCATTCACAAATGCATTGCGGGTCGCCCCCAAGATTTGCGCGACATTGACGGAGTCGTTGCGCGCCAAAGCAAAGGATTGGATGAAACATACATTCGCAAATGGTTGGCGATCTTTGCGAAAGAACTGGCGGATTCGGAGGTGCGCGACCGCTTTGAACGCGCGTGGCGCGCCGAGAAACGCGCGGCGCGGGAAGCGCGGCAAGTGTATCGAATCAGGCGCGGCTAACAGACGCGTTATGCAGTTGGACGCGGATGAAGAGAATCCGAGGAACGTGGAGGTATAACATTCATGGCACGTACATTTGTCAAAACAGCGTTTCCGTACCCGCTCGTGTGGGATGAAGGCAATGCGGAGATTCGGATCGGAGCGAATCTTTATAAAACGCATTTTAAACGGGTATACCGCCAAGAGGGAGATGTTTCTGTAATCCCTGTAGTAACTGAAGCGCAGAATGTCGAAATAACAAATGACCGTCTATTTCGAGCTGCTCATACCTCTCTCGAGATTCTTTTCCCTCTCTTTGTGTCAGAGCAATCCCAGGTTCTGGAAATCACCCGTAGCGTAATCAATCGTTTGATCGAAGTATATCGTTTCACAATGAATGAGTTCTTTCTTGAACCAATTCCAGAGAACGAAATGTGGCCAAGCACCATCTTGATCGCCCAAGATGACGGAACATTTGCCCCAGTGTCTCTTTTTGAACATGTCTTCACTCTGGGGGGATCGCGACCTGCACGAACAGCCCCAATTCCAGACCTGGCGAGAGAATATTTTTGTTCTGGAGCCGAACTGCCAATACATCGAATGCTTTTTCTCAACGCGCAGCGCGAATACATTTTTGAGAACTACCGCCTTGCTATTGTAGAAGCAGAAACAGCAATTGAATCACTGATCCTAAACGCGATATCCCAATATTATCTCGATCAAGGGCTCTCCGAGAAAGAGGTTGAGGGGAAACTTGAGTGTGGATTGAAGAACTTGATCAAAGATCATCTGCCCAAATGTTGTGGAGAATCATTCGTGGGAACGGGCGAACATTCTGCCTGGAAGACCAAACTTTACAATCTCCGAAACAAGATAGTGCATCAAGGGGCGTCTGTAGGGATGCAGGAAACTGACGAAGCAGTCCAGACCGCCGAACAGGTTTTGAAGTGGCTTGAGAAAAGGATACCAAAATAATGAAGTCCGACCTCATTCGCACTAAAACTCCCGAAGAAGCCGAACTCGAACGCAAGAAACTTGAACTAGCGGCGATCGAAAACGAATTGGCGGAACGCGAACTTGATCTCAGCACGCTGGAGGCAGAACTGCGCGCGTTTGAACGACGGTATCTCCGCACTGTCGGCGCGCGGTACGCGGAGTTGGACGAACTGGAAGCACAGATCGCCGAAGCGCAAGCGCGCTTGCACCCCAAAGACACGCAGGCACAACAATACGCGCAACAAACACGTACACAGGCGCGCGAATCCGCGCAAGCGGCAGGTACGGCGCAGGCATCCAAGCAAAAAGACGAATTCAAGCCGCCTGAAGACCTCAAGAAACTATACCGCGAACTTGCCAAGAAAATTCATCCCGACCTTGCGACTGACGAGAAGGAACGCGCGCGCCGCAATCAAATGATGGCGGAGGTCAACCGCGCGTACCAAGACGGCAACGGTGAGCGGTTGCAACAGATTTGGCGCGACTGGGAATTTAGTCCCGAGTCTGTGACGGGCGAAGGAATCGCGGCAGAACTTGTCCGCATCATCCGCAAGGTTGCTCAAGTGCGCGACCGCTTGAACGCGATTGAGACGAAGATTGTCCAACTGCACGACGCCGATTTGTACAAACTGATGATGAAGGTACGCGAAGCGCAACAAGAAGGACGCGATTTGTTGGCGGAGATGGTGGCACGGTTGGAAGAGCAGATTGTGGGGGCGCGTGAGCGGTTCGCGGAACTTGATGCCCAGAGGCGCGGCGTATGAGCGATGAGCAAAACGCGAAACAAGACGCGCTTGTTCCTCTTGGCGAACGCGGGCTGATCACGCAATCATCAGGATTGGTGAAGCGTGGGCTAGAGCTCATTGGTGGAGAGCGTGTTGTTCATTTTCCCTGCGATTATTCAGTGGGGATATTATTGGTGCATGACTTAGATCATCCGAATCTGCCAGACCAGAGGGTTGATGCCTGTAGTGATGTTGTGATCCGCGGCGCGAAGAGATTGCATCTCCTTATCAGAAGGACGACCCCGCTAGGACTGTCTTTTCTTTCAAAATTGGAACCCAATGATATTCAGGAGTTGAATTTATATCGTATCCAGTTCGGTGAAGATGATTGGCAGTATATTGAGCATTTGACGGGGCTGCAGAAGCTAGTTCTCTTCCAAACCAATATGAGCGACGCTGGACTCAGATACATCCGCCAGTTGAGTGAGTTGAGCCGTCTGGACTTGTCAATTACCGATGTTACCGATGCAGGGGTTGAACACATTCAGAATTTGAAAATGCTCAGCTATCTATCTCTCGCTGGCACGAAAATCAGTGACGCTGGATTGATTTATCTTCAGGATCATCGCAACTTATCAACCGTAAATTTAATTGGCACTGACATTAGCAACCTGGGGTTAAGATATCTGCAGAGATTGAATTCGCTCGAAAGTCTGTGGCTTAATCATACCATAATTGATAATGCGGGCTTGCAACATCTTCATGGAATGACCGCTTTGAAAGAACTAGGTCTTGGTAGGACGAACATTGGCGATCTGGGGTTAACCTATTTGATGGATCTTGGTGGACTCGGGAATCTGGATCTTTCAACTACATCCGTTGGAAATGTTGGTCTTGCGTATCTAAAAGCGCTTCGCAATCTGGAAGAGTTGAACCTCTCATCTACACAGATCACTGATACAGGGTTAGCCGCCATCATAGAGTTTGTACAATTGAAGAGATTAGATCTTTCAAGTAATTTCATCAGCAACGTGGGGCTTGGGTATCTAGAAGCGCTTCACAATCTGGAAGAGTTGAACCTCTCATCTACACAGATCACCGATACAGAGTTGGTCGACATCAGAGAGGTTGGGCAATTGAAGAAATTGGACCTTTCAAGTAATTCCATCAGCAACGTTGCACTTGGGTATCTAGAAGCGCTTCACAATCTGGAAGAGTTGAACCTCTCATCTACGAAGGTCACTGACATTGGGATGACCGCTATCAGAGAACTTGGGCGGTTGAAAAGGTTGTATCTAGGAAGCACCAAGATCAGTGACGTAGGTTTAGCGCATCTGCGCGATCTTTCGCTTGAAGAACTCGATCTTTCCAACACACGGGTCAGTGATGCGGGATTGGTACAATTATGGGGTCTTAACGGGCTTGAGTTTCTTGATCTTTCTGGTACTAACACTACTGAACGAGGGTTGAGCGCGCTGAAACACTCATTGCCAAACTGCGAAATCTCTTGAGGTAATTGAGGGCCAACCATGCCGAAACCAATTTGCATCCGTACCAACGAATATATCGAAGCAGTCAAAGCGCTGGAAATGCTGGAACACGTACTTTCCCTTGTCAAAAAGGATGTGTACCATTGGAAATGGGCCATCATCGTTCTACATAACGCGGTGCAATCCACTATGGTCTGTGCTTTGAAAGGCCCCGCTGGACTTGGGGCATTAGAGCAGTCCATGGCTAATAAATATTATGAAGCATTGAAAAGAGGAGAGAGGATCCCCAGAGAAAGATTCCTTGATAGGTTTCTCGGTCTCTATAAGAGAATGAAGAAGGAACTCAAGTATGCACCATCCAGCCAAGTTGAGAAGAGTATAGAGCGAATGCGCGAACTGAGAAACGAATTTGTGCACTTCACGCCAAAATACTCCGCAATCGCTGTGGATAGTTTTCCACAGATGGTATGCGATTGTCTGGAGGTCATAAATTTCCTCGCCTGGGATCCGACGCGAATCTCCTGGCATGGAAAAGGTACAAGGGAAGAGGCAAAGACACACTTCACAGCAATCATAAGAATGCTTGAGGAACTGGATGCTGCTTGCAATGAATCCCGCGTTTCATCGTGTAACAGGTGATCGCGTATGACCGATGAGCAGAACGCGAAGCGGGATGCGCTGGTTGTGTCAGGCGAACGCGGGCTAATCACGCAGTCAGCAGGGTTGGCGAAGCGCGGGTTGGCACTTGCGGATTCTGTCCACGTCTCTACGTTGAACGCATCGCGAGTGAGTATGCAGGAGTGGGCGCAGGCGATCAGGCGGGCGAACTCGCGCGGCGAGTTGAACCTGCTCCTGCAACTCGCGTTATACCTAGCGCGGCGGAACAAGCCGCCCCGACCCCAACCACCGCTGCAACCACCCCAACCCGTTGTGCCGCCGAGGATGCCACAGACGACCGACGAACTTGTCGCGCGCCTGCGCCAAGCTGTACATGATGGCGACGAAGAAGTTATTCAAGCCGCGATTGAAAAGAGCGAAGAGATTGCGCGACGAGGTTAGAATACGGGCAGACCAGGAAATTAACGCGCGGTTGAAATATATTGGCGTCTGGGTTCAAGAATGATTCTAGGATAAACCGTGAAACGCATCGCATTATCCGTAATTGTTGTAATCTATCTCACTCTCGCCGCGCTCTACGCCGTCTTCACGCCCAAATGGCAAGCGCCAGACGAGCCAGCGCGCTTCAACACATCGGCAAATTGCGCGGCGTCGTGCGCGTGATGTTGAAAGAGGAATTGGCGGAGAAAATTTTGGCGTAGGATGAAGATATGAACCAGCATCCACGAAAACGATTGGCGAAGGAAACGCAGACTGCCTATCAAGCAACTCGCCCGCGCTCCAATCGCTGCAACAAGCTTCAACGCATCGTCCGCGCGCTGCGCGCGCGCGACCCTGACATCATCGAAATCGTCCAATTCGGGTCGAGCGTGTACGCGCCGCGCCTGGCGCGCGATGTAGATTTGATGATCACAACGCGCGCGAAAAAGAACGAAGATGTGTATTGGGACGCTGTGTCAGATTGGGCTAAGAATGTGGATTTGATCGTTCGCGAACCCGGACAAAAAATGGGCGACAATATGGCACTCGGCGTTTTCGTTTTCAGCAAATCCATTTTCGGAAATGGGCGCACGCGCAAGGAGGCGAAAGAATATATGCGGATTCCAGCGTATGACGATGCGTGGATGTACTTGGCAATGGCAGATAAGAATTGGGGAGAAGCGCGCCACGCTAAAGATGAGCGGTATTGTGAAGCCTATTATTGCCTCGCCTTTGACCTCCTCTTCGACGCGGCGCGTTTTGCCGCGATGACATTCCTGGCGACCAGCGAAACGCGCTGGGGCGAGTTGCCAAAAAGATTGCCAACTCCGTTCAACACGCAGTTCCGCGGGTTTATTAGCAAACTGCATGTCCAGTTCAGTTATGACCGTAATTACCCCAAGGACAAACCGGACGAGGCGTTTCAGGAATGGCGCGACAAGGTGAGCGCGTTTATTGACGCGCTGTCGGCGCGCTCAACCGTCAAGGACAAATAACCTTGCGCCGCTTGATTTTCATTCTCACCGCCTACCTCGCGCTCGCCACGCTCTACGCCATCTTCACGCCCAAATGGCAAGCGCCGGACGAGCCCGCGCATTTCAACTACATCCGCGCGATTGCGGAGACAGGCGCGTTGCCTGTGCTTTCGCGCGGCGATTACGATCAGGCGTACCTGGAGCAAATCAAAGCGGCAAAATTTCCGCCGACGATGCCGATTGACGCGATTCGGTACGAGGCGTACCAGCCGCCGCTGTACTATCTCGCGGCGACGCCGGTGTACTTGATCGCGCGCGGTGCGGGGATCGACGCGACCGTGATCGCGTTGCGCTTGTTTTCGGTCGCGCTTGGCGCGCTCGTGCTACTCGTCACGTTTCGCATCGTCCGCGCGATTTTCGCAACGCGCGATGACAGCTGTCTCGCGATTGCGACGGTTGGCTTGATGGCGACGGTACCGCAACACCTCGCGGTCAGCGCGTCGATCAGCAATGATCTGGCGGCAGAGCTTGTGCTGATTCTGATTTTGTGGCTCGCGATCAAGCGCGTCCAATCTCCAATCTCTAATCTCCAATTTTCGATTCTCGGCGGCATTTTGTACGGCGCGGCGTTGCTGACCAAAACAACTGCCTACGTTCCCGGCGCGCTGTTGCTCATCGGCGCCGCGATTGCGCATAGCGGTCAGCGGTCAGCGGTCAGCGGTCAACTCCTCAAGTTGTTCACTCTCGCGCTGTTGATCGCCGCGCCAATGTTGCTGCGCGGCGCGCTCGTCTACGGCATCACCGATCCGCTGGGCATCGCGCAGCACGACGCGGTGGTGATCGGTCAGCCGACGACGGCGGAGGTGATCGCGCAACGCGGTTTGGCGCGCGTCGCGTTCGATTTTTTTGCGGTGACGTTCAAATCGTTCTGGGCGCAATTCGGTTGGATGGGCGTGTTGGTGAACGACCGCATCTACGTCGCGCTCGCGCTGCTCACGGGCGCGGCGGTGTTCGGGCACGCGCTGTACGCGCGCCGAATTTTGCGCCGCCGCGATCTGCTGACGCCCGCGCAGTGGGGGTGCATCGCGCTGATCAATCTGCTCCTCGTCGTCGCGTTTGCCGATTACGTCGCGTACAATTTCAAGTTCCTGCAATTCCAGGGACGCTATCTCTTTCCCGCGCTCGTCGCGATCGCGCTCTTTCTCGTCGTCGGCTTGCGCGAATTGATCGCGCGCGAGTATCAGCGCGTCATCTTCGTGCTACTGTACGTCGCGTTGCTCGCGCTGGATCTCGCGTGCCTGTTTTTGTTCATCGTTCCGCAATTGCGAATTGCGAATTAGGAATTGCGTCGTCAATCGCAATTCGCAATTCCTAATTCGAAATTTTCTGGAGGTTCAATGGGTTTCCTTGCTCAACTCAAATCACTTTTCACGCCGCCGTCCGGCGATCCGAACACGCTGATGTTGTACGTCAAATGCAAACGCTGCGGCGCGCCGCTCGCGGTGCGCGTCAATTTGGCGAACGATCTCAGCGCGGAGTACGAAAGCGGCGGGTTCGTCCTCAACAAAGAAATGCTCGACGGCAAATGCTTTACGCTGATGCGCGCCGAAGTGCGTTTCGACGCGGCGCGCAAAATCGTCGAGCGGAAAATTGACAAGGGCGAATTCATCACGCGCGAAGAATACGCGACAATGAGCCAATCGCCCAATGAGCCAATGAGCCAAAGTTAAATGGCGAATCACCCAATCACCCAATCGCCTAATCACCCAATTGCAATTTACCCGTACATTTTGCAACCGCGCCTGCGCGAAATGATCTGGGGCGGGCAGAACCTGGCGCGCTTGCTCGACAAACCGATCGCGCCCGATCAGAAAATTGGCGAGACGTGGGAAGCGTGGGATGAGTGCGTGATCGCAAACGGCGCGCAGCGCGGCGCGACGCTGGGCGATCTGCTCGCGCGCGATCCGGCGGCGATTCTGGGCGCGGACGCGCGCGACAATCGTTTTCCGTTGTTGTTCAAATTCATCGACGCGCAAGACGATTTATCGGTGCAAGTGCATCCGGACGACGCGCAGGCGCGCGCGCTGGAAAATTATCCGTTCGGCAAAACGGAAGCGTGGTACATTCTGCACGCCGAACCCGGCGCGCGGATCGTTCACGGATTCAAGGAGGATGTGGACGCGGCGCGTGTGCGCGCCGCGCTCGCCGCGAATCGTTTGCCCGCTTTACTCGCCTCCGTCCCCGTCCAGCGCGGCGAGGTCGTCTTCGTTCCGGCGGGCACCGTCCACGCGATTATGCGCGGCATCGTTCTCGCGGAGATTCAGGAAAACTCCGACCTCACGTATCGGCTGGACGATTGGGGCAGGGAGAGCGCGCAGCGTCCGCTTCACGTCGAGCCATCGTTGCGCGTTCTGAATTTCGCGCGCCAGATCGATCACAAAATTTCGCCGCTTGCGATCCAGCGCGATGAATTCGATCGGCGCGTCCTGATCGCGTGCAACTATTTCGCGCTCGAACGCTGGGACCTGCGCGCGCCGAGCGAACGCCTCGCGCTGAACGACAAATTCAACATCATTTCAGTGCTCGAAGGCGCGGCGGAAATCGGATCCGAAACATCGCGCGTCGTCGCGTCGCGCGGACAAACGCTTGTGCTCCCCGCGCGACTCGGCGCGTTTGGCATCGCGCCGCGCCAGACGCCGTGCCAACTCTTGCGAATCTACGTGCCCGATCTGCGCGCGGATGTGATCGAGCCGCTGACGCGCGCGGGACATCGCGCGGATGAAATCGCCAAGTTGATCCGCGCATAACGCGCAGATGACTTGCTTATTCGTTTTGTTTGTGAATCTCCCCGTCAGAGATAGAACGCTTTTGGTCAAAAATGTAACCGTTTTTCAACTTGGCTTTGACCATTCTAAGACCTTAACCGCTTAAATTGTTTGTGGAGTCAAGTGGGCGGTGCGGCCCTCTATTGTGCTCCTCCCTCCTTCCTTAAACGTCTCTGCCAAAAAAAACGGCGGGGACGTTTTTTTTTGCCGATCCGAAAACGAAAGACCGAAGAGCAACTGCCCTTCGGTCTTTGATTTGTCCGTATAGCGAGGAACGATTCAATCTTGCAGAGTAGTGCGCCGCTAGATTTACTCCCGAGACTCAGCCGGTTTTTGCGGTTGGACGCCGAACCACCACAAGTTTTCGGTCACGTTCATATCCATCAGCAAGCTCAAGAACGTCCGCGTGACGAAAATCGCCGTGAACATACTCACCAAGACGCCGATGGCGAGCGTCAGCGCAAAGCCCGCGACCATACTCGCGCCGAAACTCGCGCCGAACCACAGCAGGATCGCGCAGGTGATCAGCGTCGAAATATTCGAATCGCGGATGGACGACCACGCGCGCTGAAAACCGAATTCGATAGCCAGATACGGCGGGCGCCCACTGCGCAGTTCTTCCTTCATCCGTTCGAAGATCAGAATGTTCGCGTCCACCGCCATTCCGACCGACAAGACAAAGCCGGCGATACCTGGCAACGTCAGCGTCACGTAATCGAAAACTCCGGGAACGCCGAATTTGTAGATCGCGAAAACGATCAGCCCGTAAATCGTCAGCGCGATGTTGGCGAGCAGACCGGGCAAGCGATAGTACAGCAACATAAACAAGACGACGATGAGCAACCCAATCGCGCCCGCAGTGATACTGCGATTGACCGAATCGCGTCCCAGCGTGGGTCCAATCGCGCGCGAATCAATCACTTTGAGCGGCACCGGCAGCGCGCCGTACTTGAGCTGCAACACCAGACTCTTCGCCTCTTCCAGCGTGAACCGCCCTTCGATGATCCCCCGCCCGTCCGGAATCGCGCTCTGGATCACGGGCGAGGAAATCACCCGCTTGTCCAACGTGATCGCCAGGAATTTCTTGACGTTCTTCGCGGTATGATCGCCAAAAATCTTGCCGCCGTCCGGAGTGAGTTCGAAGGCGATGTACGGTTGATTCGTCGTTTGATTGAACGCGACTTCGGCGGTTTTCAAATCCCTGCCCGTCATCACCGTGCGATACGTCGGCGAGACCGGCGCGGTCGCCGTCACGCCGCCGGTAGTTGTGACGGCGGCAGCCGGCGCGACCGTGGGTTGCGGCGGCGGCGTTGCCGCGCCCGGCAAGACGACGGTGGACAAGCCGGTCGTTTTCACGATCGTGCCGACTTCCAAGCCGTTGTCGCCCGCGTCGATGAATTCCAATTGCCCCGTACTGCCGAACGTGCGAATCGCCTCGTCCGGTTTGCTCAGCCCGGGCAACTGCACGAGGATGCGCTTGTTGCCCAGTTTTTGAATCTGCGGCTCCACCACGCCGAGCGCGTTGATGCGGTTCTCGATGATCTGCTTCGCCGAATCCAGCGCCTCATCCGAAACGGTGAGCGCCTGATCGGGCGGCAAATCCGCTTCCAAGACGACCTGCAAGCCGCCTTGCAGATCCAACCCTTCGTGCACTTTGATTTCTTTTTTGAACGGACCGATATTCAGTCCCGGATTATCCGGCATCACGATCCAACCCGCGACGAGCGCGAGAAAAATAATGCCGATCAAAAACATGTAATTACGTTCGCGCATGGCTCCCTTTCCAAATGACCCGCGTCATCTCAAGATAAAAGTTCGGACGAATTACAAACTCGGTAGATTATAAGCCAAGTGGGCGAAATCGGCAAATTCCCGATGCGCCCAACCCGCTCGCGCTAGGCGCCCCCGTTCGTCCCGCGTTCGATCACGCGCGCCTGGACCGAACGCGCGATCAGTTTCTGCGCGAGGTACCCGCGCACGATTTCGAGCGCGGCGCGCGCCGCCTCCGGCGCGCCGAGGAGCATCACATCGGCGGCGACCGCTCCGGCGCCGGGCTGGGTGTGCAGCGCGGCATGCCCCTCGCGCAAAACGCACAGCACGCGCGCGCCCTGCGCGGGAAACCGGTGGGACAACTGATCCACCACCGTCAGTCCGGCGATCTGCAGCGCGCTCACCAGCAACTGTTCGAGCATCGTTTCGTTGCCCAGCACGGGCGATTTGCAATCGTGCAGATCGAGCAACATGGTCAAACCGGTCATACGACTCCTTTGAAAAAACGTGAATTGCGAGTTGCGAATTAAGTATTGCGAATTGCGAATGGGGAGTTGTCAATGTCGTCGCGCGCCGCCAGAAACGCGACCACGCGCGCGCAAACCTGTTCAATCGTCAGATCGTCTGTGCCCAGATAAAACTGCGCGTGGGCGCGCGCGTGCGCCAAACGCCGCTTCATCTCGTCGAGATAACTCTGCTCCCACGTCACGCCGCGCCGCGCGTTGATCGTCGCCAGCGTCGCGTCCAGATAGATCACCAGATCGGGACGCGTGACGCGCTGCCACATCGCTTGGACGTGCGAGTGTTCCTGCGCGATCGCGCGCGCGTCGTACCCCAGCCGCACGAGATTGTCTTGCAGCGTGGTCTTGCCCGCCGCGCACGGACCGACGATGGCGATTTTCATGCCAGTGGTCAGTGGGTAGTGAGTAGTGGGTAGTGGGTAGTGGACAGTAGGACAGTTCTATCCACCACCCACTGACCACTACCCACTATTCCTACATCCGCCAAAACGCCACCACATTCCCAATCAGCGGCACAAAGCCCAGCGCGAGCGCGAGGTGCGCGCGGCGCAACTGCGCGTGCTTGTACGCGGCGACTTGGTCGTACGTCTCGCGCGCGAGTTCGGGCGAATCGAGATTCGTGGCGTAGATTTGCGGCACAAAGACGCGGATCGCGAACGCGAGCGCGACGAGCCAGCACACGAGCGGCAGAACGAGCGCGCCTGTGATCGTCCACTGCCACGCGGGCGCGAATTGCGGCAGCGCTTTTTTGATGTCGCCGAAAGAGATCGCGGCAAAGTAAATACCTTGCGAGAGACTCGCGATCGCGATCAACTGCTTTGCCGCCTCCTCCAGCGCGCCAACCGATTCTTTTGCCGCGTTGCGCGCGCGCTCCAGCCAAAAGCGATCGAGCGCGGTGAGGGGTTCGGGCTGCACTTCAATTGTTGGTGATTCAGTAGCCATTGTTACCTCACCGCGACCAAATGCTCAAATTCCGCAACACTTGGTCTGGCTGTTCTGGCTTTTTCACCCACACGGGATTTTCCGCGCCGCAAAATTTACAGTACGCAACCACGCGCTTGGCACCCTCCGCATACGGCTCCGCCAGACCGCCGTGCGGCGTTTCATCCCACTCGAATTTGCGATTGGGCGCGGTACAGTTGGGGTTGATGCATTTGATTGTGACCATAGCGACTCCGATTTCAGATTGCAGATTGGTTACTGTCTTGAGGTTTTCGCAATTTCCTTATGTCAAATTCCGCATTGCGATTTTTGCCCAATAATTGTGGGACAAAGTCGTCTTCGGCAAAATTGACTGCCGATTTTGCGAAAACCGCGTGACACTAACCAGATTGCGAATTACGAATTCGAGGTTTGTCCGTTTAATCCGATCTTGTCCGTTGTCATCTCCCTCACCCAATCCTCAAACTGTTTTTCGCCAACTTCCTTTTTGATTCCATTAATACGCGCTATTGCCATCGGCAGATTGGAATGTTTTAACTCAGATGCAATCTGTGCCGCAATCAGGAAATTCCGTAAAGCATCCTTGAAATTCTTATTCCTCTGGAGGATAGTTCCTATTTGATACAATGTTCCCGCCATCCCACTCTTGTCCCCAAGTTCCTCTTTCAACTTCATACTCTCGCGATACAGCCGTACCGCTTCGGCGTAGTCCCTTTGGTTCTGCGCTAGTACTGCCAAATTGTGCAACGTCCGCGCAATTCCGCGCTTGTCCTCCAGTTCCTTGAATAACTCCAGCGCCTCGCCGTAGTGTGCGCGCGCTTGAGCGTAGTCCCCTTGACTGATTGCCAGATTGCCTAATTGACCAAGTGCGTTCGCAATCCCGCTCTTGCCCCCCAGTTCTTCTTCCAACTTCATACTCTCGCGATACAACCGCCCCGCTTCGGCATAATTCCCTTGCCGTTGCGCCAGCACCCCCAACTGGTGCAATGATTGCGCGATGCCTTGCTTGCTTCCCAACTCTTTCTCAAGCTTCATACTCTCGCGATACAACCGCCTCGCTTCGACGTAGTTCCCTTGCTCCTGCGCCAGCACCCCCAACTGGTGCAACGTCTGCGCGATGCCTTGCTTGTTTCCCAACTCCTCTTCGATCTTCATACTCTCACGATACAGCCGCACCGCTTCGGCATAGTTCCCTTGCTGATACTCTACATTCCCCAACTGGTGCAATGTCTGTGCTATCCCGCGCTTGTCCCCCAGTTCCCCTGCAATCTTCATACTCTCGCGATACAACCGCACCGCTTCGGCATAGTTCCCTTGATCCTGCGCCAGCATTCCCAACTGATGCAACGCCTGTGCTATCCCGCGCTTGTCCCCCAGTTCCTCTTTCAGATTCATACTCTCGCGATACAACCGCACCGCTTCGGCATAGTTCCCTTGCTCCTGCGCCAGTATCCCTTGCTGATGAAGTGCCGTCGCGACGCCGCGCTTGTCGCCGCTTTCCGCAAGCGTTTTCTGCGCTTGCTTGTGCAACTCCGTCGCGCGTTCATACTCGCCAATCTGGTAAAAACGACTCCCGAGTTCGCCAATTGCTTGCGCTTCCGTCATCTTATCGCCCAGCACACGCGCCACTGCAATCAACTGCTCCGCTTTACGCCGCGCTTCCGCCCAATAGCCGCGTGTTACCAACTCTTGATAGAACCCACGCGCGTAATTTACAAACGCTTCCGCCGCCTCGCGCGATTGAAACCGCGCGGCAAGTTCAAACAGATGCTCGCTCGCGTTCAGCGCGGCGGCAAGCGTCTTCTTCTCGGCGTAATGGTTCACCGCGCGCGTATGCAGTTCGCGCGGGTCTCCGCCTGCGTCCGCCAGTTTGCTCAACGCATACTCGCGCACCATCGGCAGGAGTGCGTACGCGCCCTCGCGCATCCGCACCAACGACCGCCGCACGAGCATATCAAGTCGCGTCGAGACTTCCGAAGTCTCGGAGACTTCGGAAGTCTGCGTGATCGCCGCCACATCTTCCACCGCCGCAGGCGCAAGCAACACCCCCATCTGGCGGAAGAGCGATTGCGCGGGCGCGGGCAAAACATCGTACGAAAATCCCAGCGAGGTCCACACGCCGCGCGGCTCGCCCGTCAGTTCATCCTTCCCCTCCAGCACATTCTGCGGAATCTGAACAAGGTCGCGCCAAATTGCGTCGAGCGCGCGGCTTTCGGTCTGCCCAGCCACCACCTCGATTGCCAGCGGATAGCCGCCCAGCCGCTCGACGATCGCGCTCAGGATCGCCGCGTCCTCCTTGCTCAACTTGGGATTGCGATCAAAGTATCCCGCGTTGCGCGCGATGTTGAGGAACAACTGCGCGCCGTCGGCAAGCGTCAGCGTATCGAGTTCATAGTTGCGCGCGTCCTTCGGCGGTAGCGTATCGCGCGACGTGATGATGACGCGCGTCGTGCCTGCCCTGAGCGAAGTCGAAGGGTCTGAAAAATTCTTGACGAAATCCCACACCTCTTTGCGCGCGCGCGGCTCTAGCGTCTCCCAGTTGTCCAACAGGACGATGGCGCGGTGCGCCGCGCAAAACTCGCGCACCACGCGCTTTTGCTCGTCGAATGACGACTGCTCGGTGATCGGCAAACCGAACGCGCGCGCGGCGATGCTCAAGAGCGAGCCAAGATCGCGCAAGACGAATTCGCCCTCGTCGCGACTCGCGCTGCTCCACAACACCGCGTCCGCCTTGCCGCGCTCGACGTACCACCACGCGATCGCTTGCGCCAATTCCGTCTTGCCAATGCCGCCCGCGCCGATGATCGCGACGCGCGGTGTTGGGGCGTTTGATAAAACGCCCCTACCATCCAACGTCTTGACGATCTCGACGATCTCTTTCGCGCGTCCGACGAAATTCGCGTTCCGCGCGCGCAGATTGCCGATGACGCGCGGTTCGTCGGGCGTGGGCGTTTGTAAGGGCGTTTGTAAGGGCGTTTTATTAAACGCCCCGACATCATCGCCGATCAACGTGAATCGCTGCGACCACGGCAACTCCTCTCCCCTGTCGAAGACGGGGGAGGGGCTGGGGGTGGGGGTGAACGTTGCGTCCCCCACCGCATCGTCCAGCGCGACCGACTCTTGCGCGTCGTCGAACGCTTTGCGGATTTCCCAACCGCGCGCGAGCGCGCCGTAAAAATGTTCCGCGAAAATCGTCGCGGCGCGATCGGCAATCGGCACGCGCGCGTCAATCGCAATCAGCGCGGGGACGCCCGCCGCGTGCAGCGCGCGCGCGATGCTTTCGGAATGACACGCGGACAGCACGATGAGGCGCGCGCGGCACTCGCTGAACAATTGCGCCGTCTCGCTTGGCGCGAGCGCGTGCGCTTCACCAAACTCGTTTTCCAGCAACAGGCGTCCGTCCGCCGTGCCGTGTCCCGTGAAATGAACGACGTCCCACGCGTCGCGCAGCGCGGTCTTGACCGCGCCCGTCGTCGCGTGCGGAACGTACTCCACATCCGCCGCAATGTGCGCGGACTGCAGCGCGGCGCGCACGCGCCGACGCTCTTCTTCCACGTCGAGCAACACAATCGGATTGCCCGCGTCGTCCGTCAACGGGCGACTAGTACCGTGTCTCATAAGTTTTCCGACGGTTGTCAGACCGCCAACGGCAATCCCTTGTACGTCCAGCGATAGGGATGCGCCCAACGCCGATTGTATGTGCGGATGAAAGTGAGGATGTGTCGCTG
>VGOB01000060.1 GCA_016865935.1 Chloroflexota bacterium | reverse complement strand
CTCAGGTCGCCTACCGGTATCAGGGTTGCCATGATTATCGCAGGTGGTGGTATCAAGCCGAGTCAAACGGCGGTCAGATTTTCACAAGAGTTTCGCCGGCGTCTCCCCTGAAAGATTGAGATGATACAAAATTTGACTTTTGTTATCAACCGGGCTATACTGTTTGCGCTGGGCAACGAGTACTCAAAGCAGTGGGGAAGAGTTTCGCGGCGAGTGGGCTAGCCGCCGCGGCACCGAAGGGGCAAGCGAATCAGATGGCAATCGGATTCGCGAATCTCTCAGGTCAAGAGACCCCACTGGGTTTTACCTCTGGAAAGTTGGGTATCGTCGAATATCCAACGCCGACGGGGCAAGTCTCGCACACGCGGACGAATCTCTCAGGTGAACACAACAGGGGATGCGCGGTCATGGATCGCGCATCCTCTGTGTTGTTTTCAGCAACGCCAAACCATCGAAAAAGGGCTGAAGGGTTCCACATGTCAAACTTGCGTATTCAAAGCACACACGACCTTGAACGATTGCGCCGGCAATTGCAATCCCAAGCGCATCAAATCCAGACCAAGGTGTATATCTGCATGACGGGTTGTCGCGCGTTGGGCGCGCTGGCTGTCGCCGAAGCGCTGCGCGAGAAACTCGCGCAGTTCGGGATGGAGAAAACGGTTCAGGTCGTTGAAACGGGCTGCATCGGAATTTGCGCCCAGGCACCGGTGATGGTGATCGAGCCCCAGGGCTTTTTGTACGGCGGAGTCAAACCCGAGGATCTTGACGAGATTATTCCTCAGACCCTCCAACAAGGTAAGCCGATTGATCGATTGTGTGTCAAGCACGATGGCGCCGCGGTCCCGGTGCTCAAAGATATCCCGTTTTACCAGAAACAAAAGAAACTGGTTCTGGAGAATTGCGGCAGGTTAGATCCGCGCAAGATCGAAGATGCGATTGAAAAGGGCGCCTACGTCGCGGCAGTCAATGGTTTGCATCACAGAAAACCGGAAGACATTATCGAGCAGGTCATCGCCGCGGGATTGCGCGGGCGCGGCGGCGCCGGCTTTTCGACCGGCGTCAAATGGGATTTGTGTCGCAAGGCACCCGGGAACGAGAAATACGTGATCTGCAACGCCGACGAGGGCGACCCCGGCGCGTTTATGGATCGCGCGCTGTTGGAAGGCGATCCGCACCGCGTCGTCGAAGGGATGATCATCGCGGCGTTTGCCATCGGGGCGCATCACGGTTTTGTGTACGTGCGCGCCGAATATCCGATCGCGGTCGATCATGTCAACATCGCCATCGGACAAGCGCGCGAGTACGGTCTCTTGGGCGAAAACATCGCCGGCTCCGGTTTCGCTTTCGATATTGTGGTGCGAATGGGCGCCGGCGCGTTTGTCTGTGGAGAAGAAACGGCGTTGATTGCGTCGCTGGAAGGCAAACGCGGTATGCCCAATCCTCGACCGCCGTATCCGGCGCAAAAGGGCTATCGCGGCAAGCCGACCAACATCAACAACGTCGAAACTTTTGCAAATGTCCCGTTGATTATGCAGATGGGCGCGCCGGAATACAGCACCATCGGAACGGAGAAGAGCAAAGGCACCAAAATTTTCGCGCTGGCGGGCAAGGTCAACAATACCGGACTGGTGGAAGTTCCGATGGGAACTACGCTGGGCGAAATCGTCTTCGAGATCGGGGGAGGAATCCCCGGTGCCAAGCCCTTCAAAGCCGCGCAAATGGGTGGTCCCTCCGGCGGGTGTATCCCCGCGCAGTTTCTAGAGCATCCCATTGATTACGATACGGTCGAAAAAATGGGCGCCATCATGGGTTCGGGTGGACTCATCGTCATGGACGAAGAAACCTGTATGGTGGATGTGGCGCGGTACTTTATTGATTTTTGCCAAGCGGAATCTTGCGGCAAATGTACTCCTTGTCGCGAAGGCACAAAAAAACTGCTGGAGATTCTCCAAACGATCTGTGACGGCAAAGGCACGGAAGACGACTTGCAAACCCTGCAAGTCTTGGGAACGTACATCAAGCGAACCTCGCTGTGCGGCTTGGGTCAGACCGCGCCGAATCCGGTCTTGAGCACGCTGAAAAATTTCCGCGTCGAGTATGAGGAGCATATTCGGAATCACAAATGCCGCGCCGGAGTTTGCCGGGAGTTGCTGCACTATCAAATCATTGACACCTGTACGGGCTGCGGTGTTTGCAAGCGCAAGTGTCCCGTGGACGCGATTACCGGCGAGAAAAAACAACTCCACGTGATCGATCAACACTTGTGCATCAAATGCGGTTTGTGTTTCGATGTTTGCAAATTCGACGCGATCATCCGTTAACTCCACGACGAAAAGAGAATGGCACAAGATATGGAAACCGTAAAAGAATTGAACGTAGACAAAGAGTCTTTGAAGAGACTGTTGGGATCTTATCAAAGGATCACCACCGGCGATTTGATTCCACTCTTACAACAAATCCAGCAAGTCTACGGCTATCTGCCGCCGCCGATTCTGTTCGAATTGAGCAAGCAGACGCGTATCCCCATTAGCCGCATCTACGGCGTGGCGACGTTTTACGAACAGTTCTACTTGCGACCTCACGGTCGGCACACGATCAAATGTTGCCGAGGCACCGCTTGCCATGTGAATGGCGGACCCGAGATCAGTCGGACGATTCAGCAACTCCTCAGGGTCAAACCCGGCGGCACCACCGAAGATATGGCTTATACGTTTGAAACGGTGGCTTGCTTGGGGACTTGCTTCTTGGCGCCGGTGATGATGGTGGATCAAGATTACTACGGGCATCTCAATCCGGACAAGATCAGCCAGATCCTGAAATCGTACAGGTGAGCCAGACGGCACAAGGGGACCCTATGAATCGAACAAGAGCAGTCAAATACGAAGCCATTGCGGGACAACTCGACAAGGAAAAAGACATCATCACGATGGTCAGTTGCAATACCTGCGTCCGCCTTGCCAAGACCGGCGGCGCCGCGAAAATGAAAGAACTGGCGTTGCAACTGCGAAAAGATGGATTCCAAGTCAAGGATGGTTTTGTGATCACGCTCCCGTGCTGGGACTATTCGCTCGACAATGTCACACTCCATCCCACGATCAATACCGTCGTCGTGATGGGATGCTCGTGCGCCTGCGCGAATATCGCCGTCCATCGCCCGGGCGTGAAAATCGTTCCGACGGTTGTCGATCGCGGGACGGTGGTGGAGGACTTGGCGACTCACAAGAAATCATTCCGAGGAACCAAACGATGATCATTTCACTGCGAACTTTAACCTACGACGAGTTGAAAGAAAAACTCAGTCGCGAAGATAAAATCGTGTTGTGGAGTTGCGACACCTGTATCCGGTTTTCCGGCTTGGGCGGCATTTCCAAACTGCAAATCTTGGAGGATCTGCTGGTCAATGACGGCTACCCGGTCATCCGCAAAGAGTTGCTGGGTGTCTCCTGCGTAGACGAACTGGTCGAGGATCGCAAATTCGACGACGTCAAAAAAGAAATCTTCGACCAAGCCACCGCGATTGTCGTCCTGGGTTGCGAAGAATCGTGGGAACGCGTGCATCTCGCCTTTCCAGACAAAAAAGTTATCCAGGTCACGCGCTCGTTCGGCTTTGGAAATATTTCCGAAGAACGTGGAGTCTTTCTCACCAATCCATTCCAAGATACCGATTTCGACGCGGTGCCTGGCGGCATTCCGGTCGATCAAGTGGCAAAGCAGAGCAAAACCTTCCACACTTTTTTCGATGCCGATCTCGAGCAACCGCTCCAGCCATCCCATCTGGTAGAAATCACCGTGGATGGAAAAACGATTCTTGCCAAAGAAGGCGCCAACCTCTTGGAAGAATGTCAAGGCAACGGTTTTCCCATTCCCCATCTCTGCCATATGCCCAGTCTCTTCCCAACCGGTGCCTGCCGAATGTGCTTGGTCAAAATCCAGGGCAGACGAGGATTGGCGGCTTCGTGCTGTACTTTGGTTCAAAAAGGAATGCAAGTCACTACCGAAGACGATGAGATCAAGGAAGATCGTCGCATCACCTTGGAGTTGCTCCTCAGCAGCCAGGAACACAATTGCCTGACTTGTGTGAAAGAGGGCGAGTGCCAACTGCGAACGCTCATCCGGGATCACAGCATCACAGCGCCCCGGCTGGGAAGAAAATTCCAACCGGTCCCGCTCGACGAAAGCAGCGACGCCATCGTCAAGGATCCCAACCGCTGTATTCTGTGCGGTAGATGTGTGCGCGCCTGCGATGAAATCGCCGGCAAACACAATCTCTCCTTTGCTCACCGCGGCAACCGGGTGATGGTGGTGACCGGAATGGATCAGCCCTGGGCAGAAAGTGACTGTGCGACTTGTATGGCGTGCGTCTACGCCTGTCCCACCGGCGCGCTGTACGAAAAAATGCTCTACTTTGATGGCGCCGAATGGAAACCGCGCAAATTATTCGGGCAGTATTATTGCAACCGTAGTCACCTCATCAACGCGATCAAGGACACCCTCAAATAGAGCGCGCCGTCACGACTGAGAAATTCGCCAGCCAAGCGGCGGACGAATAGGATGCCGCGACACTCGACT
Organism: Chloroflexota bacterium; assembly: GCA_016865935.1. Classification (GTDB taxonomy): domain Bacteria; phylum Chloroflexota; class Anaerolineae; order UBA4142; family UBA4142; genus VGOB01. Next base: position 22,448 of record VGOB01000060.1, on the reverse strand, counting down.
CGCCGATAGTTGACTCTAAACTCGGAGTTGACGGGCAAGTCGAGTCTTGCTATTATCAAGGTGTGTGACGGTACACACACATCTCACTTCAAGTCCAAAGTTCCTTCTCAACCTTGAACTTTGAACCTGAAACTTGGAACACACAGAGAAAATGACAAACAAACGCATCGCCATCATCGGCGGCGGATTTGCGGGAATGACCGCCGCGTACGAATTGGGCAAACTGGGTTACCAAACTTTTTTGTTCGAGCGGATGCCGGAACTGGGCGGACTCGCCGGCACGTTTCCAATCGAGGGGACGCGGCTCGAACGCGGCTATCATCACTGGTTCACGAGCGACACGCACATCGTGGCGCAGATGGAAGAACTGGGACTCGGCGACCGCGTGCAGTGGATTCCATCGCGCACCGGTTGGTTCGATCAAAACAAGATTTGGAATATGGTTTCGCCAACCGATTTGTTGCGCTTGGGCACATTGCCGTTCGTTGATCGTGTGCGGCTCGGGATGGTGGTCGCTTATCTGACGTACTTGCAATCGAGCAAAAAAAATCTCGCCCAGTACGAAAAGATCACGGCGGCGGAATGGTGGAAAAAATTCGGCGGGCGCAACGCGTGGGACAAGGTGTGGAGTCCGCTCTTTCGCGGCAAGTTCGGCGCGGCAGCGGAAAATATTCCGATGGAGTGGCACTGGTACAAAATCGTCCTCCGCATCGGTTCGCGCAAGGGAATGACGAAAGAAGCGCTCGGTTATCCGCGCGGTTCGTTCCAGGTTCTGATTGACGCGCTCGCTGACGCGATTCGCAAACAGGGCGGCAAGATTTATCTTGGGGCGACCGTGCAACGCGTCGTCGTCGAAAATAGTGTGGCAGTCGGTCTGCAATTCGCGGACGACGCGGCGGCGCGGCGCGAACTCGCGGGAGGCGAATCGTACGCGCGCTTTGACCGCGTCATCTGCACCGCGCCGTCGTTCGCCGCGCTGAAAATCGTCAGCGAGTTTCCGCGCGAGTACGTCGCCAAGATGAACGCGGCAAAATATATGGCGGCGGTGCTCGTCATCCTGAAATTGAAAAAATCGTTGTCGCCGATTTATTGGCTCAACATCGCGGATCGCACGATTCCGTTCGTCGCGACCATCGAGCAGACGAATTTCATTCCGCCGCAAGTGTACAACGACAAGCGCATTCTGTACGTGTCGAACTATCTCGATCCGTCCAGCCCGTACTTTCAAATGTCGCGCGACGAGTTGTTCCACGCGTACTTGCCGCATTTGCAAAAGATCAATCCGCAGTTTTCGCCGGACTGGGTCGAAGAAATGTGGCATTTCAAGGAAGCCGCCGCGCAACCCATCGTCCCGCTGAACTATTCCGCGATGATCCCGGAATATCGCACGCCGCTTCGCAATTTGTATCTCGCGAACACGACGCAAATTTACCCGGAAGATCGCGGCACGAATTACTCGGTGCGGCTGGGACAAGAGATCGCGCGGATGCTGGATGAAGATGTGAAGCGTGAAGCATAAGCAAAACCGGTCAGGTTTGTTTTTAACATCGTTCTAACGCGCGACGTGAAATCCTTATACTTGCTTTGTAACTGCTCAGCCCATTGTCATGCTGAGCGAAGCGAAGCATCTCGCTAATCGCGCATTGCGAGACGCAAAGCGTTCGTCGCAAAAACCGCTCCTCAGAATGACAGTCTGAGCAGTTACCTTGCTTTACTGAAATCGGCTAGAATTTTCTGACGGAATCTACCTTCGCAAAAATTATTTGCGGATAAAATTCGCGGCAGTCGGCGGTCACGCAAGGCGGTCGGCGGTCGTGTTTTTAGGAGATCGATGATCACCAACAATCTCACGATCCGAATCGGCGGCGAAGCGGGACAAGGAATGGACACCAGCGGCGCGGGCTTTGCGCGCGCGCTCGTCCGTTCTGGCTTGCACATTTTTGCCAACTCGGATTTTATGAGCCGGATTCGCGGCGGCTATAATTTTTACCAACTCCGCGTCAGCGACAAACCGATTTACGCGCCGCACGACGCGGCGCATCTGCTCCTCGCCTTCAACCAGGACGCGCTCACGCAATCGCTGAACGATCTTGCGCCCGGCGGCGCGATCATTCACGACGCGTCGATCCAGTTCGATCCCGGCGCGCGCAACGTCAAAGCGTTCGCGTTTCCGTTCGAAGCGAAAGCGTTGGAGATCGGACGCGCGGCGGGAATGGACCCCAAGCGCGCGAAACTGATGGCGAACACCGCCGCGCTCGGCGCGACGGCGGCGCTCACCAGTTTTCCGTTCGAACGCATCGCCGATGTGATCGCGCAAAACTTTGGCAAGAAAAAGGGCTCGGCGATCGCGGAAGCGAACTTGACGATGGCGCGCTGGGCATACGACGACGCGCTGCAATCCGCCGATCAATTCGCGTGGAAAATCGCGCCGCCCGCCGATCCGACGAATCGAATGATCCTCAACGGCAACCAAGCCATCGGTCTCGGCGCGATTGCCGCGGGCTGCAAACTCATCGCCGCGTATCCGATGACGCCCGCGACTTCGATCATCGAATTTATGACCGCGCAAGCGAAACGCTTCAACCTGGTGACGAAGCAAACCGAAGACGAGATCGCCGCGATTTTGTACGCCATCGGCGCGAACCAGGTCGGCGTGCGCGCGATGTGCGCGACCTCGGGCGGCGGCTTTTCGCTAATGGTCGAAGCGTTGGGAATGGCGGGGATGACCGAGACGCCGCTCGTCGTCGTGGATTCACAACGACCGGGACCGTCCACCGGAATGCCCACGCGCACCGGGCAAGGCGATCTGCTGTTCGTGATGCACGCGTCGCAAGACGAATTTCCGCGCATCGTGCTCGCGCCCGGCGGCGTCGAATCCTGCTACGCCGACACTGCGCGCGCGTTCAATCTCGCCGAAAAATATCAATGCCCCGTGCTGATTCTCACCGACGCGTTTCAAGCATTCGCCGCGCGTTCCGTCGGCGTCGAAGAATTACCGTTTGAGAAATTCCGGATCGAGCGCGGCAAGACGTTGACCGACGCGCAACTCGATCAATTCAAGCCCGGCGAGTACAAACGTTACGCGCTCACCGACGATGGGATTTCGCCGCGCGCGATCCCAGGTCATCCCAACGCAGTTTATACTTCGACAAGCGACGAGCACACCGAGTTCGGTCGCATCAAAGACGAGGACGCCGCGAATCGCGTCGCGCAGCATAGCAAGCGAATGCGAAAACTCGAAACGATCAAGCGCGAGATGCGGATGCCGGAGTGGTACGGTCCCGCGGACGCGTCGATCACGCTGATGGGTTGGGGCTCGACGCGCTATGTGATCCGCGAAGCGGTTGATCTTTTGAATGCGCGCGGCGTTCGCGCGAACGCGCTGCATTTCACCGACATCTATCCGCTCGACGAAGCGCGTTTGGAAGAAGAACTGAACAAGGCAAAACGATTGATTGATGTCGAAGGGAATTACACCGCGCAACTCGCGCAGGTTGTGCGCGTGTACACCGGTCGCGCGGTGGACGACAAAATTCTCAAGTACGACGGTCGTCCATTCACAGGCGCGGAAATCGCGGATGCGGTCCCGAACATCGCGCGCAAGTGATGGAACAAAGATCGATGACGGAAGACCGGCGACCGATTTTTCCGTCGTCTGTCGTCGGTCATCGGTCTGAATGTAGGAGAATCACAATGTCAGACACTTTCACCCCCAAATCATACGACGGCGAACGCGAGATCACCTGGTGTCCCGGTTGCGGCGATTACGGCATCATCGCCGGAGTGAAACAGGCGCTCGCGCAATTACAGCTTCCTCCGCACCAGGCATTTTTCGTCAGCGGCATCGGCTGCGGATCGAAAATGCCGGACTATCTTAAAGCGAACGGCTACCTCGGTCTGCACGGTCGCACGTTGCCGATCGCGCAAGGCGTCAAGCTTGCCAATCACGATCTCAAGGTGATCATCACGGTTGGCGATGGCGATAGTTTTGGAATCGGCGCGGGACATTTCGTCCACGCGTTGCGCCGCAATTCCGATCTAACGATGATCGTCGAGGACAACAAGGTGTACGCGCTGACGAAAGGACAGTACTCGCCATTGAGCGCGCGCGGCTGGATTTCTTCGACGACGCCGGATGGTTCTATCGAAACGGAATTCAATCCGTTACTGATGGCGATTACCGGCGGCGCGACGTTCGTCGCGCGCACGTTCTCCGGCGATCCGAAACATATGGCGCAAACCTTCGCCAAGGCGATTCAGCACAAGGGCTTTGCGTTTGTGGACGTGTTGCAGGTGTGCGTCATCTACAACTCTGTCAACACGACGGAATGGTATCGCCCGCGCGTCTACAAACTCGACGACGACGCAACGTACAATCCGCGCGATTACAACGCGGCGATCCAAAAAGCGTACGAGTGGGGCGATAAAATTCCGATTGGTGTTTTGTACGTGGACGAGCGACCGACGTACGAAGACCGAGTTGCCGCGCTGGCGCAGGGCGCGCTCGTTAAACAACCGCTTGCCGGGTACAGCCAAGCTACCTGGAATGAATTTCGCGCGACAATGATGTGAACGCGCTGCCACGATTTGACGCGCGCGGTGGGATACGCTACAATATGCAAGCCCGAGGTGACTCGATGAACGAACAAACGCTGATTTACGAACAGACGCTCGTTGACATCGCGCGGACGCTCCCGCCCGACCGCGCGGCGGAATTGTTGGACTATGCGCGGTTTCTGCAAGAGTTGGTGACGCAACGCGCCGACGCAGCAACTCGCGCAAGCGAAGAAAGATGGGATGCGTTGTTCGCCCAACCCGCCGCGCAACGCGCGATGATCCAAATGGCGCGCGAGGCGCGCGAGGATTTTCACGCGGGGCGCACGACCAACATTACCATCACCGACGATGGACGCCTAGCGCCGAAATGAACGCAAAAGCCGCGCCGCGATTTTGGAAACTTTACAATCGCCTGCCGCGTCAGGAACAAGAGCGTGCGCGCAAGGCATATCAGATGTGGAAGACCAACCCAAACGCGCCTGGTCTTCATTTCAAGCGCGTTAACGACCAAGAACCGATCTACTCGGCGCGTGTCAGCGACGACTACCGTGTTCTCGGTCTTCTGGAGGGCAACACCGTTGTTTGGTTTTGAAATAGCAATTTTGTGTCACGACAACATTCGACTCTGGGAAAGCCGTACGCACAGGTAAACAAGTTTGCCTTGTTTACCTGTTTGTTTTATACTAGGCATCGGTTGAGTCAATCGCGTGGAGCACAAATCGTGGAGTCAAAAATGAATTGGGCTGTTCTTGCCGGTGGTCTTGGAATGTTTCTCGCCTGGGGTATTTGGGGCATCACGGCAAAAATTGCCGTCAAACAAATCGGGTTGCAATTGCTGATCTGGGGTCAAGTGGCGACGCTGCTTTTATTCCCGCTCTTTTTCTTGTTGTTCAAGGAATTATTGCCGCTCAAAATAGATGCGACCGGAATCGCCTGGGCATTGCTGACCGGCGCGCTCGGTACGCTCGGCACGCTGTTTCTCTATCTCACCTTGCGCGCCGCTCCGGCGAGCGTCGTGGTTCCATTGTCCGCCTTGTATCCTGTCGTCACGGTGATCTTGGCGTACATTTTTCTGCAAGAAGAAATATCGCCGACGCGCCTCCTCGGCGTGTTATGCGCGCTGGCGGCGGTGTGGTTTCTGACGACCTGAGTGGGTGAGTAGACAGGTATCAGGTAGACAGGTCTTGTTACTTGTTTACCTGTCTACAACGAAATTGACAATGCCTTCGCTTGATGAACTCTGGACCCAAAACCGGCCGATTGTTTACGACGGCGCGACCGGCACATTCCTAAGAAAACTGGGGTTGCCGCGCGGCGTCGCGCCGGAGACCTGGGTGTTGGACAACGCGGCGCTGGTCTTCGCGGCGGCGGAAGCGTACGTCAACTCCGGCGCGCAAATGATTTTGACCTGCACGTTTGGTGGCACCGCATTTCGCTTGCGCGATGCCGGATTGGAAACGCGCGCGTACGAGATCAATCGCCAAGCCGCGCAGTTGGCAAAACAAGCCGCGCGTCAGCGCGCGCTCGTCGTCGGCGACATCGGTCCCCTCGGGTACCTCGCGGTGACGCTCGGCGCGCTGTCCTACACGGACGCGGTGCGCGAATTTGCCGCGCAAGCCCAAGCATTGGCGGATGGCGGCGTCGATCTTTTTCACATCGAAACGATGAGCGACCCCAAAGAAGTGCGCGCCGCGATTCAAGGCGTGCGCCAGGTGAGCGCGTTGCCGATTTTCGTCACGTGGTCGTTCGATCAGCAAGGCAAAACGTTGACTGGCGTTACGCCCGCGCAAGCCGCGCAAGAATTGGCGCGCGCGCCCGTGAACGCGATCGGCGCGAACTGCGGCAAGGGTCCCTGGGAAATGGCGAACATTTTGCGCGAACTGCATCGCGCCGCGCCCGAGCTTCCTCTGATCGCCAAGCCGAACGCAGGGACGCCGGAACAGCGCGGCGCGGAAATCGTCTATCCCGTCGATCCCGCGCGGTTCGCGCTCCTCGCGCGCGATTGGATTCGCGCCAACGCCAAAATCATCGGTGGCTGTTGCGGCGCCACGCCGGAGTACATCACCGCGCTCAACGCGGAACTGGGCAACGCCGCGCCGCCCACACATCGCCAAGTGATGATCCAATGATCCAGCTGCACCCGATTGGGATCGTCCGCAACGCAATGCGGAAAGCGCATCGCGATACTCCGTGGGCGGAAATCGAATCGGAGATCATCATCGCGCAAGAATGGCGCGACGCGCTGGATGGGCTTGCCGCTTTCTCGCATCTCTGGATCGTCTTTTATCTCGACCGCGCGCACGCGTCCGATGCGCTCCGTGTCCAACCGATGCGCCGCGCCGATTTACCGCGCGTGGGAATTTTTGCGACGCGCTCGCCATCCCGCCCCAACCCGCTTGGCATTTGCGCCGCCGAACTGATCAGCATCGACGCGAATATCTTGCGCGTGCGTGGACTCGACGCGCTCGACGGCACGCCGGTGCTCGATCTCAAACCGTACTTGGAACGCGGCGACGCGATCACAAACACGCGCGTCGGCGCGTGGGTCAAGCAGTACTGGTCCACTTTGCCCGCTAAGACGAAATGAAATCGAAACCCTCGCTGGCTGCTTCACACCTAGTATTCACACTCGGCTTGCTCTTCTTCTTCTTCACGTTGCTGAACGGCTATCTGCACAATCTCGTCGCCGATTATCGCGCCGACGCGACCTTGGTTTTGCTCGGCGTGATCGTCGCGCTGGTGACGGTGTTCACGCTGGCGCGGCGTCTCGTCGCGCTAGAATCCGATTGTCTGGAACTCGCCGGGTTCATCATCGTCACGCTGGGCGCGTGGGGCTATTTCATTTACGCCGCGCTTCCCACGCTCTTGCCGCCGACGCAATCGTCCGACGCGGTGCGCGTGTACCAGCAAGTTTTGTTTTCGTATCCCGAAGGGAAATTGGTCAGTTGGTATCCCGCCGGCGGCGCGTTCGTGACGGCGATGCTGGCGCGATGGCTGGGCTTGGATCCGCTCGTGGTGCTGCATCCCGTCGCCGCGAGTTTTCTCGCGCTGAGCGCGGGCGCGGTGTACGGCATCACGTGCGCGCTCTTGCCGCCGCGTCCGGTTTCCAAAATCGTCGCGTTGAGCGCGCCGGCGTTGCTTTTCGTCCCCTGGTCGTATTTCGCCGGGACGATCAACTGGGAACAATACTTTTTCGCGCAAGCGTTCGCGCACTATTTCATCCTCGCCGCGCTGTGGTACACGATGAGTTACGCGCGCGCGGCAAGCGGCATCTTCGCCGCGCTGATCGGCGCGGCATTGCTCGGCGTCGTCGCGGCGTATCCGATCTTCGTCGCGTTGCCGCTCGCGTTGTTCGCGCTCGTCGCGCTCGCGCGCGTGGGGCGCGCGTTCCGGCGTCGGCAGAGCGTGGACGACGCGCCGGAAGCGTTGCCGCGTCCCGCGTTCTCATCGTCGCGCCGCGCGCTGATCACACTAGCGATTTTCGTCGCGCTGTTGTTGCTCGCGGCAGTCGCGTTGCAGCGGGGCGGCATCTTGGAATTGGCGACCGGCGAGATTGCGGCGCGCAGCGACGTGGGCGCAGGCGGCGTCGCGCGTCCGTCGCTCGATACGCTGGGCGGTCCCGTTTTCCTCGCGCTCGCGCTCGGCGGCGCGTGGATCGCGTGGCGGCAAGGCGCGGCGGGCAAAACCCTCGTCGCGTTCGTCCTCGTTTGGTTCCTCCAGCTACTCGCGCTGTTGATCGCGCAACCGTGGTTTCACATTTCCGGTTATCGCGTCGACAAAACGTTTTACCTGCTCGTCTTCCCGCTCGCGATTTTCGCCGCGCTGTCACTCGCGCGCGCGCTGGAATATTTCACCCAGCGCGCGCGCCTCCGTGCGATCATTCACACCGAGGCGCGAACACTCGCGGCGCGATCGGCGCTCGGGTTCATCGCAACGATCATCGTCCTGAGTGCGGCGATCCTAGTTTTTCGTCCGCCCAAAGTCTTTTCGCCGCTGACCGCGTCGGAGTTGCGCGTCGCCGAATGGGCAAAAGGTTTTTTCAACAACACGTACCAGATCGCGTATTTGGAGCCGGACACGATCAGCGCGTATTGGCTCAGCATCGGCATCTGGGGCGAACGGATTCCGAGCGAGTGGTTTCAGTGGATTCCCGCCGGGCGCAAAATGGGTCCCGCCACGTTTGACGAGTGGTATCAGGACGACGCGTGGCAAGACAAATTGTTCGTGCGTTATCTGGACGAAGTGCCGGCGCAGATGCACGTGTTGTACCAATCGGGACAGAGCGCGATCTTGGAAAAAGAGCCGCCGCAAGTTTCGGGTCCGATGCCGGAGCATCGCGCGCCGCCGCGTTTGGTCGAGATGAATTTCGACAACACGTTGACGATCCTGGGTTACGAAATTCCCAAGACGACTTTTGCGCCGGGCGAAACGATCGCGCTGACGACGCACATTCAAACCTTGTATCCGCCGCCCGCGTCGGTGAGCTGGCGCATCGAGTTGGTGGATCGCGCGAACCAGGTGCTCAGCCGCGTCGAAGCGGAACCGTTCGGCGGCAAATATCCGTTGCAACGCTGGCCCCCCGGCAAATATGTGTTGGAGACGTGGCGCGTGCCGCTTGCGCCGACCATCGCGCCGGGGCGGTACGATCTGCGCCTGGGTTTATTTCGCCGCACCGACGGCGAACTGATCGACGCGATGCCGATCTTTTCGATTTCGACGGCGGATTGGAAATTGTACGCGCCGCTTGCCGCGATCAAAGTCCCGGTCGCGCCGCCGCGCGCGGCAGAATTGCGCGCGGCGAAATCCACGCACGCGCGCGTCGGCGAGCATTTCGCGCTGACGCATTACGCGCTCGACGCGGATCGCGCGACGAACCGCGCGCGCGTGACGTTGTACTGGCAGTGCCGCGCGCCCAGCGATTCGGATTACACCGTCTTCGTTCACCTGCTCGACGCGTCCGGCGCGATCGTTGCGCAGCGCGACGCGCCGCCGCGCAACGGCGCGTACCCCACTTCGCTCTGGGACGCGGGCGAAATCGTCCCAGACGAGTACGAGTTGGCGATCCCGGCAAGCGCGCGCGGACCGTTTTCGCTCGCCATCGGAATGTACTCGCCGCTGACGCAGAAACGTCTGCCGGTTGGCGATCGCGATCATATCACGATCGATTTAGGATTTTAGCTTTTCGATTGTGTTTCCTCCAATCAAAAATCGAAAATGAAAATTGCAGTCATTGTCCTCGCCGCCGGCGCCAGCGCGCGAATGAACGGGCGCATCAAGCAACTGCTCCCCTGGCGCGGCGCCACGCTAATCGAACACGCGATTGCGCTGGCGCAACATTCGCGCGCGGATGAAACGCTCGTCGTCTTGGGCGCGCACGCCGACGCGCTGCGACCCCGCGTGGAGAAAACTGGCGCGCGTGTCGTCGTCAACGCGGACTGGGCGACCGGACACGCGTCGAGCATCCGCGCGGGCGTGCGCGCGCTCGCGCCGGAGACCGCCGCGGCGATTTTCGTCAACGCCGATCAGCCGTGCCTGACCTGCGCGGTGATCGACGCGTTGATTGAACGCTATCGCGCCACCGCCGCGCCGATCATCGCGTCGGGATTTGCCGGGCGGCGCGGCAGTCCGGTGTTGTTCGCGCGCGCCCATTTCGCCGAACTGGACAATTTGCGCGGCGAGCAAGGGGGACGCGAGTTGTTCGCCCAACACCCGGTCGTCTGCGTCGCGTTCGACGACGCGCGCCTGGGAATGGACATTGACACGTGGAACGAGTATCAATTGGCAATTCACAATTGTCAATGACCCATTGATAATTGACAATTGTGAATTTTGAAAGTATAGTTGTGACGAAAATCTCCCCGCTTGATCTGAAACGCATCGAACGTCAACGCGATCAGGTGTATCATCGCACGCGCGCGCGCCGGGTCCGCACGCTGGCAGACGCGGCGCACTTTATTGACGCCGTCGGTTTTTGTCTGCTGTTCGCGTCCACGCAAAATCTGGAATTGCCGTCCTTGTTCGAAGCGGTCAAAGGACGGCGCGACGCGCACATCGAGGACTGGGATGCCGATTCGGATCGGGTGTGGGAATGGAAAAACGATTTGCCCGCGCTCAAGCGCGCGTACTATGGTAAGGCGCTGGGCAACGGCAAACCGATTTTTATCTCGCTTGCGATGTTGCCGCCCTGGCTCGCCGTGCGCGCGCCGGAACAGATTGACGCGGCGTACCGGCGCGGGCGCGTCAGCACGACCGCCAAACGCGTCTACGACGCGTTGCGCGATTCGGGTCCCACGCCGACCATGGCGTTACGCGCGGCGGCGGGCTTGGAACGCGATCCGCAGTACCACCGCGCGCTCGACGAATTGCAGCGCGCGCTGATCATTCTGCCGGTCGGCGCGACGGTGGAGCGCGGCGCGTGGGCGTCGCAAATTTACGATCTGATCGCGCGCTGGTTTCCGCGCCAGCTCGCGCGCGCGCAAACGCTCGATCGGGAACGCGCGCGCCGCGCGCTCGTCCGGCGTTACATCGCAACCGTGATCGCCGCGACTCCGGCGATGATTGCGCGCGTGTTCGGCTGGCCGCGCGCGACGACGGACGCGACGCTGGACGCATTGCGCGCGCGCCGCATCGTATCGTCCCAGGGTGATTGGATTTCAAGAAATGTCGAATAACGAAACCGTGCTGACTTTGCCGACCGCGATTCGGGTTTTGTTGCCGAATAACCAAGTCGAAGAAATGAAATTGGAGACGTATCTGGCGGGCGTACTTGCCGCCGAGATTGGCGCGGACGCGCCGCTGGAGGCGTTGAAAGCGCAAGCCGTCGCGTCGCGGACGTACGTGGTCGCGGCGCAACGCCATCCCGAACACAACGCGGATGTGTGCACGACCGCGCATTGTCAAAAATGGAAACGCGTCGATCCGGTGAGCGCGCCCGAAGTTTTTCGCGCGTTGAGCGAAACCTGGGGCGTCATCGCGATGCACGAGGGGCAGTTGATCAGCGCGTTCTTTTTCGAACATTGCGACGGGCACACGCGCAACGCGGAAGAAATGCACGTGCCCGCGCTGGCGTATCTGCGCGGCGTGGACTGCTCGTGCGGCTTTCTCACGCTCAAAGGGCACGGCGTGGGAATGTGCAAGCGCGGCGCGATTGTGATGGCGCGGCGGAACGCGTCATTCGAACAAATCCTGCAGCATTATTATCGCGGCGTGGCGATCATTCGCACGGGTCTGGAATTGCCCGCCGATCAGGACGCGAGCGATTCGGCGCCGATCCCAATCGGCGCGCCGGTCGCGCCCAAGCCGCGCGCGCGGCGCGTCAAGACGCCGCCGGAAGCAGCGCCGCGCCCGCGCCGCCGCGTCACGCGACGCGCGCAACCGCACGAGATCGAAGAATTGGCGGCGCCGACGCCCGTGATCGAAATCACGGCAGTCCCCGCCTCCGTCGCGCTCAAACGCGTTCAGATCACGCCCGCCGAAACTCAAGTCGTCGCGCCGGAACCAACCCCTCCCGCACCCGCGCCCAGCGTCGAAGAAAAAACAATGTCGCTCCTCATCGTTCCAGGCGCGCCCGCCGCGCCCAGCGTCGAAACGACTCTGGCGAACGAACCGTCGTCGCCACGGCTGGAATTGGATTTGCCGATTCGTCCGCCAACGCCGGTTGAACCGACGCCCCAGGGCGAACCTGCCGCCGAAGTTTCGTGGCGTTTGGTCAAACCGGAACCGATTGAATCGGCTCACGCGATGCCCGCGCCGCTTGCCGCCGACGATACGCCTTCGATGATCGGGCGGCGCGTACACGTCGATCATTTGCCGGGCGCGCGGATGATTTGCGGCGCGCTGCCGCGCGCGAATGTGGTCGTGATGATCGAAAACTCGCGCGGCGAAAATACGATTGTCTACAGCGGTACGGCGCCGCAGTACGGCGAAGGCGGCTTTGAACTGGCGATCGCCGAAGACGGCAAATATGCTGTGACGATTGGCGGGCAATTGATTGACGTTGAGGTGCAAAGCGATACGGTGTTCATTTGCGCGTAAAAAAATGATCCGCGAATGACGCGAATCGCGCGAATTAAAACCATTCGCGGAAATTCACGTGACTTGCGGATCAAAATGATTTCAGACCGCCGCACGCGCGGCGGTTTTTGTTTGGGTTTAGCGAATCACGCCGCGCACAACGACCACGCCGTTGCCCCACTCCGCAAAAGTGAATCGCACCGGCAGCGCGTCGGCGCGGCGCAACTGCACGCGCATTTCGTCTTCCAGCGCGTTGCGGATCGGCGGCGGCAGCGGCAGACTCAGATCCAAAATCTGCACGACCGGCAAACCATCTTTCAGCGTCACGCGCGCTTTGCCGCCGATATGCACGCGCAAGCCCGCAATCGTCGCGTCGCCTTCGCCGCTGACATAGTCCGGCGTGATCTTGACGCGCGGATGCGCGAACGGAATTTGCGGATAGCGTTGCAAATACCACGTGATCGTCTGCTCCGCTTCCAACTCCGTCAGCGTCACCTGCCACGTCTCGCCGGAATGTCCGCCTTCGTCAATTTTGTTGAGCAGCGCGACAACTTGCGGCGCGCGAATCGGCGCGACGACGTACGGCGCAGACGCGGCAAGCAGCGTACTCGTCCACGCGTACAAATTCGCGGCGACGAGCGCGAGCGCGATCCACAAATTCAAACGATTGAGAAAAATCAAACGTAGTTTGTTCATAGCGCGGCTCGTGATTAGTCAACTGGTGATTGGTGATTAGTCAATCAGTGACCAGTCACAGTAGATCACAATTCTGTCATGCTGAGCGAAGCGAAGCATCTCGCTAATTGCAAATTGCGAGATGCTTCGGCGCAAAAAGCGCGCCTCAGAATGACAATCTGTGATGTACTGAGTCAACCAGTTGACCAATCACTATTTGATAATTGTCCTCAACGCGGTCACGCCGACCGGCACGATGGCGACGAGACAGATGAACGCCCAGATCGCCACCGCGCGATCCGACAGCACAAATTCCTCTTCGCGCGATTCAGGTTCACGCGCGATGTTCGATTGCGCGCGTTGCACGGTCGCGCGCCCCAGCCACAACGCGGCAAGTCCCAGCACGATCAAGAGCGCGAGTACCGTACCAGCCGAAGTGAGACCCAGGATGTTGATCTCCGCCGGTCGCGCGCCAAAAAACTGCGCGCCGCCGAGCGCGACGACGATCAGCGAGCCGCCATTCCACAAGGCGTGCATTCCGACCGCGAGACCAAAGCGCGCCAGACCGTGCCGCCACGCGTCGCGTTCGCCGTTCAGTACGTCGCGCCAACTCAAGCCGACGAGTCCCGCGCCGAGCGGATGAATCGCGCCGCCAAGCGCGCGCAGCGCGAGTACGCCCGCCCACAGGTACGCGCCGAAACTCGTGTAGATCACATTCTCCAGCGCGGCAAAGCCCGCGCCTGCCATCGCCGCGACGAGAAACGCATCGCGCCGCGCCAATCGTCCGATCAGCGGCAGCGTCACGAGCGGCTTTGCGATTTCCTCCGCAAGCGGCGCGATGATCGCGAGTTGGATGAACGCAAGAATGAACCCGGGGTTCGTGATCGCGCGCGCGATTTGTTGCCCCGCGAGATCGGTCAGCAGATTTTGCACGCTCCGCAGCGCGACGTCGCTCAAGTTGAACACGAGCGACAATACGACGAGCGGCGCGAGAATTTCGAGCACGAGCGCGACGAACACGCTGACCGTCGCGCCGCCCGCAAACGCGATCATCCCGCGTCGGAACGTCAGTCCGTCCGCGCGCGGCTGCGCGAACCACGACACCGCGAAGAGCGGCGGAATCGCGGCGGTGATAAGAAGTGTCGGCGGAAAGATGAACGCGGACAGCGTGTCGTTCGCGCGCACGACGCCGCCGACGACGAGACACAAGCCGAAAATGCCGGCGATGATCCAGACGCGCGGCAAGCGCAGCGGCGCAGACGCTTTGCCTTGCAGTGAGCGCGCCGCGTGCCACGTCACCGCGCCGCCCGCGCCGAGTGTCAGCAGCAGCAGCACAAAACTGACGGTGCCAACGCCAAGCGCGTCGCGCCGCGAACCCAGGATCACGAGCGGCATAATACACAGATTCGCGGCCGCGATCAGCACGCCGGGCAAAAGTAGCGCGAGTCCGGCGATGAGAATCGCGGTTTTAGTTGATTTGGGCATTGGGGAGGTAAAAAGTTTCATCAGTTATCTCTTCAGTATTACCTCAACGAAATATGAGCGGGAAGAAATACCAGCGCGTGTTCGTCAACCACCGCACTCCCCACATATCCAGTTCGGGTGTGCGCGATATATCATCCGTCGCTAACGTTGCGCGCAATTGAATAGATGGGTACGCCAACGGATCAATGCCCGCGAGACTATCGCCAGAGTTGACATTCGATAGCAACACATTTCCATCTGTTGCCAAAACATCAATCGCGAGCGTAGTGCTAATGGGCAAAGTGGAAGAATAGAAGATCTCTTTCCACGACTGCAAATCTGTCGGTGGAATCGCTCGCGAGATTGCGTAGCCAAACGGCACGTAAATTCCATAGGTGATATTGATCTCGTTAAATACTTGAGTGCGATCGGGATCGCCGTTTGAAAAAGCGACTCGGTATTGAAAAAAGCGACTACTGGTAAGCCCTAATCGAAAACACGTGCAATCACAGAGATCAAGGTCAAGGCGACAGGCGCACAGTTTTTTCGACGCGTCCCAGTTCGACCATGTATGATCGGGAGGAACAGTATCTCCAGTGCGAAATTCTACCGTAATGGGACGGGTGATTTCTGTGTTGACCCATCTGGCGGATAACCAAGCAACTGAGCGTCCCGCATCAAAAACAGTTGATGTGTATGTACCAGCTGTAAAATATTGAGAAGAACCACTCACTCGCGTCAACTGTACCGAGTCGGAGATCGCTTCGGTTCGGAAAAATTCGCCCAGCGCAAAGTGTGCAGTCCAAGTTTGCATCCAGTTGAGACGCTCTGTGACTTTGAGTACCATACGTCCCCAAACTTCGACATTGGTTGTCGCGGACATCTGCTCCAAGCCCCACAAGTCATCCTTCCACTCTCCTCCAGAGATCGGCGGCGGCGTTTTTGTGATTGGCGCAGGTTTGGTAACAGGCGGAGCGGTTGGTGGTGTTGGTTGAGCCGCGCTCAACTCGCCTTTTGGCAAAATGCCAAGCAGCGCGACTAATCCAAACGCGCCAATCAAAATAATCGTTTTCCAAGAATTCGTCGCGGTCATCCTAAACTCTCCTCACGCTCCTCGCCTCTCGCCCCTCGCCCCTCGCTTTACTCCCACGTCTCGATCTTCTGCCGCCATCCCTTCACATCTTCGATCCGGCGTTCGATCAGAATCGCCGCGACGACGACAAGCAAGCCAATCACGCCGAAGACGAGCCACTGATTGACCGATTGCAGTGAGTTGATCAGTTGCGCGACCACTGCCAGCACCACACCCATCATCCCCGCGTACAGGAATCGGCGCAGGCGGCGCGCGCTCCCCCACCAAATCGCGGCGAACCCTTCCGCGCCAAGTATCAGCGCGAAACCCAAACCGTACAACAGCGTTTGCCAAAAGAGCGAGCCCATCATCAGCACGACCGCCGCGTAATCAATCCAGCGCGCAAAATCCTTGTTGCCGCGCTGCCATTCGAGGAACGAGACGCCGAGCAGATACAACCCAGCGGGCAGCGCGTACCACTGCACGTTCGACGCGCCATCCCACTGCTGAACGTAAAACGCGTGCAACATCCACGCGACGATCAGCATCGCGATTGCCGCGTAGCCGACGCGCACCCGGCGATGAATGAACGCGGCGGCGAGATACAGCAACCCCAGCAACGCGAGCACACTGACGATCATCTGCGCGGTCGGCAAATCTACGAGTCGGCGGAACGGCATGCCGAACAACGCGCGCACCGTCCACTGCGCGAGATTCACACCCAGGATCGCGGCAAGCGCGAGAACCGCGAACGAAAGCACGATGCCAGATCGTCGCAGCGATTGATCCCAGATCGCGAGCCACGACGTGATACCGCGACGCTCGCGCACGTACGATAAACCGTAGCCGATCAAGCCGTATGCCAACGCCAACTGCGCGAGCGGCGTCGGCGCGTTCACTGGCGACCCGGGTTGCGTCGTCATCCATTGCACGAGCGCGATCAAGCCCAACGCGGTGCTGACGTACGGCATCCAGCGCGATAGCCAGAACGACGCGAGGATCGCGATCAGAATCGCGTGCGCGAGCGAAACTGCCGCGCCCGATGGCGTGTTCGTCAGACCCAGCATCTGCGCGATGTACAGATCGAACGCGACAAGCAAGTAGAGCGGGTGCGACCAGCCACCGAAGAATCGCGATTGCGCGTGAATCGGCGGCGTCTCGTTGCGTCGTCGTTCGATCACGAGCGCGACGGCAATCGTAATCGCCGTGACCGGAACAAAGCGCAAAGCAAAATCGGATGGCAATCGTCGCCAACCCAGATCGTAGAGATAAAAATACGCGGCGAAATGTCCGGCGACGGCGGTTGCGAACAACCAGACGCGCAAGCGGAAATGATAAATCGCCCACGCGCCAATCGGCATTGTCAGCAAACAATTCAGCGCGGCGAGTCCCGGCTTGCCATTCGTGAAGAACGGGCTTGCCGCGATCAAACCAAAGCCGAGCGCGTACAGCGGCAGCGCCCACCAATTCAGCAATCGCTCCGCGAGCGCGATGAGCCAGCGCATCGGATCGCGCCACGGAAAATCGCGCGACGCGCCAAGACGCGCGTCCATCGTCCAACCGAGCGCGAGCGCGACGATAGCGCCGGGCAAAAGCGCGATGCCATAATACTCCGGCAGCAATGCCGATTCTTGCAACCCGACGGCGTACGGCACGAGGACAAGCGCGCACACCGGTGTCAGCAACAGCGGTTGCCGCAACCAAATCGCGGCGATGGCGTACAAAATCGCCGCGCCGCCGTAGCCCCAAAACGCGCCGACCTTGTCCTGCGATGACGGCGGCAGCGCGAACGCGATCAGCGCGAACGCAATCGTGAGCGGCGCGGTACTGTACGACGCAAGTCGCGCGCGGCGCAACGTCCACGCCATCAACAAGTAAATCGCCGCGAGACCAATCAGCCACCAACCGTGACGATTCCCCGGCACGCCACCCTGGTTCAGCGCGAGCCAAAACGAGAACGGCGCGATGGCTGCCGCGGCAAAAACCCACAGCGGATTATTGAACAGCCGCGCCGATGCGAGCATTAGCAGCGCGTCGTACAACAGCGCGAGCGCGAGCAACCCAGGTTCGTGCGCGACGAGGAGCGTCCCGACAATCGTCGCGACATAGCCGGTGAGGTACGCGGGCAGCGCGTACGCGTTCGCGATTTCTACGCGTGGCGCGACGCGCGCGAGTGATTGCCCGGCGATCAAACCCAGCACACCGAAAAGCGACAGCATCAAACCGTAATGTTCGTGGCGCGCGCCCGGCAGCAAATTCAGCAGGTACACGCACCAAATCGGAACGAGTCCGAGCGCGGGATAGAGAAAGCGCGTTTCCCACGCCGACGCGGTTCGCGCGCGGCGATGTTGCAGCGCGGCTTCAAGCGCGTAGAAAATGATTGCCAAACCAAACGTCACGCGGCTGGTCTCCGGGTGTGCGATGCCCCACAAAAGCGCGAACGGAACGAGCAAATGCGCGACGACGCGCGGCGGCAACGCGTACGCGCGCGATGTGACGAGTTGCAAAATCATTCCGATCAAGTAGAGCAATGCCGCGAGGACGATCCAACTCAGCGCGAACGACGGCGTCGCCGGGCGATCTGCGACGAGCCAACCCAGGTTGGTCATAATCGTCCAAGGGATGAACGCGAGAAATGACGCGAACCAGACAAAGCGCGCTTGCCGAAACAGCCGCGCCGAGAGCGCGTACAGCGCGACGATCATCGTCAGCCCGACGACTGCCCAAATTTGCGGCGTGCGTCCGCCGAGCAAAATCAAATTCCGCACGAGCGCGATCCCGATCACGGCGACCGACGTGATCCATCCGGCGATCAACAGCGGACGGCGATACAATCGCCAGGCGAGACGACCTATCCCCCTAACCCCCTTCCCTGTTAGGGAAGGGGGAATGATGCGCCGCTCCCTCTTTTTTCCTTGGGAAGGAAGAACGAGTCGCTTCTTCCCCTTCCCTTGCAGGGAAGGGGGCTGGGGGGTTAGGTCTCTCCACCACCAATGCAGCGCGCGTTCGCCCAACACAAACACAATCGCGCCCAACGCCGCGCGCGCGGCAAGCGAGCCGGTACCCGTGCTGTAACTGATCGCGATCAGTCCGCCGCCCGCGACGAACAACCACGCCGCCGCGTGCGCCCAGCGTTCCTTGAACGTGCCCCACGCGTAACACGCGTAAACGACGCCGAGCAAAATACAGCTCGCGGCTTCCCACACGCGATTCGCGTCCGTCCAATCGGAACTGAAACGCAAACTGATCGGCTGAATCGCGACGCGCAACAAAACGACGAGCGCGAGTACGTGACTCGCCCAGTACAACGGCGTCAGAAAATCGCGCGTGAACGTGCGCGAGCGACGCTGTTCTTGCCACAGTCCGATAAAAACATAAATCGCGATGAGCAACGCGACTGCCATCGTGACTTGATCGAAACTGACGCGCGCACGGTCGAGCAACCACGCTACGCCCCACGCGGTTACCCACGCGCCCGGCACGAGTTCCCATCGCTGCCGATTCGTGATCGCATCTGCGATGTAGAGCAAACCGGCAGAGAGCAAACACATCGCGGGCGCGTAATCATTCCGCGCGATGAACGTCGCGGCAATCACCGCGACGACGCTGACGAGCAAGCCGACGAGGTGCCACGGCAAATCAGGTGTCATTGCGAGGAGCGATTTCCGCGACGAAGCAATCTCCGATTCGCGATTTGGGGATTGCCTCGTCGCGCGATCCTTCGACTCCGCTGCGCTCCGCTCAGGACGCGTGCCTCGCAATGACACGCTGAGCGCGACTATCCCCCACGCGAGCGCGCTGAGCGCGAGCGGCAAATCGTACCCAAGCGGACCGCGATTCGCAAACACGATCCAAATCCAGAACGGTAATGGCAGCGCGGCTGCCCAGTGAAAACGCGACCGCCCCAGCCAATCGTGCGACGCGAACCCGGGTTGTCCCGCGTGCGCGATCCGCGCCGACCACGCCGCGAGCGCGATCCAGTTGCCGAGCGCGTACACGAGCAGATTGCCGTCGTACGGAAACAAGGTTGGCAAGATCGCGAGCGCGGCGATGATAAAGCCGGCGTTGACCAATGTTGCCGTTAAACGCGCGCGCCAAATGATCCGCGAATTACGCGAATCTTCGCTAATCTTTTCTTTTTCATTCGCGCTATTCGCGTTATTCGCGGAAAAACCAAGCCGGAACGCGATGGCGATGTACGCAATTGCCCATGACGACCAGCCGATGGAAAAATATTTGGGCGACAAATTCAACTCGCTCATCGTGAACGCGGTTGTCGTCAGCGCGAAGAATGTCGCCGCGTACAAAAGGCGCGGTTGCCGCCACAAAAACAGCGCGAGCAGCATCGCGCCGAACAAGACCGCGTGACTGCACGCTGCTGCCGCGCTGCTCGTCAAATTTGTGAGCGACCAGAGCGCGGCAAGAATCGTCAGCGCGATGCCCCAGCCGGTCGCGGTGCGTCCGTGCCCGCGCAAAATTTTGTCGTCGGTGCGCGCGAGCAGTTTATTGCCGACGGTGAGATAAATCGGAACGAGGAGCGCAAGCCCGAACGCGTGCCACGCCGGATTGATGCGCGTTTGATCGAACAGCGCGGCTTGCGCGAAAAACGTCGCGATCGGCAGCGCGAGCGCGGACAGAATGCCGAGCGTGCGACTGCGATAATGGATCGCGCCCCACGCAAAGAGAAATTCGCCGAGCCACCAACTGAGCGTCATCGAATAGTGCAGCGCGTCGTACGTTTTGCGATCCAGGTAGCGCCAGCCGAAACTCAACAGCATCAGCGCGCCCATCGCGATCAGCGCGAGGTTGCGAAATGGTTCCGCCAGCACGCGCCAGCGATTTGGTTGCGCGCGACTCAGCGCGGTGGCAATCAACATCAACGCGACCGCGAGCAGCGCGAGCGCGGCGGCGTCCCAATCGCGCGCGAGCGCGAAATGCAGGTGTGCGATCTCGACGAGCGAAAGCACCGCGCCGCCCGCCGCCGCGCCGACGAGATAGCCGAACAACGCACTTTGCGTCAAGAGTGTAATCGCGATGTACGCGGCGAGACAGACGAATGAGGTGATGAGCCAGAAGATCGGCGTGTGTTCTGGCGGAATGTTGAAATTGACGTAGAGCGTGTAAAAGTCAATCGGGATCAGGAGCGCGGCAATCGCGGTGAGCGCGATGCCGGAGCGATACATTCGCGTTTGCGTTCGCACATACCAGCCGAGCGCGAGAAAAAGAAAAGTGAAGAGCGTTGGAATCGCGACGCGCAAGAGTGGCGGAAAATCTTTCCACCCCCAAAAGACAAATGAGATCGCGGCGGCGAAGAGAAGAAAAATTCCCAGGAAGAGCATCGCCTGCAAAGTGCGTTCCGAAAGGAGCGAACCCAAAAAGCGATCGCGCAAAGGGGGGCGTGGGGCGTGGGGCGGAGGTGGCGTTGGCAGCGCGACCGATTCGCGCACCGGCGCGGCAAGTTTTTCCGGTGGTGCGGGCGCGGGTTCCGCTTTCCGCAGACCCAGTTTGATTTCGAGCTGTTCTTTTTCGGCGAGGAGCGCGGCGCGCGCGCGGTCTTGCGCGGCAACAGAAACAAAGCCGCCGCGTTCGGCGATTTTCTGCACTGCCGCAAGGAGAAACTCGACGATTTGCAATCGTTCGGCATCGGTGCGCGGGTACGGCGCGCGCGCATGATCTTCGAGTTGGCGTTGTAAATCGCGTACTTGCTGGCGCGCTTCAGCGAGGATCGGCGCGAGCGCGGCGCGGTCGAGCAAATCATCGGCGAGCCACGCATCAATTTTTCGCAACAGCGCGTCACCCTGCGCCAGCGTCGCGCGGATCGTCCGGACTTGATCGGGCGTGAGCGCGGGCGCGCGCAAGCCGAGTTGGATTTCCAATTCGCGTTGACGCGCGCGGTAGAATTGCGCCAAACGATCATTCGCGATCTTGAGTTTGATCAGCGCGTCGATCTGACCGAGCAGCCAGTTGACGTGGCTCAGTTCTTCGATCAGCGCGGGATCGCCCGCGAATTGGCAATGCGGGCAAGGTTGATCGAGCGCGGAAATCGGTTCAGCACATTTGACGCAACGCATCGAGACCTCTGGGTGAGATGAAGAACGGAAGACGAATGTGGGTGTATTTTACCACAAAGCGCGCCGCAATCAACCCCCCAAGTAAAATCAGGCGCGCACTCGAGTGCTTGACACATTCTAGCGCGCGAGTAAATCCGCCAGCGCGGGGGCGAGATCGGTGAGCGCGTGGATGCGCGACGCGATGCGTTCGCGTTGCGCGCCGATCAGGATCGTCGGCACGGGATTGCGCGTGTGACTGCGCGTCGTCGCGTCTTCGACGTTGCCGTGATCGCTCGTGATGACGATCAGCGTGTTGGCGAGATTGCTTGCGTCGCGCGCGCCGCCGATCAATTCGTCCGCTTCGGCGAGGATGCGCGCGGTGTTGGCGGGATTCGCTTTGTGCCCGGCGGCATCGGTGAGGAAATATTCCAAGAGGGTGAGATCGTTTTCGGCGGCGAGGCGCGCGAGATTAACGCCTGCGTCGCGCGCGGTGTTGAACAGAAATGCTTCGCATTGTATTGCGGGTGTTTGAATTGCGCGTAATATTGCCGTCATGATTCGCCTCGCCGAAATTCTGGACGCACATTGGGACGAGTACGTGCACAAAGGTGGACGCT
>VGOB01000059.1 GCA_016865935.1 Chloroflexota bacterium | reverse complement strand
TCACCTTCGCTGGAGCACTCAACAGCAGTATCTCCTCCATCGTCCCACCTCCTCGGTGCTCCAGTCTACCCCAGAAGGGGAAGACGCGTCAACCGCGCCGATTCACCCCACTAATCTGAGGAGAGCCCAAAAACCCAACTCGCCATTCCGCAGACAACCAACGCGGCAAAAACGATCAAGACACTCCAAGGAACTCGGTGGAAAGAAGTAGGACGCGCCATTGCAGACCTCCCCAAAATGAAATCTATCGTGCAACGCGAGCGCTGGAGCGCAGAATTTGCTTGAGATTATACCACAGTTTTTGAAACTTGCGCGTTAAAGTTTGGTTGAATTCTTTCAGCCATTAAAGGCAGGGACGTTCGATTGAACGTCCCTGCTTGGTTACGCCGCCGCGCCCGTCGCCCGCGCGCGCCGCGCGGCAAAAATCACAAAGATCAAGACGACACCTGCCGCCAGGAGCAACAAATTCTCGCCGATGCCGGTATCCGGCATTCCCGAAGTTGGCGTGCCGGTGCCTGCCGCGACCGTTGCCGTCAGCGTTAGCGTTGGCGTCAACGCGCCGCCGCTGACCGGCGCCGTGACACCACTGGCAGGTTGAACGACGAGCGTCGGCGTGGGCGGCGCGAGTGTTGCAGTTGGCGCCGTCGTCGGCGTTTGCGCGACGAGCGCGGCGCGCGTCGGCGTCGTCACGAACGTGACCGTCACGACGCGCGTCGGCGTGATCGGTTGAATGACCAGCATAAACACCAGAAACACGACGATGCCAATCACGAGCAAGCCCACTAACCCAAGCGCCAGCACGATGAATAACTTGTTGGGACCGCCGCCTCCGGCAGGTGCAACCTCTGACATTGTGTCGTCTCCTTCTCGACAATTGACAATTGATAATTGTCAATTGACAATTGTTTGCTATCCGATCAGTTCCAAGTTTTCCCACGGCACAAACAAACGCGCGCCCGTGTCGAATGTGATCTCCGCGCCCCACGCCGCGACGCCGCTTTCCAACGTGCGCGGCAACGTGGCGATCTCCGCGATTTTGCCGATCTGACCGCGCAGCGCGCCGCTGACCACGCGCACGTTCGCGCCGACTTGCGCGAGCAACGTGGGCGGCGGCACCGCTGTTTCGCCCGCGCCGCCCCCGGCGAGAATCGGAATGAACGCTTCAGGGCGGCTGGGGCTGACCGGCACCGTCGGTGCGTTGATGATCGTCTCTTCGCCCACGTGCGCGGCGAGTAACTCGAAAATCATTTTGGACATCGCGCACTCGCCGAAACCATCGGTTACTAAGGTAGGCAGTTCGAGTTCCGCGCACAAGCGCCGCAAACCCGGCGCCAATCCGCCGACGATCAATCCGGCGACGCGCTCTTCCGCCGCGCGGCGCAACGCCGCTTCCGTGATTCCGGCTCCGGCGAGCAAAACGGTGCCGCGCGCGGTCACATCAATCCGATCGTCGCTGAGGAGCGCATCCGGTTGATCGACCATCTGGCGAATCACGCCGTACCCCTCGCCGCCCGCGCCCCACATTCCTTGCACCAGCGCGCCGGTCGCTTCGATCACGACACCTTGCCGCGCCATCACGTTGATCACTGTGCCGCGATACAACGCGCGCAATTCAAACGCCGTGTCCGCCAGATCGAGCGCCAGCCACGCGCCTTGCGCCGCCACAATTCGCCCCGCCTTGGGCGCGCGATAAATCCGGCGTAACATTCCAAACGATTCCGGTTTGGACGCCAGAATTTCGCGAGCGGCGAAATCTTCGCCCGGTTGTTTGAGCAAATATTTATCCAGCGCGGTCTCTTTCGTCCGCAAATAACGCGCCAGCGGCACCGGACGCACATTGCCCGCGCTCGTCACTTTGGCGACCACGTCCAGCGCACCGACGCGATTTCCGGCGGTGACCATCACGACGCCGCGCGTGGGCAACAATCGTTCGCGGCGGACGCGCGCGAATTTGACGACGCGCGTTTGAGCGAGTGCGGGAATGATCGGGTCAGGCATATCCCACCTCGCCGCCGACATCCCAGTACCACTGCTGAATTTTCGTGCGCCGCTTTTCCGGATCGCCCGGCAGAGTGATCGGGCGTCCGCGCGCGTCGATGATCAACCCGAGCGCGCCCCCTTCGATTTGCGCTTTGAAGACGCCGCGCTTGGCTTGCGGCAACGTCACGCCGCCCGCCGGACGAATCTCAATCGCCGCTTTTTGACCCGGCAAGAGCGGCACCAATTCGAGCGAGCCGTGTTGCACTTCCAAGTTGATCACGCCGCTACTGGTGGGCTGAATTTGGACGCGCGCATCAATTTGCCCTTCGCGATTTCGCGACAACGGCGCAATCACGGTACCGAGCGTCACCAAGCCATCGCGCTCGATCACACTGGCGGCGGCTTCGGGATTGACGGACGCGATGCCGCCTAGCGCCGGAGCCAGTCCAAACGGATCGACTGCCAGCGAAAAAACGCCGTGCGGTTGAATGGCATCCAGCGCGAGCAGCGCGAGCGCGCCCAAGTTCGAATTCGCTCCGAACGCGCCGCCGCTCAGAACGATCAAATCGAGTCCGTCGGCGCGGATGTCCCGCGCGGCGGCGGCAAGCACCGCGCGCGCCGCGGCTTGCATCAGATAGGCATCCTGCCGCGTGAGCGGTACGGCGCGTGGATACAACGCCTGGTTGAGCCAATGTGCTTGGGCTTCCTCCGCGGCGATTTCGATGGGAAGCCAATCCGCCACGCGTTCAGCCGGAACCTGTGCGACAATATTTTCCAGATGATGTCCCATCCCCAAATCGGCGCGGACGCGGTGCTGAATCGAGTCGCCGCGCACGGCTACAATCGTCGTCGTGCCGCCGCCCAGATCCGCGCCCAACACGTTCAAACCGAACCGGCGCGCGAGATAGCGGACGATGTTTTGGAACGCGTGCGCGCTCGGAACGATCGGCGCCGCGGTCCAATTGGTCAACCCGCCGAGACCGGGGAGCCACTTGATCTTCTTTTCGTCGTAGAGCGCGTCGAGTTCGCGTTGCAAGGGCGCCAGGTTTTCGTGTTCGAGCGTGGGGCGCACATTGTCCACCACGCGCAACGGCGTGATCTGCCCGATCCGTTTGGCGATTTCGGCGCGCGCGGCGTTGTTGCCGGCAAAGATGACGAGCGGGCGCAAGTTTTCATCGCGCGCCGCGATGACGATGGCGATCAGGTTTGCCAGATCGTACAGCGCAGTCGTCGCGCCGCCGTCCACGCCGCCGACCAAGACCAGCGCGTCCACCTGGGCGCGCGCCAACGTTTCCGCCGCCAACACAGCCGGGTCTTGAAGCACCGTCGTCGGCGTTTGTTGTTGCGCGTCCGGCGCGGGCGGCAACGTCACCGGAATCCAGCGTCCACCGGTTTCGTCGAGCGCGAAAATCGCGGCGACCGTTGCGTGCGTTCCGTTGATCGCGCGCAGCGCGCTGGTGATGCTGAGTTCGCGGCTCAGTCCGACGATGGCGAGGCGCAACGGTTGGGGCGCGCTGGTCACCGCGACGAACGCGTCGACGCCTTGCGCGCTGGAGCGTTCCGGCACGATCAACTGCTGATCGTCCGTCAACAATTGCCGCTCGACGCGCGCTTCGATCTGGCGGATCGCATCGCGCACGCCAACGAGGACATCCGCTTCCGGCGGAGTCGCGGTGGTTGCCGCACTGCCCGCGCTGACAAAGCGATGCTCGCCGTTCACAACGTCTATGAGACCGACTTTGGTGGTGACGCTTCCGATGTCGGCGACCAGAAGCGATTCTGCTTTTTGCGGATCAGGCATTGCGAAATGAGATTTCAGATTTCAGATTGCGGTTTCACTTGGCGTAGGTTCGTCCAACAATTTTTGCAGCGTCACGATAATAAATTCGGCTTGAGCGATGGCGTCTGCGGCATCGCGCGCGCCGTAGCGTTCCATCGGTGGAATGATTTCGTCGGCTTCGCGAACCGGGTAGCGCGCTTTGTTGATGTGACTTTCCAAGCGTACCAAATACCGATAGACGCGCGTCAATTCTTTGGAACGTCGTTGGCGCAAGATGCGGCTGGAAAACAAACCACTGATCACGTGCTCTTTCATTTCGATGATCCGGTTTTTGAAGAGCACGGCTTTGGTCATTTTTTCAGCCGCTTGTTGACAGTGATAGACCGCTGACCAATAATCGCCTTGCGCTGCCAGTCGCCGCGCTACGCCAAGTTCGGCTTTAGCCGTAGATTCGAAGGATTCTTGATAATCCACGCGTCGTATTTCCTTGACAGGCGAAAATGCATCCGCACAAACTGTTCCCATTTGAGAAGCAGGGGGAGTTGTCCCCACACGATTCGATAGCCCGTCACCAAACCGAACATCAAAGGTCCCAGCACATTCATATCCCGCCGTAGTTCTTCCGGCGTCATCAAAATCGGCATCACGGCGATCCCGGTCTCCATCACGAGATCGTCGAATTGGTACAGCAATAACTCGTCGCGTTCGCGCGGCAACGCGCGCGCGATCACGAGCAAGTCCAAATCCGATCCGGCGCGTGCCGTTTCTTTGGCATAACTGCCGAACAGGACGACGGCAACCAGTTTGTCGCCCAGCGTGTCGTGAATTCGCGCGACGACCTGGGTCAGAAATTTGGCGGGCAAGCGTTTTCCGTTTTTCATTTCCACAACCGAGCTACTTGACAATCTGCAACCAATCGTGCAGCAAAAAGTAAACGCGATTGACCAGAAGCGAGATGCGCGAAACGGCGACGCTGGCGAACAGCGCGCCGAGCGCGATCATCACGAACCAGCGCCCAAACGCGCCCCAGCCGCGCGCCACCGTTTCGACGACGCGCGCGCCGAAACGCCCGGACTGCGGCTGAATAAAGCGAAACGACAACAGCGCGCCGAGGGTTCCCGCGACCAACAGCACGTTCTCCAGCGAATCGAGCGGGACGACGATCGCGCTCAACTGCGGCAGGAGCGTTCCGTCCAGCGCGCCGCCCAGCGCGAGCGCGCTGCCCACGCCGAACAAGAACGCGATGCTGAGATTTCCGACCGGCGCCCACGCGGTTCGCAATTTGAGCAACAAGAGCAGACCCAGGATCAACGGGATGACAAGATACGAGTTCATCACCGGATTGATGATCAAGGGATCGAACAGCAACGGCAGTAAGATCAAATAGACCGCCGCGCTGATCGCGTACCCAATCGCGACGCCGACGAAGATCGCCTGCGCGACGCGAAAGAGCGGCGTATCGCCGAGCAGATAACTGAATACGAGCAGGGTCAGGATCGCGCCGACCCACACGCCAATCGGATCCGTCATTTCGGCTTGCCTCGTCCGCGCGCGAACCAGTACATCAGATTGCCCAGCGCGATCACGCCGAGCAAAACCAGATGCGCGGTGCTTTGCGCGCCAACACTGATGACCGCCAACCCGCGCTGGTTCGACAAGATTTCGTATTGCGCCGCGCCGACCAAGCCGCCCATCAGCGCGGTCAACTGTTTGGCGTCGCGGTACGCGCGCGCGCGCGGTTCCACCGCCGCGCTCACGCCCGCCGCGATTTTCACTCCGGCGCGCGGTTGCACTTGCTCCATCCATTTTTGGAGCGGCTCGGGTGCGCCCGCCAATTCGATCACCAGCGCGACATTGCGCCAATTCTGCAGGTTGCCCAAGTTGGGATATTTGTCCAGCGTTTGATAGCGCACGTAATCGCGCGTCGCGGGCGCAAAACCGGCGGTCGCCAATTGGCGCAGTCCGGCTTCCTGCCCCGCGATGTAACCCAGGTTCAGATAATTCGTGCCATACGCATAATTGCCCACCGCGCGCGCGGCATTGTCCAGCACGCGTTGCGCGATTTGCGCGCCGGTTGGATCGAGTGTGCTGAGCGCGATGATCCGGGCGCGGCGTTGCATCAGATGGCGCGCCAGCGCAGTTGCCTGCAAATCCATTTCACCGGAACTGCCGGGATCGTAATCGAACGACAGCACGACAATCGAATTGGGTTGCAATTTTTCAATTGTGTCGTACAAATCGGCGGTTGGCGTGCCAAAGGTGCGTAACGACGAACCGGCGAGATCGGGAATGAAAAACGGGATCAAGATCGCCAAGAGCAACAACAAATAAATGAGCGGGCGCATCGTCCACGCGCGGTGCGTGGGTTTGGCAGGCATCGCCGGGGCAAGCGCGGGCGCGCCGAGAATGGATTCAAATAGGCGCGCGCTCTCTTTGAATGGATTGACGGGCGCGGGCTGGGGCGGCGCGTGCGGCTCGGTGACGGCAGACGCGAGCGGCAGAATGCCGCGCAGTCCTGACAGAGGTCCCGTCGTTTCCAGCGGGCCACTTTCCACGAGAGTCGGAACGGGTTGTTCGACGGGTTTGAGCGCGGCGATCCATTCTGGAACTTCGCCCAGCGCTTCGAGCGCGCCGGCTTCGATGGATGGTTCGGGCGTGGGAGTTGCGCCTGACGGCGTAGTGCGCAGCCAGTCCGGCAAATATTCGTCTTCACTGGTTTCGCTGTGCGGCGCTTCGGTCAACCACGCGGGCTTTTCCACTTGGGTTGATGGCGCGATGCCTTCTAGGGCTTGGAGTAATTCTTCGCCGGGTGATTCAACTGGCGGAGCGCCATCGGCGTCAAGTGTGTCCGCCAGAGGGTGCGGTTGTGCGATAGGCGCGCGCGGTGGCTCGTCTTGCGGCTTTAACGTTTTGAGCCACTCGGGAATTTCCGCGTCGGTCGCTTGAATCGGCGGTGGCATTTCCGGCGGCGCGGCAACGGGTTTGAACCAATCGAGTCGTTCGCTTGGCGGCGTGGCGGGTTCCGGCGCGATGGGCGCGCGGGTGTCTTTGAGCCAATCGGGCATCTCCGCGTCCGCGCTTGGCGCGGCGACGATCGGTTCCGCTTCGCTCGCGGGCAACATCCAACTTGGCGCATCTTTCGATTTCGGCGCGGCGTCTTGTGCCGATTCTTGACCGGGCGAAGACGAGCGCAGCCAATCGGGCAAGTCTTCTTCTGCGATCTCAACCGACTCACTGGCGCGCGCAGGGAGCGATGGCTCCGCCGGCGCTTGTTCTTCGATCGTCGGCGCGGTGCGCAAGCGCGCCAGCCAGCCCGACGCTTCTTCTGCGGTGGGAGGTTCGCTGTCCGGTGCGGGCGTTTCAGCCGCTGGGATGACGGGCGCTTCTTCTTCAGGCGTCAGCGTTTGCAAACGTCCCAGCCAGTCACCGGGCGGGGCATCTGGAGATGCGGGTTCTGTGTCGGTGACCGGCGCGCTTGGCTCGCGTTCCGGTTTCAGTGTCGGCGCGATGGGTTGACGCGGCTCTGCTTTGTCGGCGGGCGCGATCGGTTCGGCGGGCTTGGCGGGCAACGACAGTCCTTTGATCGGCGTGGGTGGCGGCGTTTTTTCCGAGACCGGCGCAACCGTCAGCGGCGCCAAACGCGCGCCGCACTTGCTGCAAAAAACATTTTCGACGGTGTTGGGCGTGCTGCACATCGGGCAAATCAAACCCGACGGCTGCACCAGGCGCGCGCCGCAGTCGCCGCAAAATTTACTGCCGTCTCGATTTTTGGTCCCGCATTGAGCGCATTGAATCATTGGAGTTATTCGCTGTAGGGACGATCCATTCCGATCAGCAAGCGCAGCGCGGTAGCCAGCGTGCCTAGCGCCACGCCGATCAAAATACCGCGCACGCCCGCCGTGCTAGGCACGTTCAGCACCCATTCGCGCGCGTCCGTCAACACGCCGAGGAGCGGCGTCTGTCCCAGCAAAACGACGAGTGCGGCGATCAACATCCACGTCGTTTCGAGATTGCGCGCGCGCAACGCACGATACGCCGCCGTCGCCAGAAAGAACGCGACGAGCGCGAAGAACGCGCCTTGCAACGGCACGTACAGATTTTCAAAGACCCAGGTCATCGGCTCGCTGGGCAAGCCGAACCACAAGCCCGCGCTGGCGACGAGCGTGGCGGTGACGACGACGATGAGGCTGTACCCCGCGCTCGCTTCATCGCGGCGGATGATCCGGCGCAGATGCACCTGGAGCAAATTGATCACGCCGAGCAACAACGCAAACGCCGTTAGAATGATCGTCCATTGCCGGAACGCGACGCCGAGCGCGTCGAGGATCGGCACATCGAAAAAATAATCAAGCAGGGTGATCAGCCCCACTGCGATCGCGACTGAGGTTGCAAGCCATCTCATTTTAGATCAACCCTAGCGTGCGGAATAAAACCGCGCCCAGCACGAGCGCGACGATCAGCCCGCGCAAAATATCTTGGGCGAGCAGACTGCTCAAATGGGTGGGCTTGCCCGAAAGGTACGCGCCGCCCGCGTAAATTTCTTCGCCGATCAAGGGATGCGTCATCGTCGCATTGACGAACGGCAAAACTTCGGGCGCGCTCGTTCCGCCGACCTGGGTCAGTCCGCGTTGCGCGCCGGCTTCGCTCATCAACAGAAATTCTGCGCCAAACCGTCCGACCATTACATTCGCCACCAGTTTTTGCTGGGTCAGCAAACGCATCGCGCTGACGGCATACGCGAACGCGTCTTGGTGCGCGGTCGCCGCGCAATTGGGATCGGGCGCGAGCAAGCGCGCGCGCGTCGGATCGTAATCTTCCGGCATTCCCATTTGGCGATAGACGCGCCGCAGAATGTCTTGCGCGACGGGAAGCGCGGTCGGGTGGGCGAGCGTGACCAGCAGCGGCGCCGCGCTGATCGCGCCGCGTTCGGCGAGGTACTCGAGGACGTTGAACGCGGCGGCAGTATCGGCGGTAAATTGATCGCCCACGCCGGTCGTGCCGAGCGAGAGGTGGACCGGCTGTCCGGCTTCGGCGGAACGCGCGAACAGACCTTTGAGCGCGGCGTACGCGGCAATCGGGCGCAACACAAAACGCGCGCCGCGTTTGACCGCCCAATACGCAAAGAAAAAGATCGGGAGGAAAAGCAAAAGCACGCCCAGCATCCGGGCTTGTCGCGCGCCAATTGTAGAATCGAGCAAACTCAGAATCGGATCCAACCGGGACTCCTGGGAAGCGTCGCGCCGCGATCCGCGCGTTAGGTTTGGTCGCTCGGGCTCGCTTCCAGCCGAGCGATCAGTTCTTCTATGCCGGTGCGCTCTTCGACGATCAGGGTCAAATCGCGCAAATCAGTTTCGTTAAAGCCGAGCGTGAGAAAGGGCTGGGCAAACCAAAGCCATTGCGCGCCCAGAAACGCCAACGGTTTGTACGTTTCCAGGAACAAGATCGCCGGCGCGGTCATTCCCAAACGTTCGATTCGCCGCGCCAGGTCGTTCAATAGTTGCTCGCGGCGGCGCGCATCCACAGCCATCGTTTTGACCTGAGAGCAGGGCTTGCGTTTCCCGCTCACTCGCCCACATTATAAGGCGAGTGTGCTAATCCGTCAAGCGGCGGTTACCTAAACCGGAGCCGCGCGTCTAGGCAACGCGACCGTGACAGTGTTTGTATTTTTTGCCGCTGCCGCACGGGCAAGGATCGTTACGACTGCGCGGCGGGATAATGACGTCGTCTTCTTCGTCCGCGTCGTCTTCAAAATCTTCATCCTCATCGTAATCGTCCCAGTCCTCATCCTCGTCCCAATCATCGTCCACGGATGGC
The DNA here is from genome assembly GCA_016865935.1 of Chloroflexota bacterium. Lineage (GTDB taxonomy): Bacteria > Chloroflexota > Anaerolineae > UBA4142 > UBA4142 > VGOB01. Next base: position 17,482 of record VGOB01000059.1, on the reverse strand, counting down.
AGGACTCGGGGGAGGCGCGTAATCTGATAAACCAGGAAGACGATACTACCGGCGATGACGAGCGCGATGAGGGATGCCTCGAACAAACTGACTGGGAAAACCAGGATCAGAATCCGCCCTACGAGCAGGATTCCTGCTCCGACAAACAGCGTGGCGATGAACAAGAGTGCTGAAAGGAAAAGCACCATCGCCAACGTTGCGGCATTCGCCCAAAGACCTGTCATTGGCTTGGGGTTGGAAGTTTTCTCCGACATTGTTTCACCTCGTTGAATTTGGATTTCCGGTAACTGCTCAGCCCATTGTCATGCTGAGCGAAGCGAAGCATCTCGCTAATCGCGAATTGCGAGACGCAAAGCGTTCGTCGCAAAAACCGCTCCTCAGAATGACAGCCTGAGCAGTTACGATTTCCGGTTGCAGATGATGTTGTTTAGCGCGTGACGGTCTCTGTTGCGACTGGCGTCGCGGTGCGCGTCGGCGTGGGCGCAATCGCGGTCAACGTCGCGGCGGGAATTGGAACTGCGCGAAAATCAATTCCGTTCGGCGTGTTCAAATAGCCCGGCGCTTTGCCTGCGACGCCGGTCACGCCGTACTGCCACAAAATTTTTCCCGCGCGATTGACGATCGCGACGCGATCGTTGTAATCGTCGCTGAACGCGATGTTGCCGTTCGGCAATTCCAGCGCGATGCTGGGGCGGTCGAGCCGTTCGGTTTCCGCGCGCGGAAAATATTCCCAGACGATTTGCGCGTCCCAATCCACTTCGAGAAGGCGCCCCGGCTTTTCGTACGCCGCGACCAAAATATTTCCCGCGCGCGTCAGTTGCGCGTCGGATGGATACACAACGACGGGAAGCGTGATCGCGCGCACGACCTTGCCTTGCAAATCCACTTCGCTGACGCGCCGATTCGTCGCTTCGGTGAGCAGCAGATTCCCGTTCGACAGCAGTGTAACCCCGTTCGGCTTGGCGAGCAAGCCGGTTTCGTTTTTGCACTGTCCCGTCTTGCCGATTTGCGCGGCGATTTTTTGCGCGAGCGAAATGATCGCGACGCGGCAATTGCGAACGTCCGCGACGATCGTGCGCCCGTCGGGCAAACGCCGCGCGCTGTCCGGCGTATTGAGGTGCGCGCCGTCCGCTCCCGCGACGCCCCACTCGCCGAAGGTCCAAATGATTTGGCGCGTCGTGTAATCCAGTTCGATGATTTGGTGATTGGGTGATTGGGTAACAACGACCGATTTGAAACCAGGTGTGAAGAACGCGTGGCTTGGCGCGGCGAACTTTTGATCGGAACTCGGCGTGAATTCCCACACGATCTTCTTGTCCGCGTTCACTTCGATCACGCGATTGTTGGCGGTGTCCGCGATGAGCAACGTGCCGGGGAGCGGAATGCGTTCGCCCGCGAGAACCGGCGGCGTCGCGCGCGGCGTCGGCGCGAGGGGCGGCGTCGCGCTGGGTGTGGGCGAGGCGATGCCGCGCGGCGTCGCGCGCACCTGCGTGAGTTTCACCGCGCGGAACGCGTCGCGCCCCGTCGGTTGTCCTTCCGCGCGCACAATATCACCATTTCGCAAATCGAGCAAACTGATCGGCTGCTGATTGTTGCCGACGAGCGCGGTATCTTCGTTCAATTGGATCGTGTAGTACGGCGCGGCGCGCTGATCGAGCACGAGCGCGCGCGCGTCGAATTTGATTTCGGCGATGCCGCCTTCCACCGTCGTCAGGCGCGGCGTCGGTGTCGGCGCGACCGTCGGCGCGGCATGACACGCGACGGCGGCGAGAGCAAAAGTGATTAGCGTCAAGACGAGCGCGGGGGAGTGGGAGAGGGGGAGAGGGGGAGGGTTCTCCCGCGCTCCCGCGCTCCCGCTCTCCCCCTCTCCGAAGAGACGCGCGTCACTCATACCGCAGCACCTGCCCCACGCGCAGACGCGCCGCGCCAAGCGCGGGGATGAGACTCGCCAGCGTTGCGAGCGCGAGCGCGAAAAGCAAACTCGCGAAAATCATTTGCGGACTAAAAATATAATCAATCTGGAACAACACCGACTTCATCAAGTTGAGTAAAAATTGTCCGAGCGGATAGCCGATCAAAATTCCAACGACCCAGCCGCCCAATCCCAACGCCAAACCTTCGGTGAGAAAAACTTGGATCAGGTTCGTGTCCGCCGCGCCGATGGAACGCAGCACGCCGATTTCGCGGCGGCGCTCCAGCACATTCAGCGTCAGCGTGTTCAACACGCCGAGCGCGCCAATCGCGCCGATGATCAAACTCATCGCGTACAGCGCGAGCGAGAGAATGCGCGTCTGCTCTTTCGCGCCGCGCACCTCGCGATACGCGGAATCGGTGCCCATTTGATACTGCCGGAATTTCGTTTGCAATTCGCCCAAACGTTTTTCGACCGTCGCGGGATCGTGCGCGTCGAAACGCAGCGCGAAAAAAGTCGCCCAGCCCAAACGATCTTGCATCCGCTCGACAAGCGTTTCGTTGAGGAACACTTTGCCGGCGACGGCGCTGCCGAGAAAAATGCTGTTGTCAATCACGATGCCGACGACGCGAAAATCGCGCCGCGTCTCCGCAATTTCGATTTCGATCACATCGCCGACGCGTAGAGACGTTCCATCGGAACGTCTTTGCGCGAGATCAGTGGAGATGACGACCGCGTCGTTTTCGTCCGCGCGATACCACCGCCCTTCAATCAGGCGCGGGACGTACATCGTCGTGTTCGCGGGCACGCCCCACAACCGCGCGCGCGCCGCGCCAACCCACGCGTCGCCAAACGACCACACCTCGACTGCCTCCACGCCCTCGACCGCGCGCAAGTGCCCCGCGAAATTCGTGCCAACCCACTGATCGAACCACGCCCACGCGTCGGCGTGATACGTTTTGAACAAGCCGTCAATCGCGGTGTCCACCGAGGCGCTGGTGCTTTGCGCGGCAAGCGACGCGGCGACCGCGACCGCGATCACGAGCAGCGTGATGAGCGAACGCGCTTTGCGCCGCGCGAGATTGCGGAGCGACATCGCGGCAAGCGGCGGCAGCGCGACGATTTTTTGCGCAAGCCGATCGACGCGTCCTTGTCCGTACGTCGAAGTGATGCCATACGCTTCGAGCGCGTCCTTGACGCGAATCGCGGTGCCGGAGAGCGCGGGAAACAAGCCGCCGATCAGCGTGACGAAAATTCCAACGACCGCGCCGAGCGCGACGCCTTCATACGCAATCGCGAACCCGATGTCGAGATTCAACAGCGCGCCGATGTACGCGAGCAGACGCCAACTGCCGAGCGCGCCGAGCAGCGTTCCCAGGATCGTTCCGGCGATGCCGTATAGCAGCGCGGCGATCATAAAAATCGCGATGACCTGCGCGCGCGTGCCGCCAAGCGCTTTGACGATGCCGATCTCGCCGACTTGTTCCGCGGTCATCGCGGCGAGCGTGTTCGCGACGAGAAAGCCGCTGGTGATCAGACCGACGAGTGAAAAAACGCCGAGCAGTACGAAGAGCGCGTCCAGCTCGCGCTTGCCGAGATAATTTTGCGGATCGCGAATCGTCGCCGCGCCGTGGCTCACGCCGCGGCGATCCAACAGGCGCGCCGCGTCGCGCGCGGTGTCGCGCGCCTGCGCGAGCTCGCGCACTTTGAGCAGCGCTTGATTCGCGCCGCGAATGTCAAGCAGTTTCGCCACGTCGTCCGCGTTCGCGTACACCGTCGCCCAATCGAGAATCGTCGCGCTCGGATAGTTCGGGCTTTGCGCGAAACCCGCGAGCGTCAGCGTCAGCGTCGAACCGTCGCGCGCGCGGCACGCGAACGCGTCGCCGATTTGAACGGGAAAGAGCGCGCGCACCGAAACTTCGGCGACAAATTCGCCGGGCTTGGGCGCGCGATCGAGCAAGCGAATTTGATTGATGCGCGCGGCGGCAAAATTTTCCAAGCCCCAAACGTACACGTCGCGGTACTCGCCGTTCCACTTGCATTTCGTAAAATAATTGTTGCGGAGTTCGGCGGCGGCGACGTTCGGAAGATCTTCGAGCGCGCGCGCGGTTTTAGGCGGCGCGTCCCAGACCCAAAACGTAATGTCGGCTTGCGACGCGTGGCGATACGCGTCCGCTTGCGCGCGCGTGAGGTTTTGCGCGGTGGAGACAATCGCGACGATGCCGGCGACGCCAATCGCGATCGCGCCGATCGTCAGGAGGGAACGCACGCGGCGCTGGGTCACGTCGCGGTACGCTTTGCGGAAGAGAGCGAACATCGGCAACATTGTAATGCAAGTTGGAGAAAAAAGAAAGTGCGCTGCGAAACGTGCTGCGGGCGGCGCGGTTCGTCACTCGTATTCTCGGTATGCGTGCGCGCACACCCCCGCGCGTTGCGGACAAAGCGAAACCCAATTATAATAGGCGCCGATGACCGTGTTCACCGAATTTTTCATTACTTTGTGTGTGGCGCTGGGCGCGAGCGGGCTGATCTATTGCGCGGTTTTCTCTGCTGTCGCGCGCCACCCAGAACTGTGGAATCGAATTCAGGCAGGTTCGTTGCGTTGGGCGGATCGCACTGTGGCGGCGCTGGTGATTGGTTACAGCATTCTGTTCACCGCGCTGACCGTCTTGCGCTATCTCTCATTCAACATCGGCTATCTCGATGATTATACTTCGTGGGATCTGGGTCAATACGATCAGATCATTTGGAATTCGTTACATGGTCGGCTGTTCGAGAATTCGTTTTTCCCCGATGCGCCCAACTTTCTCGGCAAGTCCTTCACGCCGATTCTGTTGGCGTTTGTGCCGCTGTATGCCGTGTGGGCAAGTCCGATTGTTCTACTCATCGGACAGACGATCGCGCTCGCGCTTGGCGCGCTGCCGCTCTATTGGTTCGCGCGCGCACACATCGGGCGCGGGCTTGGCATCGCGATAGTGATTGCCTATTTGCTATCGCCGGCGCTGCAAAATACGAACGTCGCCGAGTTTCACGAAGTTGCCTTGCTGACGCCATTCCTTGCCTATACGTTGTTCTTTCTGTTGCGGCGTCATTCCAAAGGTTTTCTGGTCTGCCTGGGGCTGACGCTTTTGGTCAAAGAAGAAGTGGCGCTCCTTATGGTGATGATGGGCTTGTACATTTTCGTGTTCCAACGCCAGCGCTGGCTGGGCGGCGGGGTGACGGCGTTTGGAATCGTTTGGGCGATCGTGGCTTTGCAATATCTCATTCCGTATTTTCAAAGCGGGCAGTGGGGCGGCGATTTTTATTACTTTCGTAGCGGTTCGCTGGCAGGCGGCGGCGCGCGCTATGCGTACCTCGGCGCGACGATCCCCGACATCCTCAAGACGATTCTGACGCGCCCGGATATTGTCGCGGCGGAAATACTCCTTCCGTCGAAAATCGCGTATGTGTTTCATCTGCTTGTGCCGCTGGCGTTGTTGCCGCTCGTCGGGCTGGAGATCAGCGCGCTGGCATTGCCCACGTTTGGGTACACGCTGTTGAGCCGGTACGCGCATCAACATTCGCTGGGGGCGGCGTACCACGCGCCGATGCTGCCGTTTCTTTTTTTCGGCGCGGTGGTTGGGATGAAGCGCGTGCTCAAGTGGAAATCCCCCAGGCGTCCTGCTTACCCCCTCGCGTTGGCGGGGCTGGTGCTGATCACGAGCGTCAGCGCGTATTGGTTTGAAGCGCCGGGACCCTTGGCGCGCAAGTTCCAGCCCCAGCGGTATATTGTGAACGAACACACCGCGGCTGGGCATCGCCTGAGCAGACTCGTTCCCAAAGGACAGGGGAGCGTTGCGGCACAGAACGAGTTGATCGCATATCATACGCATCGGCGATTCGTTTATGAAGTCGCGGTGAAAGATTATCGGCAATTCGACTATCTGATCGCCGACAGAACGCGCGGCTGGTACCAAATCCACGAAAGTTTTTGGGAACCATACCTCGCTTCGGGCTATTTTGAAATTCTCGCGGATGAGGACGGCTGGATCGTGGCGCGGCGGCGCGTGCCGACCGTGCCACTCCAAGTGCGGTTTGGCGATCAGATGACTCTGCGCGCGTTTACGTTGGTACCGGAAGGTCCATTCATCGGCGGGCAAACCCTCCGTCCGATTGTCAGCTGGCACGCGGATTCAACGATTGTAGAACGCTATGTCGTTCAGGTGCGTTTGGTGGATCGGCACGGGCGGCTCTGGAAAAGTGAGGCGCGCGAACCACAAGGTGGCGCTTTGCCAACCAATCAGTGGGTCAAAGGACAAACGGTGCAAGATCAATATGCGTTGCATATTGAGCATACCGTACCGGCAGGAGAATATCGTATCACAGTGCGAGTATATGATCTGGCGAAGCAAGTTCTCCTCTCGGCATACGACGAGAACGGCAAGTTCCTGGGCGCAGAGATTACTTTGAGTACGCTCGACATTCAGAAAAGCAAAGCCAATGTGCTCGCGAGTCAAATCGAGATCGAACAGCGCTTGAGCGCGGACCTGGGCGAACTGCGCCTGCTGGGTTTCGTTCTGCCGCGCCAGACGAGCCGCGCCGGCGAGCTGTTTCAATTGGGTCTGTATTGGCGCGCGCGCGCGCAACCGCGCGGTGATTATTTCGTCGCGGTGCAATTGCGCGACGCGAACGGACGCCTCGTGTTCGAGCGCGAAGATCGCCCAGCCAAGGGGACCTACCCCACGACGCAGTGGGCTATTGGCGAAGTCCTGCTCGATTGGCACGACTTGGCTCTGCCCAGAGACCTTGCGGCGGGCGAATATCAGATCAGCGTCACCTTGCGCGATGAAACCACCCCGCGCGCGTTAGGCGACATTCAAATTGCGCCGCTGGCGGTCTTGCCGTAACGCTTGCCGACATAGAATGTGTACTCGGCAAAACGTGAATCCTGATTTTTGAATCTCAACCCCAACTAGCGCGCCAAGTCGTTTTGTGCTAGAATGTTGCGCGAATTACAAAATCGCAAATCTTTTTGACAGTCGGCGGCTTGTCCCGAGCGCAGTGGAAGGATCATCCGTCGGCGGTCGTTTTCAAGGAGCAAAATGAATCAACGCCTTGCCCAACTCCGTTCTAAATTCGCCGCCCAAGGACTCGATGGCTTGTTGATCACGCAACCGGAGAATCAATATTATCTCTCCGGATTTACCGGCGGCGGATACCTGGATGCGACCTTTTTGATTTCTGCCGAGCACGCGTGGATCGCCACCGACTCGCGCTATTACGAAGATGTCAAACAGCGCGCACCCGATTTCCACTTGCTCGAAGCCGGGTATGATCGCAACAAACCGCTCGCCGATTTCGCGGCGGAGGTCAAGCCCAAGGTGATGGGCTATGAAATGACGCACCTAACGGTCGCGACGCAGAAAGACTGGAACAAGGTCGCGCGCAAAGCCGGATTCAAACTCGCGCCGGTCAAGGGCTTGGTCGAAGATTTGCGCGCCGTGAAAGAGCCGGCGGAACTCGCGGCGATCAAGCGCGCGGTCGAATTGACCGATCAGGCGTTCACGCATTTCTGCGCGATCGTCAAGCCGGGAATGACGGAAAAACAAGCCGCGTGGCAGATCGAGAAATATATGCGCGAGAATGGCGCGGACAAGATCGCGTTCGATCTCATCGTCGCCTCCGGACCCAACGGCGCGCTGCCGCACGCGATCCCCGGCGAGCGCAAACTGCAAAGGGGCGAACCGATCGTCATTGACATCGGCTGCCGGATCGATCGTTATCATTCCGATTTGACGCGCACGATTTGTCTGGGGCAACCGCCGGACGACAAATTTCTGAAAGTGTACAAAACCGTTCTCAAGTCACAAGAGACCGCCGAGAAAAAAATTCGCGCCGGCGTCAAAGGCAAGCGCGCGGACGCGTTCGCGCGCAATGTCGTCGCCAAAAGCGAATTCGAACCGTTCGGACACGGCTTGGGTCACGGCGTCGGACTCGCGGTGCACGAAGGTCCGCGCGCGAGCAAACTGAGCAAGGACGTTTATCGCGCCGGGATGACGTTGACGATTGAGCCAGGCATTTACATCGCGGGCTGGGGCGGCGTCCGCATCGAAGACCTGGTCGTGATTCGCGAAGATGGCGTGGAAATTTTGAGTCAGGCGAGCAAAGAGCCGATCATCAAGATCTGATCCGCGTAGACCTTCGAGGTCTCCGAGACCTCGAAGGTCTTTTTCGTCCTACAATGACTCTCACCTTCACCACGCGCTTGCGCGTCCGGCACTATGAACTGAACGCGCGTAACGAATTGCCAAACAGCGCGCTCTTTCGACTCTTCCAAGAAACTGCGATGCGCGCAACGCACGACGCGGGCTTTGGCGTCGAGTGGTTTGCGGAACGGCAGACCGTTTGGCTCGTCTATCAAATGACGGTCGAACATCTGCGCCCGAGCCATTATCTCGACGAACTCGAAGTGACGACCTGGCTTTCGGACGCGCAAAAAGTGCGAACGCATCGCGAATATCTCGCGCGCAATGTGGCGACGAACGAAATCGTCGCGCGCGGACGCGCGTACTGGGCGCACCTCAACGGCGCGACGAGGTTGCCCGCGCGCATCCCGCCGGAGTTGATCGCGCGCTTTCAACCGAACGGCGTCCGCGCGATTCCGCGAATCGAACCGCGCGCGTATCCTGCGCCATCGGTGCCGATTGAACACCGCGCGCGGCGGCGCGTGCAGCGATACGAAGCGGATGGGATGCAACACGTCAACAACGCGATCTACGTGGATTGGTTGGAAGAAGCGCTTGCGGACGCGATTGCCTCTGCGGAGCCAGAGGGCGCGCGCTTGCGTGTGCGCCGGCACGACATCGAGTACGCGCGATCGGCTTTGCCGGGCGACGAAGTTGAAATCGTCGCGCGCGTGATCGGCGTCGGACGATGCGCGAGCGCGTGGGAGTTGCAGGTGAAGCGCGGCGACGAATCGCTGGTACGCGATCACATCACTGCGTTGTGGGTGGACGACGCGGGAAAACCGGTGCGAGGAAATTGGTAGGGGCGCAATTCAATTGCGCCCCGATGGTTTTATTGCCCAACGTAAACGACGCGATAGACGCGTCCGCCCTTGTCGTCCGAAATGTACATCACGCCGTCGGGACCGAAGATCACGTCCGCGGGGCGACCCCAGGTTGACGCGTCACCGCATTTTGCGCCGGGCGCGCGCCAGCCGGTCGCAAACGTTTCACTGCTGGTCGGCGAACCGTTCTGAACGATCACGCGTTGCACTTTGCAATCGCGATAATTCGCCGGATCGTTCGTGTTCCACGAGCCGTGATACGCGACGAACAAATCGTTTTGGTACGCGGCTGGAAAATTCGCGCCGCTGACGCGCGACATTCCCAGCGGCGCGCTGTGCGCGCGATCGGTGAAGAGCGCGGGCACGACTTGCGCGCAATCGAACCCGGATGGCAACGCGACGCGCGGATCGCGCACCTCCGCGTTTTGCGTCGGCGACAAATTCGCGCCGAGCGTTGGCGTGTAGCAGTAGGGCCAGCCGTGCGAACGCCCGCGCTGAACATCAATCACGATTTCTTCCGGCGGAACGTCGTCGCCCAAACCGTCACTGCCGTTGTGATTCGCCCACAATGCGCCGTTCGCAGTGAAAACAAAATCCACGCTGTTGCGCAAACCCTCCGCCCACACCGCTTGCTTGCGCGAGTCGGGATCGCTGGCGAACGGATTATCCGCCGGGATCGTCCCATCCGGATTGAAACGCAAGATCGCGGCGCGGCGCGGATCCGATTCCGGCGCGATGTTCGCGGTCGAACCTGCGCTGACGTACAACTTGCCATCGGGTCCAAAATGCAACGTGCGCGAGGAATGTCCGCCGCAACACGGCAGATTCGTCGTCACGATTTCGCGCGATTCGAACGCGCCGTCGCCGTCCGCGTCGCGGAATCGTTCGATGCGGTCTTGCGCCGCGACGTACAGCCAGCCATCGTTCCACTCGACGCCGTGCGGCGCGTTGAGTCCGGACGCGATCACTTGTACGCCGTCGGCGAGTCCGTTGGCATCGCGATCTGGCAAGCGCGCGATTTGTCCTGCGCTCATCAACGAGACGTACAAGAATCCATCGGGACCGAAAGTCATAAAGCGCGGAGTGCTCAGGTTCGACGCGAAAATTCGGATCGCGAATCCGTTCGGCACGGTGATGCGCGTAGCGGCTTCGTCCGGCGGCGGCACAACCGGCGGCGACTGGGTCACAGACGGCAAGTAGATCGTGGAGGTGTCACGCGGCGCGGCGGCTTGCATACGCGGTTGCGCGGCATCACGCGGCGCAACGAAAAAAATCAGCGCCAGCATCGTCACGACGACACCGGCGCGAATCATCGAGTTTTTCATTATCGTCACTCTCCAATCGGAATTTGCGCGACGCGATTCGATTGCGCGTCACGCCGCGATTATAGCACAGGAGATTGACCCACACGTTAAAAACGCGCTAGAAAAAATCGGGGCGTTCAGCCGAACGCCCCTACGGTTTTGTGGTCGCATCGAATTCGCCGTCGCTGACGCGCACGCGGATCTCGGCGCGTCCGGCGATTTGGGATTTGCTTTTGACGACGCGTCCGGTTTGTTTTTCGCGGACGATGGCGTACCCGCGCGCGAGCGTCGCGTCGGGATTGAGCGCGGCGAGATGCCGCGCCGCGCCGCCCAGCATTTCGCGCCGGAGCGCGACGAGTTGCCGCACGCGCGCGTCGAGTCGCCGCGACAAATCGTCCACGCGTTGGCGATCATTCGCCAGCCGCGCCTGCGGTGAATTGCGTTTGAGCGCGTACGCGGCTTGCGCGAGGCGCGCGTGCAGATCGTCCAGACGCGCCGTGACGATTTGGGTGAGCTGTTGTCGCGCGGACCGGATCGCGCCGCGCAGTTCGCGCGTGTCCGGCGCGACGAGTTCCGCCGCCGCGCTCGGCGTGGGCGCGCGCACGTCCGCGACGAAATCGGCAATCGTGAAATCGGTTTCGTGTCCGACCGCGCTGATGACCGGGACGCGCGACTCGTACAGCGCGCGCGCGACGCGCTCGTCGTTGAACGCCCACAAATCTTCAATCGAGCCGCCGCCGCGCGCGACGATCAGCACGTCGATCTCGAATTCGTTGATCGCCTGAATCGCGCCGACGATCATCGGCGGCGCGGCATCGCCTTGCACGAGCGTCGGCGCGAGCAATAGTTCGGCGAGCGGATAGCGGCGTGTGAGGACGGTGCGAATATCGCGCCAGACCGCGCCTTCACGCGAGGTGACGACGCCGATCACGCGTGGAAATTCCGGCAGCGCGCGTTTGTGTTCCGGCGCGAACAATCCTTCCGCTTCGAGGCGCGTTTTCAAGCGTTCGAATTCTTGCCACAGCGCGCCCGCGCCAGTCAGTTTGATTTCGTCCACGTACAACTGCACGTCGCCGCGCGCTTCGTACAGCGAAACGCGTCCGTGGACTTGAATCGCGTCGCCGCTGTTCGGCAAACGGAAGACGCGCGCGGCATCAGCGCGCCACATCACGCATTTGATCGTCGCGTCGCGATCTTTCAGCGTAAAGTACAAATGCCCGGCGGCGGATTGCGTAAAGTTGGAAATTTCGCCGCGCACCCAGAGATCGCGCAGAATGTCATCGCTTTCAACCACGTCCTTGATTTGCCGGACGAGTTGCGCGACGGTGAGTGTGGGAGCGAGGGAGAAGAGGGATTGTTGCATCGGAAGACGGAAGACGAAAGACAAAGGACGAACGACTTGTCCGTCATCCGTCCTTCGTCGTTGGTCAAAGATTTTACACGCGCGTCACGTACGAGCCATCGCGCGTATCCACGCGCACGGTGTCGCCGGGGTTGACGAAGAACGGCACCGTGACGACGACGCCGGTTTCGAGCGTCGCCGGTTTGCCGCCGCCGCTCGCGGTATCGCCCTTGTAGCCGGGCGCGGTCTCTGCCACTTTCAAATCCACCGTTGTCGGCAATTGAATCTCAATCGGCTGACCTTCGTACGTCAGCAGTTCAGCCATAATGTTTTCTTTCAAAAAGCCGATACTCTCGCCGAGCAACTCCTTGGACAACACCGGTTGATCGTACGTTTCGGTATCCATAAACGTATAATGCTCGCCGTCGTTGTAGAGGTACTGGACGTTGTGATGATCGAGCCGCACATCTTGGACGCGTCCGCCGGACTGAAAATTCTTGTCAATCGTCGCGCCGGTTTTGACGTTGCGGAGTTTCGTTTTGATCGTCGCGTTGCCGCGTCCTTGTTTGACGTGCTGGTATTCCAACACCTTGTAGAGATTGCCGTCCTCGTCCACGAATGTTGTGCCTTTGCGTAAATCTTGAACGCCGATCATTTTCACCTGCTCCTTGTTGATGAGTTCGGGCGGGATTATATATCAAAAGGTTGCAAGTTTCAAGTTTGAGGTTTCGCGTTTTTGACACACCGCGCAACTCACAGTAGAATGAAGACCATTCTTTCCACACAGGACAACGATGAAACATCTTCTTTTTGTATTCTGCGCGATTGCGCTGGTCGCGTGCAGCGCGCCTGCCGCCGCGCCAACAGCAACCCCTGCGTCGAATGTTAGCGCGATGCCGACCGCGCGCGCGACGACCGCGCCGGCGGTTGCGACAACTTTGGGCGCGCTGCTGAAGACGCTGATTGTCGCGCATCGCGGCGGCGCAGCGCTCGCGCCGGAAAACACGCTCGGCGCGTTCGAAAACGCGATCAAACTCGGCGTGGATCTGGTCGAGTGCGATGTGCATCTGAGCAAGGATGGCGAAGTCGTCGTGATGCACGATCCAAGTGTTTCGCGCACGACCGATGGCAATGGACCAATCAGCGAACTGACGCTGACGGAACTGAAAAAGTTAAACGCGGCGGCAAAATTTTCCGGCGGGTATGCCGCGCAAGGCGTCCCAACGCTTGCCGAATTGCTCGACCTTGTGAAAGGCAAAGTCGGACTTCAGATCGAAATCAAACTGGCGGCAGGGAACAAACGCTATCCTGGGATCGAGCGCAAGGTGATCGATCTGGTCAACGCGCGCGGAATGAGCGACGAGGTGATCGTCATCTCGTTCGATTTCCCGACGCTCAAAGAGATCAAGACGATTGAGCCGCGCATCAAAACCGGCGCGCTCGTCCGCGCCGATTGGTTCACGGCGCGCGGCAACCACGTCGAGCCGATCGTCAAGGACGCGCTGGATGCGACCGGCGCGGATTATTTTATGCCGACGTTCGCGCCGGTCACCGAGGCGTTGGTCAAGGTCGTGCATGCGCGTGGCAGCAAGATCGGCGTGTGGACGGTGAACACGGCGCCGGAGATGCAGCGCCTGGCGGGCTGGAATGTGAACGCGATTACGAGCGATCGCCCCGACGAATTGAAGCGCGTGCTGGGGCGATAGCGAATGTCGGCGCGCGGCGATACCGCCACGCGGCTTGTCGAAATTTACGGGCGACGCGACGCGCGCTTTGGCGCGCAACGAACGCCCAAGCGTTCACGCGATTTTTGTTCGCGACGGATTAGCACATTTGTTCGATTATGATTTGGCGCGTGCCGCGCGCGTAAAATTCGGGGATTGTGTTTCGGGGTGTCCGGTTGGAGCGTGCGCTTGCTCACGCCAAACCAGACATCTGATTTATGTAAACGTTTCACGTGCAACATACACCACAATTGTATCGAATTTCTCGAGCACTCGCGCACACAAGAATTTATCCACATCTATCCACACATTTTCGTGTGGTTTTCCACATCCCCATTCACCGAATCACCTAATCACCGATCCCTAATCACCAATCACGCATCTTTTCTCGCCACTCCCCCAAACCCGCGCATCTCTTCGCGCACGCGCGCGTACAACTCTTCCGCGCGCAACTGCTTGAGCGTGTAACACGGACCGCCCAGGTTGTCCGCGAGTTCTTGCGCGAGTCCGCGATCAAACGCCTCGTGCTCCGTGTTGATGACGACCGTCCGCAAGTCCGCTTTCTTGATCATCGCCGCGACGCGCAGCGCTTCTTCTTGCGGCGGCATCTCGCTCATCGAAACATTCCCCGCGCCGTCGGTCACGATGATCATCAGCGGCATCACTTCGCGATCCTTGACGCGCTCGCGAATCAAAACTTGGTGCGCGAGCACGAGTCCCGCGCTCAACGGCGTTTTGCCGCCGACGGGAATATCTTTCAGCGCGCCTTCCGCGAGATCAACCGACGATGTGGGCGGCAGGATGACGCGCGCTTCCTCTTTCTGGAAAACGACCAAGCTGACGCGGTCGCGCTTTTGGTACGCGTCGATCAGCAGCGACATGATTGCGCCTTTCGTCGCGATCATTCGCTCGGCGGCTGCCATTGACCACGACGCGTCGACGACGAACAGGATCAAATTCGCGGCGCGGCGCATCCGCACTTTTTGGCGCAGGTCTTGCGATTCGATCGCGAGCGCGACATCTTCGCGGCGCGGCGCGCGGCGAATCTGGTGCGGCGCGGCTTGGCGCAGCGTCGCGTCGAACGCGACATCGGAGGGCTTGCCGCGCATCTCGCGCGAGGAAACGTAACGCCCGCGCTTGCGTTCGGTGCGCGTGCGCGAGCGTTTGCCTGCGGCTTTGCGCGGCAATTTGTCGAGAGGAGTTTGCAATCGGTGGGGACGAAATGTTTTGCCGACGCCGACGAGGTGATCGGCGGGACGCGGCGTCGGCTTGCCTGGCTCATGACCCGAACCTTGCGCGGTCTGTTCGCTCGGCTCGGGCGGTTGGTCGGCGGCTTCGTCAGCCGCTACGCCCGCTTTTTTTTTACGTCGTGCGGCGCGTCAGTCTTTTGCGTTTGCGATGCCGAACCTTGTTTGGACGCTTCGAGTCGTTTTTCGAGATGTTCGAATTGCAGTTCGACTTCGTGGATCGCTTTGCGTTTCAAACGATGCGGCAGCGCGAGTTCCGCCGCGAGCAAAATATCTTCTTCCGTGATCGCGGCGCGGCTTACCAGCGCGGCGTGTGCGCGCGCCGATTTGAGAATCACCAGATCGGAACGATGTCCGTCCACTTCAAGTCCAGCCGACAATTCCGCGATCGCATACAAATCGGCTTGCGAGTGCGTGACCGAACGGAGCATCTTGCGCGCCGCTTCGATCTCTTTCGATAATTTTTCTTCCGCGCCGCACCACTCGTCGCAAAAACCGACGGGATCCGTTTCGAACGCGAGACGGCGCTCGACGATTTCGACGCGCGCATCCGCGTCCGCGATTCCTTTGATGTCAACCGACAAGCCGAAACGATCGAGCAGTTGCGGGCGCAGTTCGCCTTCTTCGGGATTCATCGTGCCGACGAGAACGAATTGCGCGGGATGCTGAAACGAAATGCCTTCGCGCTCGACGACGTTCACGCCCATCGCCGCGCTGTCGAGCAACAGGTCAACGACGTGATCGTCGAGCAAGTTCACTTCGTCCACGTACAAAATGCCGCGATTCGCCGCCGCAAGAACGCCCGGCTCGAATTTCTTTTCGCCTTTTTTGATCGCCTGCTCGATGTCGAGCGTACCGACGACGCGATCTTCCGTCGCGCTGACCGGCAGATCAACAAGTCGGACTTTGCGCCGCGCGACGGGAAGTTCTTCGCCGCGCGCGACGCGCTCGCGGCAGTTATCGCACAAGCGATCTTTTTCGTACGGGCTGCAACTGAACGGGCAATCGGCGACGATGTTGATTTCGGGCAGCAGCGCCGCGAGCGCGCGCACTGCCGTTGACTTTGCGGTGCCGCGTTCGCCGCGCACGAGCACGCCGCCGATGAGCGGATTGATCGCGTTCAGCACGAGCGCGCGTTTCATTTTGTCTTGGTTGACGATCGCGGTAAAAGGGAAAATCGGTCCAGCCATTTTTTATCTCGAGGCAAGGGCGGGACGACCCCGCCCCTACGCAAATTGGAATCGCGACATCGCGTCGTTCGCATTATACGCCAAATCGCGTGCGATGCAAACGCGCCGTCGCTTGAACGTTCAATGCGCAAAAAAGCGGGTTCACATCGTGAACCCGCTTGGGTCGTTCAGCGCGCGCGGCGATTTAAGGCGCGGCGAGATTTTTGTTGATTACTGTCGCCGCCGCGTCCAGCGCGTCTTTCGCGCTCGCGGTGCCGAGTTCGATTTTCTCAACTGCTTTGCGGAGTTGCTCGTCGCTGTTGCCCAACTCGTTGAACAACGGGATCGCGCTGGCGTACTTGGTCGCGTCCACGAGCGCCTGCGCGTTCGGCGATTTTTGGATGTACGCTTTGAGTGCGGTGTTATCGGCGACGGATTTGCGGAGCGGCAAGTAGCCGAGTTGGATGAACAGGTCAACTGTGTTCTCGCCGTTCGTCATCCATTGCGTAAATTCCCACGCGGCTTTTTGTTTTTCCGGCGTGCTCTTGAAAATCAAAATGCTCGCGCCGCCGAGTGGTTCGGAACAGGTCTTCTTGCACGGAAGCGGTGCGACGCCGACTTTGAATTTGGCTTCCGTCGTGATCGCGCCGAGCGACGCGGACGAGCGCATAATCATTCCCAGTTTACCCGCGACAAAATCGGCGCCCGCTTGCGCGTGTTGATTCGGCGGCATCACTTTGTGCTTGGTCACCAGGTCGCCCCAGAATTGCAGCGCTTCGATTCCTTCCGCGCTGTTGTAGACGACCTTTTTGCCGTCGTCGCTCAAAATCTTGCCGCCGTTCTGCATAATCATCGCGCTAAGATACCAATGCGTGTCGGTGTGGGTGTTGAATCCCCACTGCCCTGGTTTCGTCAGTGCTTGCGCGGTTTTGAGCAGTTCGTCCCAGTTCGTCGGTGGCTTGTTCGGATCGAGTCCGGCGGCGGCGAACAGATCCTTGTTGTAGTACAAGACCGGCACGCTGTGGTTGAACGGCATCGAGATGATCTTGTTGCCCATTTTGTTGTAATCCCAGAACCCCGGATAAATGTCGTCGAGGTCTGCCTTGCCGACCAGATCGCCAATCGGCACGATTACACCCGAGTCTGCCATCGTCGGCGCGCCGCCCATTTGCGCGACATCGGGCAGTGTTTTCGCCGTCATCGCCGCCGTCAGTTTTTGCGCGATGTCGGCGTAACTGCCTTGGAAGATCACGTCCACCTGAATGTTCGACTGCGTGTCGTTGAACTTTTTCACCAACGCCTCGAACACTTTGCCGGGGTTACCGCTGAGCGCATACCACAAAGTGAGTTTCACTTTCGCGGCAGGCGGCGCGCTCGTCGGCGCGGTGGTTGGCGCGGGCGCGGTCGCCGGTTTCGGCGCGTCCGTCGGTTTTGCCGCGACCGCGTCCGTCGGCTTTGGCGCGACAGTGGGTGGCGCGGCAGTGGGCGCGGGTGTTGGTGCCGGCGCGCACGCCAGCGCGATCACACCCAGCGCGACGAGTGAGAGTAGTACGAGTTTCTTCATTTCTCCTCCTTGAATTAGTATTACAACGTTACTTTAGTTGAGCATTTCACTACCGTACACTTTTTAGACCACAATTGGTTGGAATGATACCGGGATACGCTTGCCTTCGTTGAGTAAGTGCTCAAGCAGACGCAGGCCCAGTTGAAACAGACTCAGATCACACCGCTTGTTG
>VGOB01000058.1 GCA_016865935.1 Chloroflexota bacterium | reverse complement strand
AACCGGTGCGCCCCTTGCAACCCGAGTTTCGTCGTTCGCACCGTCGCCGCCAAGTGTCTACGATGTCATCGGACTAAGTCATGTTAACGAAATCGGAAAAATGTTTACGATGTCATTGGACATGACAACTACCAGTTTGCAAATCAACTTTACGATGCCGACACCCAGCATCCGATTGAAGCGCGCGCGATGGTAGTGCGCGAAATGCCCAACCTCCGCCGCGCGCTCGACCTGGCGCTGGCGGCGGCTACTTCGCCCCTGCCAAGCGGGGGAGACCGAGAGGGGGTGATGGATGCGGCGGTAGATTTTGCGGATAGCATCTCGCGTTTCCTCGATTACTTTGGGCGATGGCGGGAACGGGACGAAATGATGGAGCAAGTTAAAAGTAAAAAGGCAAAAGGCAAAAGTGAAGATGGAAAATTGACGAAGGCGGATTTCTTGATGCTGGACAGGCAAGGTGATATTTTGCTACAACAAGGGCGCGCAGCAGATGCGGAAAAGTTGTGGCGCGCATTGCTTGTTCGACTTGAACAGCCAGCGGCATACGACACAGCGTATGACCACGCAATGACCTTCTTATCGCTTGGTCGTGCTGTTGCGGCGCAGGGACGCCCGACGCAGGCAATCGAGTGGCATCGGCAGGCATTGCAAGCGTTTGAGCGGCTCAGCGCGACGGACGAAGATGCGAAGAAGATGTGGGGCAAGGTTTACACCGATTTAGCGGACAATCTTGTCGCAGTTGGCAAGTTTGACGAAGCGGAAAAGGCATACGAAGATGGCTTGAAGATCTCGCGTGAAGTTGGCGACGACCGAAGCGTTGGTGTGAAACTCGGTCAACTTGGCACGCTGGCGATGCAACGCGGCGACCTGAAGACCGCGCACGCGCGCTACACCGATGCCCTGCAAACTTTCCGCGCAATGGGCGAGCAACAGAGCGAAGCGGTCATCTGGCATCAGTTGGGGAGAGTCGCGCAAGAAGCCAAGCAGTGGGACGAGGCGGAAAAGTGTTACCGCGAGAGTTACAAACTGGAAGAGCAAATGAACCACTTGGAAGGAGTCGCGCAATCTGCCAACCAACTCGCGCGCGTCGCAGAAGGCGCGGGGCGGCTGGCGGATGCGGAGCGGTGGTATTTGCGGACAACTGAACTTGCGGACTATTTGCCAGACAAGGGCGCAAGAGTGTTCAGCAACCTCGCCAACCTCTACCTCTCCCAACGTCGTCTGGAAGAGGCGGAGCGTTACGCGCGCCGCGCGGTGGAAATTGTAGAGACGCATCAAGTCCAAACTGAAGTGTGGGTAATGCAAAACATCCTCGCGCGAATCGCGGACGCGCGCGGCAACGTGGCGGAAGCGGCGCAGTGGCGGAGGAAATCGCAGGACAGTTTCGCGGCGTATGCAGGCGCGGCGTATCAGTTGCCGCAGTGGGCGGGGGAATTTAGTCAACTAGTCAAGCAGTCAATTGGTCAATTAGTCGAACGGTCAACCAGAGAGACGCTGAATCAGTTTTTGGCGCAAATGGAAAACAGTGCTTGGCGCAACTTGGCGGCGGCGGTTCGTCGCATCTTGAACGGCGAGCGGGATTTTGAATCGTTGCGCGGCGCGCTGAATTTCGTTGAGGCGTACATTGTGCGGGCAATTCTTGAAGGCGGTCAGCCGTCAGCGGTCAGCGGTCAGCCGTCTTCCGTCGTCGGTCATCCGTCTTCCACCAGCGGTCAGCCGTCCTCCGTCGTCGGTCATCCGTCTTCCGTCGTCGGTCATCCGTCATCGGTCAGCGGTCAGCCAGATGACGACGACCAAATGGTCACGCTGGAACAATTCTTGCAAACCTTCGTCCGCGCGTGCCAGCCCGACGCGCCCGCAGGACTCGCGGAACAAATGCACGCCGCCACGCGCGGAATGGCAACGCAACCTGGGTTGCAACCCGAACTCCGCGAACTCGGTCGCGTGCTGAATCAAATTTTGTCAGGAGACCGCAATCCAGATTTGTCCGCGCTGCATCCGCAGTTGGTGGAGGCGGTGCGCGCGGTGTTGGCGCAATTGTGACGCGCGTGTCATTGCGAGGAGCGCGCGCCGCGTCTGTGTCATTGCGAGGAGCGTTTTTTGCGACGAAGCAATCCCCAACCCGCGCCTGTGTCATTGCGAGGAGCGTTTTTCGCGACGAAGCAATCTCCAAACCGCGAATTGGGGATTGCTTCGCTGCGCTCGCAATGACAAAGCGGCGCGCATGTGTCATTGCGAGGAGCGTTTTTCGCGACGAAGCAATCTCCAAACCGCGAATTGGGGATCGCTTCGCTGCGCTCGCAATGACAAAGCGGCGCGCACGTGTCATTGCGAGGAGCGTTTTTCGCGACGAAGCAATCTCCAAACCGCGAATTGGGGATTGCTTCGCTGCGCTCGCAATGACAAAGCGGCGCGCACGTGTCATTGCGAGGAGCGTTTTTTGCGACGAAGCAATCTCCAAACCGCGAATTGGGGATTGCTTCGCTACGCTCGCAATGACAAAGCGGCGCGCATGTGTCATTGCGAGGAGCGTTTTTTTGCGACGAAGCAATCTCCAAACCGCGAATTGGGGATTGCTTCGCACAAAACGCTCGCAATGACAATTCGTCTCTACAATAACTCCAACTGCGCCTTTTCTTCGCCGATTGGCGGAACCAGCCCCACCATCAGCGCGATATCGCTCCGTTCCACTTTCTCCTGCGCGAGCAATTTCTCCACAAACGGCACGCGCACAAAATTCCAACCCGCCTCGTGAAACGCGTCCGCCAGATGCGGCAGGCGGCGCGTTTTTTCGCGCATCAACGCGACCAACTTCTCCGGCACGACGATGTATCCGCGCGCGGGCGCGATGTGCAGCGACGCGAGATCGGCAAACTGCGCGCGCGCGCGCCACACGAACGCGTGCGCGATCTCGCCGCCCGATTGCCAAACCACATCCCAGTCTGTCATTGCGAGGAGCGGTCGCGAAGCGTGCGACGAAGCAATCCCCAACTCGCGGCTTGGAGATTGCTTCGCCCCTTCGGGGCTCGCAATGACATGATAGCCGAGCCGCGCCCCCAACCGCGCCAGCACGTCCACCGCGCGCGCGCGTTCCGCCTCCGCAATCGGCTCCGCGTATGCCGCCGCGCATAACTCGATCAGCCCGGCTTCCGGCGTCAACTCGCCGGGAAATTGGCGATAGAGCGCGTCTTCGAGTTCTTCACGCGGAATGGGACGCGCTAAAGCGCGCACTACAAACTCGCGCCCCGCGTCCTCCACACGATCGATCAGCGGCGCGGCAAGTTCACCAGAGCGGCGCAGCCACAGAAATTGTTCCTTGCTCTCATAGTGATCCAAGTCGTGCGCGTAGCCGTCTTGCAGTCCGGCGATGACCGCGTTGTGGATGAATCGTCCCGGCGCGATTTTCATTTTCACCGACAACGCGGCCGCCAACAAACCTTGCCGCGCGACGCGCGCGAACGCGGCGTGATGCACCCACGAGAAAGCCAGCGCCTCGCCGCGCCGCACGAAGATTTCATTCGCCGCCGCCAACGCGGACGCGCGAATTTGCTTTTCCAACGCCGCCGCGTCCGTCGTCGGTCGTCCGTCGTCCGCCGTCTTCCCAAACGCGATCCGATAACTCGCGCGCACATCGTCGAACTCGCGGCGCGGCAAATCGCCCAGACGCGGCTGAAACAAAAACGATTCGAGTTGCAACCGCGCGCCTGCCGCCGCGAGCAACAATGCCTCGATGACGGGATGCCACGCCTCGCTGAAGACGAACACCGCGCGCGCGTCCGCGCGCAGCATCCTGGCGATTGACTTGAGCGAACTGTTGAGCGCGTCAGCGTACCAGCGCCATTCCCACGCCGCGTCTTTGCGCGTGTCCAGAAACGGCGCGAGCGATTGCGCTGCCGCGCGCCCCAAAATCCACGCGCCCCAAAAGTACGAAAGCGCCCACACCGCGACGCGGCGCGTCGGCGGCGCAGTCAGAATGAGCGCGGTCGAATCACGCGGCAAATCGCGCGCAAGCGTTTTCGCGTCGCCGCGTCCGATGAAAACACGCGCCGCCGCGTTCGCCACGTCGCGCGGCGATTCCGCGAGATCAAGTACTGGGTCACCCTGAGCGGAGCGAAGGGTCTCGTTTTCATCCGCGAGATTCTTCGCTTCCCCTTCGACTGCACTCAGGGCATAGCTCAGAATGACATTGGGGGACGCCAACGCGCGCGCGGCGAGTTCGATTTCGCGCCACAAGTTGAATTCGACGAACGCTTTGTGCCGCGTCAATTGCGGTGCGGCGTCCGGCGCGGCATAGAACGCGGCGCCGCGTTCGAGCAGATGCAGCAGCAACAGCAATAGCAAATCGCGTTCGCGCGTCGCGTGAAAACGCGCTTCGATCTTTTGCGTGATCGTCGCCAGCGCATACAAATTGCGCGGCGTGTACAGATCGAGCATTTTGCGGATGCGGTCGGCGTGCAAGCCACCCTCCGGCGCCACGCGCTCGAACGCGAAATGATAATGCAAGCCGCGCGCGGCAAGCGCGTCCGCGCGTTTCAAATCGTCTTCGGTGGCTGGATCGTCGCGCGTCGCGCCGCAGTGCGCGCAAGTGTAATGCCGCGAAACAATTCCGCCTTCGCGCGTGCGGACGAAATAATCAGCGGGCGTCGCTTGGTTACACGCGGCGCAAATCGTCGCGTACAGTTGGTTGACGTGCGCGCGCAGCGGCAGATCGTCTTTCGGCGTATCGCCCAGGCGCGCGAGCGCGGCGTCAATTTCGGCGGCGGGCGGGAGCGTCGCCAGCGCGCGCGCCAGCCACGCCCACAACGGATTGCTTTCGACGACGATGGCGCGGCGCTCCAGCGCGAGCGCGGCGCGCGCGACATTCGGCGTCGCGCCAAACGGATCGATCACCAGATCGCCGGGCGCGGTGAGCGCGGCGATATATTCTGCGGCGACGCCGAGCGGCGGCGCGCGCAAAAACGCGCGCAAGGGATAAAACGCGTGCGGAGCGCGATCGGGAATGAAATAATCGGGCGCGGTCATCGCGTAAAAGTATAGCACAGATGCGCGGCATCGGCAATCGCTTGCAATTCTGTTCCGATTCGGTATAATGGGGTTGACTGCGACGCGAGTCTTGCGCGCAGTCATCGCAAAGGAGGATGTTGTGAATCGCCGTTTGAATTTGAGCGTGTCGCTGGTTGTCCTGGGTTTGCTTGTGGTCGCGTGCAATTCGACGACGCAAGCGCCGCCCGCGCCACCGCCGGTGGTCAATCCCACGCCGCCGCCCGAAGCGACGCCGCTGGTCGCACCGGCGAGCGCGACCGCGACGAAACCGCTGGTGATCGCCACGAGCCAGGTTTTGCCCACGCCGACCAAAGGCACGCCGATCCGCGGCGCGCTCGTGTGTCCCGCCGCCACGCCCGTTCCGGCGAACGCTCCTCTCGCCGCGCGCGTCAGCGGACAAGGCATTCCGCTCGAGCTGTTCAATCGGCAAGCCGCGCAGGCGCAAGCCGCGATGATCGCCAGCGGACTCGATCCCAAATCGGCGGCGGGGCAGGAATCGCTCAAGAGTCTCAAGCAACAAGTGCTCGATCAGATGATCAACGACGTGATCATCGCGCAGCAAGCCGAATACCAGTCCATCAGAATTACGGACGACGATTTGAACACGCGGCTCGCGCAGATGATTCAGGATGCCGGCAGCGTGGACAAACTGAACGAGTACCTCACCAAGAATCAAATGACGCTCGGCGATCTCTGTACGCAAATGCGCGCGAATTTGCTGAGCGAAATAATGTTCACGCGGATCACCGCGCCCTTCCCCACCGCCGTCGAGCAGGTGCATCTGCGCCAGATTCTCGTTTCGACTCCGGCGACCGCGCAGACGCTGCGCGATCGCGCGCGCAAGGGCGAGGATTTTGCCGCGCTCGCCAAACAACATTCGCTGGACGAGACGAGCAAAGCGAACGGCGGCGACCTGGGTTGGGTGCCGCGCGGCGTGCTCGATCCGCGCCTGGACGCGGTGATTTTCGATCTGCCGGTGAATCAAGTGAGCGATGTGATCACGACGAACTTTGGGTATCACGTCGTTCAAGTGACCGAGAAGGAAAAATCGCGCGCGCTGCCGCCGGAATTGTTGCAAGACACGCGCCAACGCGCGTTCTTAGAGTGGCTGAAAGCCGTGCGCGAGTCGCTCAAGATCGAACGGTTTGTTCAGCCGTAGCGATATGAAACTGAATTATAATCGCGCGGACGATGTTTTGATCATTGAGACGGATCGCCAAGGATCAGTGGATCACGCAGAACAAACCGGCTCGATGATCGCGCATTTCGATTTGGACAATCAATTGTTATTTTTGGAAGTTTTGGACGCGAGCGCATTTATCGCGTCGCTGGTGCAAGTTGCCTTGCGGAGCGGAGAACCAGTGCCCTTGGCGGCGGCAGGATCGTGAAACGTCTCCTTGCGTTGTTCTTTGTTTTGCTGGGGTGCGGTCTGATCGCGCTGGGCGGCGCGATGTTGAGCGGCGTCTTTTTTCTGCGCGGGAGTGACGCGCCGGACGCGTTCGCGTGGAAGCCGCCGTTGGAATCGGTGGACGCGCGCGCGTTGGCGCCCGGGACAATCCTGTTGCCGTTGACCGGGACGAGCGCGGGCGATTCGATCAGCGCCGCGCTCGATCAGGCGCATCTGGAAAACGCGTTTGCGATTGCGGCGTACGATCCGTTCCTCGCCGATTCGGCGCGGCTGGGCGCGTTGTTGCAATTGGGGACGCGCTATGCGTCGGCAAAGGACACGCGCCGGTCCGCGCTGGCGTTTCAAACTGCCGCGCACTTGGCGACGCTCAGTCCCGCGCTGGCGGATGCCGCGCGCTTGGACTCGTACTTGCAAGCGAGCGCGGGCTTGCGCGGGCTGGGCGCGAACGACGCGGCGCGCTGGGTCACCGATCAAGCGTACGTGCTGGCGGAGTACACGCCGGCGTTGCAACGCGAGCAACGCGCGCGCCGCCTGGAACAGATCGCCAACGCGTACACGGCGTTGAACGCGGGCGCGCTCGCCAGCCAGGCGCGCGCCAAAGCGGCGGAAGCGTCTACCGCGTCCGCCACCGCGCCGATCACCGGCACGCGCGCGCCGTTCGTGCCGACATTCGGCAAATTGCCACCCGCGCCGGAAGTGGAAACCGCGCAAGCGCGACGCGTCAAGGCGGCGAAACAATTGCAGGACGATTTGATCGAACGCGCGCCCAAGAGCGCGAAAGAGTGGGATGCGGATTTGATCGGCGCGTTGGGCGATGCGCTGATCGAAGAAGATGGCGCGCGGCAGGCGTACTACGACAAGCAAATCGCGCAGACGAAAGATGATGCGATTCAACTGGCGCTGCGGCGCGACCAGATCGCGTGGCTCGCGTTGAAATATCGCGTCGCGCGCGGCGCGTTTGGCGCGCCGCTGTTGACGGACTGGGAAAGAGATCGCGCCGCGATCGCGGACGAGTGGAGCGCGGCGTGGGACGAGTTTTTCCAGCTCGCGCACGCGCAAGCCGCGCGGTTACCGGAAGCCGACCGCGCGCCCGCGCAAGAAGATTTGCTGCGCCAAGAAGTGTCGGTCGTGCGCTGGGGCTGGTACGCCGGTCAGCCGGAGCAAACCATCCTCGAAAAAATCGGCGAGGTCACGCAAACATTGATTGACGCCGCGTACCCCGAATTGCGGCTCGACGTGATCAAGCGCAACAATCGCGCGCTGTACATTTTGTTGCCGGACGATCTGTACGGGCGCGGCGAGAAAGCGCTACCGAAATAATTTCAGATTTCAGATTGCTGATTGCTGATTGCTGATTGCCTTCGGCAAATCTGAAATCCAAAATCTGAAATCTGAAATCGGTTGGGGGTGCCAAGCGATGCAAGAACCACAAGAGGAACTCTTTCAGATCGCGACGCTAGTCGTCGTCGTGTTGATCGTGATCGTGTGTATGGGGCAATTGTTGATCTTCGTCAATCCGCGCGTCGCGCTCAATCCGTTCAAGCCGCCGCCGCTCACCGGTACGCCCGCGCCCACTTTTCCCGCGACGTACACGCCGACGCTGACCTCCACGCCGACGAATACGTACACGCCGACCGCGACCGACACGCCGACGCCAACCGATACGCCGACGCCGGTGTGGACGAACACGCCGACGATCACGCCCTCGCGCACGCGTCCGCCGTGGACGAACACGCCGCGCCCTGCGCCGACTTTGCAGTTCAATTATTCCGTCTCGCGCGGCAGATGCGAACATTCCGGCGGCACGTTCATCGAAGGATACGTGAATTCGCCGCAAGGTCCGGAGAGCGGCGTGCGAATTCGGCTCGGCACATCGCCTGGCGGCGGCGAGATTCAAACGATCACGACCGGGGCTCGTCCCGGGCATTACACGTTCGTTCTCGCCGCGAATGGACCGCGCCCCGGCACGTGGTACGTCTGGGTCGTAGACGCGAGCGGCAAAGCGATTTCCGATCCGAACGCCGGGCGCGTGGTGACAAACGACATTCGC
The DNA here is from genome assembly GCA_016865935.1 of Chloroflexota bacterium. Taxonomy (GTDB): domain Bacteria; phylum Chloroflexota; class Anaerolineae; order UBA4142; family UBA4142; genus VGOB01. The sequence continues at coordinate 18,718 of VGOB01000058.1, read as the reverse complement.
AATGGCGAAGACCCCAACGCGTGCTGGCGCGCTGAGATCAATTTTGAACGACGATAGTTTTTCTGCCACAGAATCACACGGAAACACACAGAAAAAAAACTTCTGTGTGATTCTGCGTGTTTCGGTGGCTAGTCTGGCATTGCCCAACTAGAGACTGTACGCCTGGGCGAGAAGATTGCAACAATGCACTCCGATTCGGAAGAAAAATATCAAATCGCCACACTGGTCGTTTGGACGATCACGGGTTTGGTGATCTTTTTCTACGCGATCATTTTTCTGAATCCGCGCGTCGCGTTCAATCCATTCAAGCCGCGCTTGTCTACTGCGACTGTGCTTGCCGCGCTGCCCACACTTCCACCGACCTGGACGCCGACCGAAACCACCGCGCCCACCCCTTCGACGACACCAACTTTGCCCGCCACCGCGACGCTCGTCATTGCATCGCCGCCAACGCTTGCGCCAGCCACCGCGACAATCGCACCCACGCTCACGTCAACCGCGACGCCGCGTCCACCCACGCGCACCCCTGCGCCAACTGCCGTCGCGCCGCCCACCGCGATTCCATCGGCGTACGCGTATCGCGCGACGTTGAATTGCAGTCACTCGGGCGGCACGCAGATCAAAGGCGCGGTGACGAGTGGAGGGCAGCCGCAAGAAGGCGTGCGCGTGCGCGTCGCCACGAGCCCGGACGCGGCGACTGTCGTCGAAGAGCAATTCACGCGCCGACAACCGGACGGCAGCGCGGCGTACGCGTTCGTGCTGAAAGCCGTCGGCGCGTTCGATCCGCCCGCAACGTGGTACGTCTGGATCACGGACGGCGCGGGCAATCCGCTCTCCGATCCGAATTTTCATTTTCAAACGAACAACTATGGACGCGACAATCCCCAAGCGTGTTGGCTGGCGATTGTAGATTTCGCCAAATGATTTGCCGAGAGTACTATTGACCCTGGTCGTTGCCGATGTTAGTATGCAAGCGTGAGTGAAGCGAGACCGATTCCGCAAATTGCGCGTCCTGTACCGATCCTTCCGATATTTTGGGAGAGCGATAACCCCGTGAGTGTCAAGCCAACGCAAAAAATTGACCTCGAACTGTTCACCTTCATCGAACGCTACGCGACGAATCTCGCGCGCTGGGACTTGCTCGTTTACTTTGGCAGCCATCCGACCGCGCGCGAGTACGCGCTCACCATCGCTGAACGCGTCGGGCGCAATCCTGGAATGGTGCAACAAGAGTTGGACGATTTGGTGTACCTGGGTATTTTGAGCGCGCGGCGCAACGGCAACGGGTTGCGGTACGGGCTGGTGCGTTCGCCCGCGACGCGTCGCGCGGTCGTTCGGCTCGCGCATGATTTTATCGCGCCCAACTGAACGTCAGAATTCGATTTGTGCGTGAGAGGCAAAGCGACCCGGCTTTGCCTCTTTTGCTTTTCAATTCGGATTCGACTATAATTCAAAGGTGGAAGGATGAGGGATGAAGGATGAAAAATACAGATGTCATTGCGAGGAGCGATTCTTGCGACGAAGCAATCTCCAGATCGCACAACGGGGATTGCTTCGCAACGGCGCTCGCAATGACATTCATCCTTCACCTTTCCGCCTTCATCCTTTAATTCGCGGAGGCGCTTATGGAGATTGATTGGTTCGGGCACGCGTGTTTTCGCTTGCGCGGCAAAGACGGCACGGTCATCACCGATCCGTACTCGAAAGAGATCGGCTTGAGTTTCGCGCGTCCGCGCGGCGATATCGTGACGATCAGTCACGATCACCCGGGACACCATTTCGAAAAAGGCGTCAAAGGCGATCCGAAAGTCATCACCGGTCCCGGCGAATTCGAGATCAAAAATATTTTCGTCACCGGCATTCCGACCGCGCACGACAAAAAAGGCGGCAAGGATCGCGGCGCGAACACCGTCTACGTTTTCGATCTGGACGGCTTGACGATTTGTCATCTCGGCGACCTGGGACACGTGCCAACGCAACCGCAAGCCGAAGCGTTCGGCAACGTGAATGTTTTGCTCGTCCCGGTCGGCGGCGTTTCGACGATTGGCGCGGGCGAAGCGGCAGAGATCGTTTCGATGCTCGAACCGCAAATCGTGATCCCGATGCACTTTGCTCATTCCGATTTGAAATTCAAACTTGACCCGGCGGCAAAATTTTTCAAGGAAATGGGAATCAAAGCGCCCGATCAGGTCGCGAGTCTCAAAGTGACCAAAGATTCATTGCCGAAGGAAACGCAAGTCGTGTTGTTGGAAGCGAAGCAGAAAGAGTGAGCGGTTAACAGTGAGCAGTATTCAGTATTCAAGTCAGTCTGAATTATTCGCGGAGATTTCTGAACAACCTGCCGCGCTTGCGCGTTTCCTCGACGCGGAATCGGCGAACGTTGCGCGCCTCGCCGCGCGGATCAATCGCACGAATGTAAGGTACGTGATGATTGCCGCGCGCGGCACCTCGGATAACGCGGCGACGTACGCGCAGTACATATTCGCGTCGTGCAATCGGCTGCCGGTCGCGCTCGCGACGCCATCGCTCTACACCGTGTACCAAACGCCGCCGCGTTTGGATGGCGCGCTCGTCATCGGCATTTCGCAATCCGGCGAATCGCCGGACATTGTCGCGGTGGTGGAAGAAGCGCGCAAGCAAAACGCCGCGACGCTCGCGATCACCAACTTTGCCGATTCGCCGCTCGCGCGCGCGGCGGACGATGTGGTTCTGCAACACGCGGGCGAAGAGAAAACGATTGCCGCGACGAAAACGTACACGACGCAACTTGGCGCGCTCGCGCTCCTTTCCACCGCGCTCGCGGACGATCGCGCGCGCCGCGCCGAATTGGACGCGGTACCGGATGCGATCGCGCGTACGTTGACGTTGAGCGACGCAGCGGAAGACGCGGCAGCGCGCTGGGCAATCGCGACGACGATGCTCGTGATCGGGCGCGGCTACAATTACGCGACTGCGTTCGAAATCGCGCTCAAACTCAAAGAGTTGGCTTATGTAACCGCTGAGCCGTTTTCCTCCGCCGATTTTATGCACGGACCGATTGCCGTGATTCAAGGCGGCTATCCGGTGCTGATCGTCGCGCCGCGTGGTCGCGTCTACGACGATCTGCTCGACGTGGCGCGGCAGTTGAAAGCGCGCGGCGCGGACTTGGCAATGATCTCGGACGCGCCGGACGCGCTCGCGTTATCGCGCGCGCCGCTCGCGCTGCCGGTGTCGTTACCGGAGTGGCTGTCGCCACTCGTCGCGGTGGTGCCGGGGCAATTGCTCGCGCACCACTTGACGCGCGCGAAAGGATACGATCCGGATCATCCGCGCGGGCTGATGAAGGTGACGAAAACACTCTAAACACGAAAGATGACAGACGACAGATAACAGACCACAGATGACAGAAAAATCTCTCATCCTTCATCTTTCATCCTTCATCCTTCATCCTTCATCCTTCATCCTTCATCTTTCATCCTTCATCCTTCATCCTTCATCCTTCATCCTTCATCTTTCATCCTTCATCCTTCATCTTTCATCCTTCATCCTTCATCCTTCATCTTTCATCCTTCATCCTTCATCCTTCATCCTTCATCCTTCATCTTTCATCCTTCATCCTTCATCTTTCATCCTTCATCCTTCATCCTTCATCCTTCATCCTTCATCCTTAATTTTGCCTCTCCGCCTTCTTGTGCTACAATAGCCCCCATCAAAATGAAACGATTGATCGTCTTTTTTCTACTCGCGCTCGGCGTGTGGCTTGGCGCGCCGCCAACGCACACGCACGCGCAATCGGCTCGTCCACCGCTCGTCCTCGCCTTCTACTACAACTGGTTCGACGAAAAAACCTGGAACCTCAATGCGTTGCCGGATCTGCCTGTCGTCAAATACGCCTCGCGCGATCCGGAAATTATGCGGCATCACATCCAACAGGCGAAGAGCGTCGGCATCGACGCGTTCGTCGTCTCGTGGTGGGGCGCGGGCAATCAGACCGACGACAATTTCAAGGTGATGCTCGATCTCGCGCGCCAAGCCAACTTTCGCGTCGCGATTGATTTCGAGGTTACTTCGCCGTTCTATCGTTCCAAAAACGATGTGGTGCAGTCGCTCAAATATTTGATGAGCACGTACATCAACCACCCGGCGTACCTCAACGCGATCGCCACGCCGAACGGCGCGCAAAATTGCGGCGTCCTGCCGAGCCAGATCAAAAATTGCGGCAACAGCAAGCCGGTGATTTTTTTCTGGCGGCAACAACTGTACTCAGTAGACGAATGGAAAGCGATCCGCGATCAGGTTGACCCCGAACGCCGCACCTTGTGGATTGAAGAAGGCACGAACGAAACGTACCTGCGCGTCTTCGATGGGCATCATCTCTATATGATCGCGTGGGCGCCCAATCCGTTCGCCGAACTGAACAAGTGGCCCCGCCGCATCCGCAATTTCGGCGCGGACAAAATCTGGGTCGCCACCGTCAACCCCGGCGCGGACAATCGCAAAGTGCCATCCCAGCCGGAAAAAGTCGTGCGCGATCGCAATGGCGGCAATTATTATCGCGAAACGTGGCGCGCTGCATTCAGCACGTACCCCGATTGGATAATGATCACCAGCTGGAACGAATGGCCCGAAGGCACGATGATCGAGCCGAGCGTGACGTACGGCAATTTGTATCTCGACATCACGCGCGAATTCGCCGCGCAGTTCAAAGCCGGACTGCCAACGCCCACGCCGACGAACACGCCCACCAACACACCCACGCGCACTGCCACGCCAACGCTTACGCCAACCCAGACGCTCACGCCGACGACGACATCCACCGCGACGATTTCGCCGACGCTGGGCGCGCTCGTGCCGCAAGATGATCATCAGCCGGACGGCAACGTGCTCGCGTCGATCATCGTCTCCGGCACCTTGCGCGTGCGCGCCGCGCCGACCACCGACGCGGAAATCCTCGGCCGCTTGCGCGAAGGAATCACCGTGACCCTCCTCGCGCGCACCGCCGATAATTTGTGGTGGCAGATCGCCTATCCCAACGCAAAACAGCGCGGCTGGATTTCGTCCGATTTTACGATCCCGATCAGCGACACGAACGCGCTGCCGATCCGGACCTTTGCGACGATCACGCCCACCCCGACGCCAACTGCGACGCCGACCGAAACGCCAACGCCGGAGCCAACCGCGACGCCGCTTCCAGACACACCGACGCCCACGCCCACGCCGACCGCGACGCCAACCCCCACGCCCACCGCAACGCCGTGGTGGAAACGCATTTTTCCTTTCTTGCCGTGAGGTGCAACCGATGGCTGATCTCCAAAACGATCTCGCCAAGATTTTGATCACGCGCGAGCAACTCGAAACGCGAATCCGTGAACTGGGTGACGCGATCAGTCGCGATTACGCCGGGAAAGATTTGTTGCTCATCTGCGTCTTGAAGGGCGGCACCCTGTTTCTCAGCGATCTCATTCGCGCGATTCACATCCCGCACGCGATTGACTTTATGGCGATCTCGTCCTACGGCGGCACGCGCACCGAATCGTCCGGCGTCGTCCGCATCGTGATGGACTTGAACGCGAACATTGCCAACCGCAACGTGCTGATCGTCGAAGACATCATTGACACGGGACACACGCTGACGTATATCACCGAACTGCTCAAGACGCGCAATCCCACCTCGATCAAAATTTGCACGCTCCTGAACAAACCCAGCCGCCGCGAAGTGGACGTGCCGCTCGACTACATCGGCTTTGACATTCCGAACGAATTCGTCGTCGGGTACGGCTTGGATTACAACGAGATCTATCGCAACTTGCCGTACATCGGCGTGCTCAAAATGGAATTGTACGCGCATCCCAACACGTAAAAAACCTGGAAGGTCACCCCGACCTTCCAGGTTCTTATTTCTTCTTCGTTCGTTGCAATCGAATCTGCTGGCGCGCTTCCGCTTCGTTCCAGCGCCGCCGATCTTCATCGCCCGCCAAGATCAACGGCGGCACCGGACACGGCTTACCCTGATCGTCCAGCGCGACGTAGACCGCGTACGCCGAATTCGTGTGCGTGAGTTCGCCCGTGATCGGATTTTCCGCCTCCACGCGCACGCCCACTTCCAACGACGTTTTGCCGACCCAGTTCACCGCGCCGCGCAACGAAAGCAAATGCCCCACGCGCACCGGCGATAGAAACGACACCGAGTCCATCGTGATCGTGACGACGGGTCGCCGCGCGTGCCGCATCGCCGCGAGCGCGCCCGCTTCGTCAATCAACTTCATAATGTGACCGCCGTGCACGTTGCCCAACGGATTCGCGTCGGAAGGCATCATTTGTTGGCTCAGCGTCATATGCGATTCGGTCGCGCGTTTGCCCGGCAAGCGCGGATCGCCGCCGCGCACGTCTAACTGTTCTCTAATCTCCAATCTCTCTCTCCAATCTCCAATTTGGATTTTTGACCGCCTCTTGTTATAATGGCACGCGTGCGTGGCTCATCTCCGCCTACGGCGCGCTCCGCGTGGTCTCATTTGTCGCCCAATCAGCAAATCGGTTACGGTTGTCTTGCGATTGCCGTGATCGGCGCGTTCGTGTTGTACTGCGCCGGCACGTTCAGCATTCTCGTCCGTCCGACTTTGGTTCAGCGCGCGCCCACGCCGACGATCATTACGCGCGTGACCAACCAGCGCACTCCAACCCGACCTCCGGCGACGCTCATCAATTTGCCCGGCGGCACGCTGCTCGCCACACCCACCCAAGCGCCGATTCCGACGCGCGAATTGCCGACGATCGCGCCAACGCTGGATTTGACCAGCACGGCGCCGATTACCGGAACCGCAAGTCCCGGCAGCGCGACGCGCACTCCCACGCGGCGCGTCACGGGAACCGTGACGCAACCCCCGCGTCCGTAAAGACTGGGACGAAACGATGCCGCGCGGTGATCGCACCGCGCGGCGTTTTTATCCCTGGTTCGGTTTGATCAGTTTTTCGAGCGTCTCGCGAATTTTTTGGAGATTGCCCAACAATCCCACGATGAACGTCACCGCGCTCGCCAGCGACAACAGCGCCGAAATCACAAACCCCGAATAGAAATCGACGCGAAAATCCAGCGGCACGCTTTGCGCCGGTTGCGATTGCCCTGGCGGCGCAAAAACGAGTTCGGCTTTGCGCCGCTCGGTCTGTGGGTTGAACGGGTTGTACGGAATCGCGCCCAAGCCGCTTTGGTTGAGCGTGATCGCGAATTTTTCTTGACTCGCCGGCGGTTTGAGATCGCGCTGGGCGGTCCCTTCCAACAACAGATCCGGCGCGGCGTCCTTGCGAAATGTCACGCTGATCGGCGCGGCGGATTCCACTTCCACGCGAACCTGATTCGATTCGGCGGAATTGGCGCGCAAGATCGGATCGTACCGCACGATCGCGCTCGCGCCGAGATCGTTCAGTTTGACCGGCAGGTTCACCGCGCGCGGCGCGAGCAAAATATCCGACGTGTAGACCGCGAGAAACGGCAGATTGATCAGCAAGACGATCACCGCGAAAATCAAAAGATGAATGCGCCCCCAGCGTTTGGGCGCGGCGACCGGCTTGGGCGGCGCGTCCGGAATTCCATAGTGTCGCCGAAACGCCGCCGCGAAGATTGGATTGCGAACCGCGCATTGCCCAACATCGCGAATCGCGCCCAAGAGTTCCAGGCGCGCCAGCGCGGCGTTCAAGCGGCTGAACGGAATGGCTTGTCCGGCGACAATCGGTTTGAGTTGTTCGCGGATGGGCGGATCGCTTTCGATTTGAAGCAACATTTTTTCCAGATGATCGTCGCTGCGCAGAATTTCCGCGGCGGCGGTTTCGATCACCGCCGGGGTGATCGCCGCCGGACGCGCGCGCTCGATCAGCGCGCACAATTTCTGCGTGAGATACGGATGCCCGTGGGTTTGATCGTATACCCACTGCGCAGTGTCCGGCGGCGCGGCGATTCCGGCGCGCGGGAAATTCGCCGTGAGCGCCAGCACGCCGGTCACGCTGAAATCCTTTAGGTAGATCCGTTCGGCGATGTTCAACGGCGAATTGGGTCCGCCGGTCAAGCGATGCAGTTCGCGTCCGCCGCACAACACCAGCAAATATTTTTCGAACGCGGCTTCGTCTTCTTTGCGGCGACTGGAAAAAATGTTACGCACCGTGCCAAAAAACGCGTCCGAGGATTTTTCCGGGACCGCTTCCACTTCGTCCATCAGGATGACGATGCGCGGCGGACGCACCTGGCGCGCCAAGTCCAGCAAGAATCGGCGGAACTCGATCGGGTTCGTCGGCAGCGCGGCGTCTTTCTTCTCCGCGCCGCGCGGCAAGTGCGCGCTCAACTCCGAGCGCAATGCTCCGGCGACATACGTGTAGAGATGCTCTCCCGATTGATCGCGCACGACCGCCAGATCGATCAGCGCGACGCCCAAACCGCGCGGGCGCAGGCGATGGCGCAGTTGGTACAGCAACGTCGTTTTGCCGGTCTGCCGCGAACTGAGAACCGCGAGATACGCATCCACCATCGTCGCTTGCGCGGCGCGCAACAAAGGTTCCAATTCGGGGCGCGGCACGTAGACCGCGCTATCGTTCACCGGATCGAGTGGACCGCGCGTTTTGAAAATGGATCGTTCGAGTGATTCGGACAAGGTCATAAGCGCACCCCGTACGTCTCCTTGATTTCCTGCGAATAACTGACCACCAGCCCGTATACGTCTTGCCCGCGGCGCAAAACATCCAATAGCCCTTGCGCGGCGAACGTATACTTGGGACCATCCCGGCGCAGAATCGAATAGAGCGCCAAGCCCTCGAACGCTTCTTCGAGTTTGTCCGGCGGCACTTGGATGCCGCTGGTGCGGAACACTTCGGCGATTTCGCCCTGCGTCACGGCAGGCTGTTCGAGCATCAACAATGTAATCAAGCGTTCCAGCGCGGTGGTATTGCCCCACGCGATCTCCGCAAAGTATTCGGCGAATTCGGTGGATTGACCGACCGCCTCCACGTCGGCGCGCGTAATCAACCGCTCGCGCCGGTGATTGATCCGCTCGATCAGTTTCTGGCAAATGTACTGCACCATATTCGGATGGCACGCCGCGAGCGAAATGATTTGCCCCGCCAGATCGCCTTGCTCTTGCAACAGCACGCCCATTTCTTGCATCGGGTCAACGACGACGCGCCGCGCTTCTTCGGGCGAGAGGTACGACAACGGGATCAGGTTGCAAAAGTTGAAGAATGCCAGACGCGCGTCGTGCAAAGAGGCGTTCAGAATTTTCTCGCCGCAAAACAAAAACCGGATCGGGAGTTCTTGCGCCAGCGCGCGAAAGATGCGAAACAACTGCTCGCCTTGCGCGATATCTTGCGCGAGCAAGCCGTCAATCTCGTCGAACAGCAGCACGATGGTGCGCGCCGGATATTGCGCGGGCAGTTCGGTCGCCATCCGGCGGAACGCCTCCGGCGTGCGCGCCGGCAACGCGATCCGCCACATCGTATCCACCGCTTCGAAGAAATCGTCGTACGAATGAACGGCTTGGCAATCGAGATAGAACGGGTGGTATTCCGGCGCGTCCTGCAATAGTTGCAGCACGCGCGCGAGGATGGAGGTCTTGCCAATCTTGCGTCCGCCGACAATCGCGAAATTCGTATCGCGCACGGTGCGGACGATCGTTTTCAATTCCGATTCGCGCCCAAAGAACATATTCGCCGGAACGGGTCCGCTCATCACGTAGGGGGAAACGACGGTCAAGTCCACCTGACTCAGAATAATTTCGACGAGGCGATGCGCGTGATCGCGCGCAGCCAGCAACCGCCGGATCGCGCGTCCGTCCAGCACGATGAAATCGTGGATCGCTTCGCGCGCCAGATTGATCAGCGAGTGGCGTTGATCGCGCGGCGGCGCGTCGCGCAGGTCAACGATGAGCGCGAAATAACTGACCATATTCAGCACGCCCATCAAATCGCGCAGGGCTTCCAGGTCGCTCTCGCTCGCTTCGTGGCGCGGGATGAAGATGATCGGAAAGCGCGGCGGAATTTTCAAGCGGAGCGCGGGCGCGCGCACGACATAGCCGACCAGTCCTTTGTACGCGCGTTCGTCCACGCGCGTAAAGCCGAGCAAGGAACAGAGTTGGTCTACGATTTGACTGGTGACGGAAGCAAACGCCTGCTCGCTTTCGACGAGTTCCCACGCCGCTCTCCAGTTGCTCAAGAATTTTTGTGTGAGCGCAAAGTTATCCGCCTTGAGCAGCGGCGGCGAAGTTTGCCAGGTGAGCGCGTCGCCTGCATATTGTTCGGAATAGCGTTTGAGCGCGGAGGCAAGTTGCGAGCGGGGCAACTTGCCCAGATTCCCCGCATGCGCTTCGCCGGTCGTTTGTAACGCGTGCGTAATCGCGGCGTCCCACTGGTTCCACATTCGCGCCGCCGCGCGGGCGCGCGCGACGGGACTGAATCGTCTGCGCCAAATAATTCCCACCAGCCCGAGCGCCAGTAGCGTCAAGATCAAGATCGCGCCCGCCGATAACAATCCGATCGGCAGATTCGTCTGCAAGCGGTCTATACCTTGGATCACGCCGTTGCCATTCGTGCCGGCGAAGATATTTTCAGGCGATTGCGGATCGACGGCGAGTGTTTCCACGTTGGCATTCGGCGGCAAGCCCTCGTTCGCGGTCGTCCAGGTTGTGCCGCCGTCATCACTGCGGTAGATGCCGCGCGTCGTGCCCACGTAAATCACGTTAGGCATCGCCGGATTCAGCGCAAGCGCCTGCAAGCGCGCCCGCGTGGGAAACGCGCCGCGCCCGACCAGCGTCCACGTCGCGCCGCCGTCGTCACTGCGGTACACGCCGTTCGACACGAATCCGACGAAGAGCGTTTGCGGTTGGCGCGGATCGAAAATCAGCGCGCGCGTTTCGTCCACTGGCAAGTTCGCGGTGATGCTTTCCCACGCGGCGCCCGGCTGGTTCCACGCCAGCCGATACAAGCCGCGTTCGGTGGCGGCATACAAGAGATTGGGCGGCACGGCGACGAGTGTGGTGACGCGCATCACGCCTTCGAGTCCGTTCGTTTGCGCGCTCCACTTTTGTCCGCCGTCACTGCTTTTGTACAATCCGTTGCCGAGCGTCCCGGCGAAGATCAACGCGGCTTGTTCCGGCGATCGCAAAACGATCAAACTGTTGATCGGCGCTTTGTCGCCCACGTTTTCGGCGAGGCGCGTGAAATTAGCGCCGCCGTCTCTGGAAAGAAAGAGCGCGCTGCTCCACGTTCCCGCGTAAACATCGGTGGGCATTTGGGGATCGGTGGCAAGCGAGAGGATGTAGGAATCGGTCAGCCCGCGCGCTTCGAACCAATTGGCGCCGCGATCCGGCGTGCGATACAAACCGAAGGGCGTGGCGGCAAACAAGAGACTGGTCTGACCGGGCAGCGCGAGCAATTGGTGAATCGTAGTGCTGACAAAACCGGTGTTGAGCGATTGCCAGAGCGCGCCCTCGTCGCTACTTTTCAAAACGCCGCGCGCCGTCCCGGCGTAGATCACGTTCTTGTCGCTCAGCAGTAACGAGCGGATCGGCAGCTCGCGCAACGGATTTGCCAGTAAACTCCACGTCGCGCCGCCATCGGTTGTTTTGGCGATGCCTTGCGGCACGACTGCCAGAACGCGATCCGGCTGGGTTGGATCGCCGGCGAGCGGACGCGCGAACGCGCTGCTCAAATCTCCGCCGACCGGACTCCACGTTTTCGCATCGCGGCTGCGATAGATTCCCTGCGCCGTGCCGGCGAGCAGACCGCGCGCGGTGACGACGATGGATTGCGGGCGCACGCCTTCGGGCAAGCCCTCGGAATTGAGTTGCCAGCGCGCGCCGCGATCGCGCGACGCGTAAATGCCAGCGTCGGTTGCCGCGTACAACGTCGCCGCGTCCGGCGCAAACGCCAGCGCCCAGACGCGCGCCGATTTCAGATCGGCGCCGGCGTTGTTCCAGGTTTCGCCGGCATTATCGCTCCGCAAAACCGTCTCGGCGGTCGCGGCGTAGATCGCGTTGGGATTTTGTGGATCACTCACCAAGGCGTGAATGATCTGATTCGCCAGACGCGGGTCAACGCTCGTCCAAGTGCTTCCCGCATCGCGCGTGCGATAGATGCCGCTATTCGTCCCCGCCAACACGACGTTCGCGTCGGGTAGCGTAACCAGCGCGTTGACCTTCGGATCGTCGGGTAATCCCTGCGAGACGAACGACCAGCGCGCGCCGCCGTCGCGCGTGAGATAGACGCCGCTGTCCGCTCCGGCGAACATCACGCCCGGCGCGTTCGGCGCCAGCGCGAGCGCGTTGACGAATCCCCCCGCGGGACCCGCCGTCGGCGTCCAAACGATGTTGCCCTGCGCGCGCGCGCTCGACGCGATCAGCAGAATGAGCCAGCCAGCCAGAAAAATTGACGTTCGTCGTACGGTCACGAGTCCTCCCTAGGTTGTCAACGTCAGAGTTCGAACGCCCTGAAAACTTGCCCTATTATACTGTACTTGGCGCGCATTGTAAATGCGCGTTTTTCCATTTCCATCCATTCGGCGTATAATAACGACAGGAAAACTGGGCACAGGACATTGACGATGAAGATCGAATGGTTTACCGACGCGGCGATTTTCGACGCGCTCGAACCGGAATGGAACGCGTTGCTCGCGCGCAGCGCCAGCGACACGATTTTTTCGACGAACGAGTGGCAACGAACCTGGTGGCGGCATTGGGGCACCGGCGATTTGCGCGTCATCACGTTACGCGAAGACGATGGACCTTTGCTTGGCATCGCGCCGCTGTTTGCCGAAACCGAAAGTGACGGCGCGCGCGTGTTGACGTTGGTGGGTTGCGTAGACGTGTCCGATTACCTGGACTTGATCGTCGCGCGCGGCGCGGAGGAACGCGTGTATGCCGCGCTGTTGGACACGCTGGCGCGCGCCGATTTTCCGGCGTGGGAGTGCTTGCGTCTTTGCACGCTTCCCGCCGCGTCCCCGGCGAACGCGCAACTCAAGTCGCTTGCCAAAGCGCGCGGCTGGCGCGTGCAACATCATTTGCACGACGTTGCGCCGTGGATCGATCTGCCGGAGACGTGGGACGCGTACCTCGAAACGCTCGACAAGAAACAGCGGCACGAAGTCCGGCGCAAGTTGCGCCGCGTCGAAGAAGCACAGGCGCGGTGGTACACGATTGACGCGGCGGACGCGCTCGCTCAAGCCGTCGCCGATTTCATCGAATTGCACAAACAGAGCCGCCCGGACAAGAACGTGTTTATGGACGCGCGGATGCGCGAATTTTTCGGCGCGATGGCGCGCGTCCTGTTTGCGCGCGGCTGGCTACAACTTTCGTTTCTGGAAATCGCCGGCGCGCGCGCGGCGGCGATTATGAATTTCGTCTATCGCAACGATATTATGGTGTACAATTCCGGGTACGATCCGGTGCAGTATGGCGCGTACAGTCCCGGCATCGTCCTCTTTGCGCGTTCGATCCAGGACGCGGTGGCGGCACAGCGGCGGCGGTACGATTTTCTGCGCGGCAACGAAGAGTACAAGTATCGTTTCGGCGCGCGCGACGCGCAAGTGATGGAGTTGCAAATCAGTCGGCAGTAACAGTCAATACTGTCCCCTGTCCACTGTCCACCGTCCACTGATCGTGGGGGTTGCTATTTGCGGAGAAAATGATATAATAGTGGCAGTGCATCGGGGTTGGCGGAACGATGTGCGGTCTAAAAATCGGTAATCGGGGGAAGCAATGGTGGCTGTAGGTGGACCCGTTCGTCCACAGGAGGTCAACAAACCAAAAGTTGGCAATCTGCCTGGAATGAAAATGAGCGAGCTGTCCGACTTGGAGTTGGGATTCCAGAAACTCAAGTACGGCACGATCGTCTCCGGCACGATCGTCCGCGCCGATGCGCGCGAAATTTTGATTGACATTGGCGCGAAATCCGAAGGCATTGTCGAACAAAAAGAACTGGAAAAAATGTCGGCGGACGCGATCAAAAAGTTGCACGTCGGCGACACCGTCTTGGTGTTCATCGTCCGCGCGGAGAATCGCGAAGGCAACGTCGTGTTGTCGCTGGCGCGCGCGCAACTGGAACACGATTGGCGCGAGGCGGAAGAACTGCTCAAGTCCGGTCAGATCTTTGAGACGCAGGTGGCTGGGTTTAACAAAGGCGGCTTGATCGTGCGCGTGGGCAAGGTGCGCGGCTTTGTGCCCGCGACGCAATTGGAAGGCACGTACCGCCGTCGCCTCGAAGCCGTCGAAGGCGACGCCGTGACCAGCGGCGAATTCGATCTCAGCGCGTACGTCGGCAAAAAAGTCAAACTCAAAGTGATCGAACTGGACCGCGAACGCAATCGCCTGATTCTGTCCGAACGCGCGGCGTTGCGCGAGTTGCGCAAAGAGCAAAAAGAGCGACTGCTGGAAGACTTGCGCGAAGGTTCCGTGCTGACCGGCACCGTGACGAGCGTCGCCGATTTCGGCGGCTTTGTAGACCTGGGCGGCGTGGACGGAATGATCCATCTATCCGAATTGTCGTGGACGAAAATCGGACATCCGCGCGATTTGCTCAAGGTGGGCGACAAGATCGAAGTGCAAGTGCTGGGTGTGGATCGCGAACGCGAACGGATCGCGCTCAGTTTGAAACGCCGGCAAAAGGAACCCTGGGCGACGGTGGAAGAACGTTACCAGGTCGGTCAACTCGTCAACGGCACGATCACCAAGTTGGCGTCGTTCGGCGCGTTCGCGCGGCTGGAAGACAACATCGAAGGATTGATCCACATTTCCGAGTTGGCGGATCGGCGGATTCAGCATCCCAAAGAAGTGGTCAAAGAAGGAGACACGCTACAACTGCGCGTGATCCGGATCGATCCGACGCGGCGACGCCTGGGACTGTCGCTCAAACGCGCGGGCGAAGAATATTCCGGCGCCGCGCTCGATCTGGACGCCCCGGAAGGCGACTGGCCCGAACCCGAGACCGAAGAACAAGCAAGCAATTAGAACGAAGACGATGGCGTCCCTGTGCGTGTGGGGACGCTTTTCGTCTATGGAGATCGAGTCGGACAAATTCATAAATTCGTCCGACGTGAGGAAAAACGGAATGGCAGACAACCTGGATAAATTTACCAAGCGCGCGCGCCGCGTCTTGACCTACGCGCAAGAAGAAGCGACGCGCTTGAATCATAATTACATCGGCACCGAACATTTGCTCCTGGGCTTGATTCGCGAAGAAGAAGGTCTGGCGGCTAAAGTGTTGCGCGATCTCGGCGCCGATCAAAACCGCGTGCGCCGGACGATCGAAGACATCGTCGGGCGCGGGCAAGCTCCGGCGAACGCGCGACTCGGCTTGACGCCGCGCACGCGCCGCGTGATCGAACTGGCGGTGGACGAAGCGCGCCGCCTGGGGCATCACTATATCGGCACGGAACATTTATTGCTCGGACTCGTGCGCGAGGATGATGGAATCGCGATCAACGTGTTGAAGAGTCTCAACATCAGCCCGGACAAGGTTCGCAGTCAATTGAACAAAGCCGTGCTGGAAAGCCAGCCCGAAAAAGTGACGGCGGGCGGCGAAAAGAAAAAGAGCGATTCGAAAACGCCGTTGATCGATCAACTCGCGACCGACCTGACCTCGCTCGCGGAGCAGAACAAACTCGATCCGGTGATCGGACGGCAGAAAGAGATCGAGCGCGTGATCCAAATTTTAGCGCGGCGCACGAAAAATAATCCGGCGCTCGTCGGCGAGCCGGGCGTGGGCAAGACGGCAATCGTCGAAGGGCTGGCGCAACAAATCGTGCAAGGCAACGTGCCGGGACCTTTGCTCAACAAGCGCGTCGTGCAACTCGACGTGGGCGCGCTCGTCGCCGGGACGATCTATCGCGGGCAATTCGAAGAGCGGATGAAACGCGTGATCGAAGAACTGAAAGGCAGTAAAACGATCTTGTTCATTGACGAACTGCATATGGTCGTCGGCGCGGGCGCGGCGGGCAGTTCGGTGGACGCGGCGAACATCTTGAAACCCGCGTTGTCGCGCGGCGAATTGCAGGTCGTCGGCGCGACGACGATGGAAGAATATCGCAAGCACATCGAAAGCGACGCCGCGCTGGAACGCCGTTTTCAACCCGTGCGCGTCGAAGAGCCGTCGGTGGAAGAGACGGTGCAAATTCTCAAGGGCATTCGCGCGCGGTATGAAGCGCATCATCAATTGAAAATCACGGACGAGGCGTTGACCTCCGCCGCGAATCTCGCGTCGCGCTATGTCACGGAACGATTCTTGCCGGACAAGGCGATTGACTTGATTGACGAAGCATCGTCGCGCGTGCGGATGTACAAAGCGCCCAAGTCGCCCGAAGTCGTGCAGACCGATTTCGCGCTGAAGGAACTCATCAAAGAAAAGGAAAGCGCGGTCGAGCGCGAGCAATTCGATCTGGCGGCGGAATTGCTCGGCAAAGAAACCGATTTGCGCGAACGTCTGCAACAGATGAAGTTGAACTGGATGGACGCGGTCAGCAAGACGCCGCCCAAAGTTTCCAGCGACGACATTGCCGAAGTGGTGGCGATGTGGACCGGCGTGCCGGTCATGACCATCGCGACCGAAGAGAGTCAACGGCTGTTGAAGATGGAAGAGGAATTGCACAAGCGTATCATCGGGCAAGATGAAGCGATCACAGGCATCGCGAAAGCGGTGCGCCGCGCACGCGCCGGGCTCAAGGATCCCAAACGCCCGATCGGTTCGTTCATCTTCCTGGGTCCGACCGGCGTCGGCAAAAGCGAATTGGGCAAGGCGCTCGCGGCGTTTATGTTCGGCAGTGAAAAAGCGCTCGTGCAATTGGATATGTCGGAATTTATGGAACGGCACAATGTCTCGCGCTTGGTCGGCGCGCCGCCGGGGTACATCGGTTTCGAAGAGGGCGGGCAGTTGACCGAAGCGATTCGGCGGCGTCCGTACTCGGTCGTGCTGTTCGACGAAATCGAAAAAGCGCATCCCGAAGCGTTCAATATGCTGTTGCAGATTTTGGAAGACGGACATCTCGCGGACGCCAAGGGTCGCAAAGTTGATTTTCGCAATACGATCCTGATTATGACTTCGAACATCGGCGCGGATTTGATTCAGCGCGATTCCGTTCTCGGTTTTGGCGCGAAACGGGATGAGGCAAAAACGGAAGAAGACGCGTACAAAAATATGCGCGAGAAATTGATGGGCGAAATGAAGCGGCTCTTCCGTCCCGAATTCTTGAATCGGCTCGACAACATCGTCGTCTTCCGCGCGTTGAGCAAGGACGACATCAAGCAGATCGTTGACATTCAGATCGGCTATCTGCAACCGCGCTTGGACGAACACAAGCTTACGTTGCAAGTGACGGACGCGGCGCGCGAGAAACTCGCCGAGCAAGGATTCGATCGCAATCTGGGCGCGCGTCCGTTGAAGCGCGTGATTCAGAGAACGATTGAAGATCCGCTTTCGGAAGGCGTGCTGGCGCAAGAGTTCACACCCGGCAGTACGCTGATCGCGGACGTGGTAGACGACGAAGTGAAACTGGGTGTGATCGAAACGGCGCGCGTGGCCCCCCCCGACGACGTGACGATCCCGGAGCAAGAGTTGGTGCCGGCGTAGCGCGGAATTTTGGAACGCGAAAACCACGAAAGGGATGAAAGCCGCGAAAGAAACACGAAAGGACACGGTGATGAACCGTGTCCTGTTTGTTTTCTGGCGCGTTTGACAATTCTTCATGGCTGAGTAGAATGCAAATTACAACATGTACTTGAGTATGAGGTAAAATATGAATAAAATTATCGGCGTGACGGAACTCCAGCGGCAGTTCCGCACCGTCTTCGACGAAGTGGTCAAGTATCACGTGCCCTACGTCCTAACGCGCGGCAGTCGCCCCGAAGCCGTCCTCGTTCCGTACGAGCAATACCTGAAATTCGCGCAAGCCGATGAAGCCGGAGTGCTCAAACGCTTTGACGCGCTGTCGGCGCGGCTAGACGCGGTCAACGCGCGATACTCCGACGCCGAAGTGGAAATGGATTTGCGCGCCGCGACTAAAACCGTCCGCGCGCGCAAACGCGACCGGGAGAAACACGCCAATGCTGCGCGCCGTCGTTGATACCAACATTCTCATTCGCGCGCTGATCAAACCGCGCGGCACGGTCGGTCCGATCTTGACACAACTTGTCGCGAACGCGTACACGCTCGTTTACTCTCAGCCGTTGCTAGACGAGTTGGTGGAGAAACTGGCGTTGCCGCGCATCCGCGACAAGTACGGGCTGGACAATCAAACGATTGAAACGACGCTCGCGCTGTTGGCGTTGCGCGGCGAGTTGGTGCAGCCAACGCGTGCAGTGAAAGTGTGCCGCGATCCGGACGACAACGCGCTGATTGAAGCCGCGCTTGCGGGCAGCGCGGAGTACGTGGTGACCGGCGACGAGGATTTGCTTGTGCTCAAGAGGTTTGAAACGGTGCGGATGGTGACGCCGCGCGTGTTTTTGACAGTGCTATCTGGCTAACGCCTCTACGGCAACCCCAACCCGGTTGCGTGAGACGCAAGTCCAGTGTAGAATAGAACCAGATTCACTCTTGCACAGAGGAAAACTATGGACTGGGATGTCTTTATCAGTCATGCGTGGAAAGACAAAGTGTTACGAGCCGAATTGATTGGTGGTGCAAGTCCGAGATAAATGGTGGCAGGATTGGACAAAAAGCGGGCTCTGGCAAGGCGCCGCGAGCCCGCGAGCGGGACGTGTCCGCCATTTATTCGTGATCC
>VGOB01000057.1 GCA_016865935.1 Chloroflexota bacterium | reverse complement strand
TGCGGCAATAGCAAGTGTCAACATTCATGGATGCAGTTTCTCCCAGAGGCGATTGACCTCAGGATAACTGCATTACCGAACGTCAACAACTGTGAATCAAGCTTTCACCCGTTACAGGGACACTACCTAGATTTGAAGCGGCACGGCATTATATGTCTCGAAAGTATCAATGCAAATGTCCCTAAATCCTGCCCGAGCAAGTGCCTCATGATACTCAAGTACTGTGGGACGCCGTTCCGTGATCCCCGTATGTACCTCTTCAAGTTGTGCTTGTGCCTCCCGCTCTCTAACAAACACTGAAATTGATGGTTCGCCCGAAGCGATCAAAAAGCCACCCCGTTTCAACACTCGGTAGGCCTGTTTCAGTACCCGATTGAACTTCCCAAAATGATGCAACGCACCCGCGAAAAACACAAAATCAAACCGCTGATCCAAGAACGGTAGATTCTCGCCATCCGCCAGAACGGGCTCAAAATAAACGCCAGCATGTTCCATAATTGCCCACGTTCTTCCTAGTCCGTACCATTCGTCATCTACAATATCGATAGCAATCACGCGGCATCCCTTCTCAGCAAAAATACGCGAAGCCCATCCTTGCCCTGCACCCACCTCAAGAATAACTTCATCGCCTTTGAGACTCATTTCTTTGAGAGCAAGTTCAAAAATGCGTGCCACCTCAGGCCAAACCCCAGCCGACAAGCACGGCAATTTGAAACTATCCTCAAGTGTCGGATGTGAGTACATGCCCTGCTTCTCCCAGAGCGACACCCACCCGTTGATCTCTTGATCAAGCTGCTCGCTCTGAGACCTCAAGTCCGGAATTCCTTTGCGAATTGGATACACCGCACCACAACCCAGACATGTCAATGTGCCTTGAATAACCCGGTCGCCTTGTGTCTCTGCAGGATGCAGTGTCAACATGGCGGCACAAATGGGACAACAGATTTCCTCTAACAAAGAGCGTTTCATGATTTTCTAAACCCCTTCGCCGCTTCTACACACGCGCGAAACTGAGTGTGCGCCACATCTGGCACAAACGCTGCCAAGCGCGCTCGCTGCCCTTCGACCAGGCGAGAACGTAGTTCAACATTGGCAATCATTTCGTGAGCAATCTCGGCCACTACTGCATAATCCTTATGCCGAACCATCACTCCAGCATTCTCCAGGGTGTACGGGACACCCGTCGAAGCGTACGCCAGCACAGGCAACCCGTAGTACATTGCTTCAACAAGTGGGATGCAAAAACCCTCATGCTCACTCATTGAGACATACAAGTCAGCCATTCGGTAGAACATGCCCAAACCATCAGCAGCGCCATAATGCCCTGCAAAAATGACCGCCTGTTCCAACCCCAACCGGTTCACCAAGCGCTGCAAATCCTCTGTATAGATTTCAAACCCCGCGCCAGTACCGACAAGTAAGATCCGGGATGCGGGATTAATCCAAGTATGATAATAGTAAAAGACTTTGATTATATCCTGGCTACACTTGTTCGGCACGAGTCTGCCGACATAGAGCCAGTTGATCGCATTGGAATCAGCAAACCGCCGTCTGATTTCCACCGATCCAGGGCTTGATTCGCCTACCTTTAGTTTCTCAAATTGTATGATGTATGGCACAACTCCAAGAACTTCAAAGCCGATTGATTTCAGTTCATCGGCATTATAAGGTGAAGCCGCGATTGCTAGTATCTTCTTTTTGGCCAGCATCGGCAAATCACGGCGTGCTTCAGCACATTGTCGCGCCATGTGCCCATTGACCCAGTAGAAAAAATGGGCTGGTGTAATATTATGGTAGTAAATCACAGCCCGATCAGGAACGTCTAAGACAAGGCGATTGACCTCCCCACCAATAGAGTAATGCAGGATTAACAAATTGTCGGGATGGCTATACCTAGCATATTCCTGATACGACCGACATTCAGTTGCTAAACGTGGATCCCAATTCTCTGCAAAAATCTCAGAGCAATAACCCCACTCGCGTAGCAAGCGACGGAGTTCCAAAACCTGATTTCCGATCGCATCACCAAAAGCTAGAAAAGGGAGAATCTGATGAATTTGACGAAACATTGTTGTCCTGTAAACCATCAGTGTAATGCCCAAAAAATTATGATCTTGTCTTCAAATCGCTCCAACACTTGAACGCCGCCTCGAATCGCCCCAGCACCGCATCCCAACAGTACTGCGTTTGTACATAGTAAAGGCCGTTCTCACCTAATCGGCGACGCAATGACTCATCGTTCAAGACCAAATCCAAAACGGATTCGAATTCGTCGTAATCGCGAAAGTATAGTCCACCGTTACTCTGCGTGACATTGTAACGTGTCACGGCGCAATCCGCGTGAACGAGCACAGGCACACGGCACAACCACGATTCCATCATCACAATCGAAAGACTTTCGTTGACCGAGGGTTGACACAGGATCGTTGCAGCCGCATAAACATCTAACTTGGGTTGCCCTTGCCGAAACCCCAAATTGATGATGTCGGGGTGATTGGGCAGTGACTCAGGCCCCTTGCCCATCAATACGAGTTTCAGCGCGCGAGCATGCCGCCGCTTGTACTCCAAGAAATATTGAATGAGCAGCGGAACATTTTTCGCGCCCTCTAACCGCCCCGAATAAAGAATGAACGGATCACGAATTCCTGATCCTTCTCGAAAGCGTACCCCATCAGCTTGAAACGGCGCAAAGCCCACGCCGACGACTTGCGCGCCGCGATGTGTGCCGGACAAACGTTGTGCCAAGCGCGACTCGGGATAGGTGTTGAACATCACTCCTACACACGATTTATACATCTCGCGCGTGGGAGACAAGTACGCGTAAATCTCATCGTGGAGGCAGGGCCACAGAATCGAACGATTGGGATGAATCGCTGAACCATAGTACGTTGTGCCAAAGAGGTAAGGGATAAAAATCAGAAAATCAAATTCAGTGCCATGCGTTTCCAGATAAGCATACAACGCTGGACTGTGCGCGCTCTGATGCACCCACTCGTATTGCTCTTCGACCAAGAGCCGTTCATTCCGAATCAAGCGCAAGTGCAACGCGTGGTAACGCGCCGCGTCACGCCCACGTTGCGCGATCGGGAATCGGCGCACAGGCACGCCGTTGATGACCGACTCGCCTGCGGGCAACTCATTGCGCCATGTAAAATGATCGCGCGCGCAGGTGGTCAACACGCACACATCCGCCCAGTTCACCGCAACGATCTGTTCCGCTAGGGAGCGCGCCAGCGCCTCCGCCCCACCCAGAACATCCTCGCCGTAGCGCGGGACAACGAAACCGATTCGCCAACGCTTCACCCATTCGACTCCACGCCAGCGGATTGTTCGATCTTTGCCAAGCGTTCGCGTAATTCTTTGACTTGCTTTTCCAGCGTTTCGATGTGCGCGTCATCTTGTTCCAATTGTCGCAGAACACTCGTCACGATACTTGTCGCCGCGCGATTAAAGACCACTTGGCGTCCCGCGAGCATATTGACGTACTTTAATGCCAAGCGATGAAAAAGATTTTCGGTCCGAAATAGCAACGCGTTTAAGAGTGGCGGAAAATGACGATCCCGCATCGCCGACGGCACCCAAATGGATTCTGCCGTTGTGCGCAACTGGTGGAGATCGTAGTACAGATCGGCAGAGAGCGCGCCTGACGCAATGACTCTTTCATCGTCAACCAACCGATCATAATCCAAGCCCTGCGCGCTTGCCTGCGCGCGCCGCTGGCGCAGCCGCTCGCGAATGCGCGCCATAATCTCCTCGACATTGATCTCTGGATCACGAATATCAATCACTTGCTCAACATCACTCATCCCAAACGCTCCTTTGAACCCTGCAAAGATTCCGCCAGCATCTGCAATGCTTGCGGAATCGCCGCCTCATCCGCGCGCAAGATTCGCTGAATCCGTTCTGTCGCGTCAATCTGCTGTTTCAGTGTCGCAATCCCTTGCCGCAAATCTGCCTGTGTTTGATGTAGCCGCGCAATCTCTTGGCAAAGCATCGCCACTTGGTACGCGTGCGCGTCAGTTTGCAGACGCAACGATTCTGCCATCTTGGCATTGAAAGCCGATTGTTGATTCAGAATCGGCACGACGTAATGCCGTCCGACCAGCGAAATCCAGAACGAACGGAATCCGCCAATCAACCGCCCCAAGACTGGCACATTGGAACGTAAGCGGGGCTCTTGCAGAATCGCGCGATTCTGTAACTCACGAATGAAAGATTGAACGTCATCCTCTCCTTGTGCGACAAGGTTCGTGCTTGGCTCAGCGCCGCGTTCGATTTCAGTCGAAGGTACTTGCTCTGATGTCAAAGTCAGCAGTCGCGCGTGGGCTTGCTGGCGCAGAGATTGCAATGTTTCGACGAGCCAACGAAATTCGCCCTGTACGAGCGCGCCCCCCAGGGTCGCATCCGCGCGGCGTTGGGAGGCGATGATAGGCAACGCCAACATGTTCTCCAGGTACGCGTGGGCGCGCGCGACCAAATCATCGGGCAAAAGATCGGTTTGGATGCCTTGTGATTCAGCGTTCGCAAAGGACTGGAATTGTTGCGTGCTCCAATGGCGCAAGAGAAAACGAATGCGATTGCGATGATAGGTCAAGCCGCGTTGCAGATCATTAGGCAAAGATGCCGTTTCGTGATGATACAAGACCGCGCGCGGTTGATAGACCACACGAAAACCAGCGCGCCGCGCGCGGTAGCAACAATCGACCTCTTCAAAGAACGCAGGATGGAATCGTTCATCCAGCCCGCTCAGTTTTTGCAGAACATGACGATGAATCGCAAACGCGGCGCCTGTTACGTAATCTGGCTCACTCGATGCATCGTACTGACCGTGATCTTCCTCATCCCAACCAATATGCCGCGTGAAGGCACAATCTGGATCAACGATACCGCCCGCGTGTTGAAAACCGCGTCCATCGGGATACAATGCCTTGCAGCCAACGATTCCAACGGTCGAATCAGCGAGCGTATCAATAATCGCGCCAAGCCACCCTGGTTGGACGACCGTGTCTTGATTGAGCAGTATCACGATATCGCCATCGGCTACTTTCAAGCCAACGTTGTTTCCCGCCGCAAAACCCAAATTATACTCGTTGCGAATGACGCACACGCGCGGCGCAAACGATTGAGCAATCACCACCGATGCATCAGTTGAAGCATTGTCAACGACAATCACCTCGAATGGGGCATACGCTTGGCTCAACAGAGCCGTAAGGCAAGGCATGATAAACTTTTCACCGTTCCACGAAAGAACAATTACAGATGCTTTCACGTTTGCTTCTGCCTTATCGTTTTCCAATACTTGCTACTCGCTTTGCCCATCGCACCACGCGCCACTGCTCATACGCCTGCACCAACACTTGTGCCGCATCGCGCTCGACGCACGCCGCCGCGCATTCACTTTGCAGTTGTGCGATTTGCTCGACGTAGAACGGATTGCCCAGCCGCGCGCCCACCGCAACCTTGTCCGCCGCACGCCGTGGCGCGCGGCAAAACTCGACGAGTGGACGCGCGGCGCGCTCCCACGTCAACACTTGACGCGCACGCGCGAATCGTTCGCGCCAAAACTCACGCGGCGTTTCCAACAAGCCCAGCATCGCCGCCGCAACCGCGTCCACATCGTGCGGTTCGACCGTGACGCCCAATTCACACCCCGCAATCAGTTCACTCGTCGCATCACCGCGCGTCGCGATAATCGGCACGCCCGCCCAGATGTAGTCGAGCACGCGGCTCCGGAACGCCAGGCGCGATTCCAACGTCTCGACTCCGTGCAGAGTCAGCGCCACATCGCTTTCGAGCAATACGTTTTGCCAATCGGGGTGAGGAATCCAATCGCCAAAGAAAATTGCGCGGTCGAGCAAACCTGATTCAGCGGCAAGAGCGCGCGCAGCCGGAAGGTGCGTCGGGATTTCTGCCATCCCTGGGTTGGGGTGCCGCGTCCCCGGAAAAATCAGGCGAACATCCTGTCGTTGTTGCCAGACCTGGGCAACGGCGCGAATCGCAGAGAGCGGATCGAGCCAGGGCCACAGCCCACCGCCCCAAAGAATCACACGATCATTTTCGCCGATGCCCGACCAATTTCCGCGCACAACGCCGCGCGTGTGTTGCGGCGGCTCTTCGGGCAAACCGAATGGGACGATATCCACCAAGCGACGGAATGAATGATCTTCTGTATACGTGTATGGATTGATTCGTCCATTCGCCTCTAAAATTCCCAACCACCAATCGCGCTGGCGCTCACTCGCGCAGATGAAGAAATCACCCGCAAGGTATGCCTGCGTCAGGTCAGCTTGTTGTTGAAAAACCGCGCCGGGATGCAGTGACAGTGTTTCAGCAACGTAGGGATCGTAGCCGTCCACCACAAGTGGAACCTGAGATTCGGTGAGCATCGGTGCTTGCGCAAGCCACAAAGCAGGTACGACCGCGGCGCGCGCGTTCCGGATCGCGTCTTCCAAACTCGCATCGCGTCCAGATTGATAGATCAGTGCGGAAAAATCCACTGGCGCGGAAAACTGCGATCCGGCGGGCAACGCAAGAATCGTAGGAAACTCGCGCGCTAAAACGCGCGCGAGATGGTAGTACCGAATTCCCGGCCCCGCCATCTGCGCGCCAACGACATCGTGACTGATGACAAGGACAGACCCCAGCACACTCAATCAAGCCCTCTTATCTGCGCTCCCAAATACCAGTCGTTCTCTCAAACTGCCCCTGGGAGCTAGCGTCAAACGCACACGCCGTAACCAATTCAACCACCGCCAGCCGCGACTATTGACGATTTCCGCTAACTGCGCGTTCAGCGCGTCGATCCGCGCATCCTTTACGGCAACCTGGGAATCCAACTCACGAATCCGCGCGATCATTTTCTGGGTGTGTGCATCTTCCCCAGCATAGAGCGCGTAAATCCACTCCGCCAGCGGCGATCCATCCGGCGTCGGCGCATGCATATAGCGATACATATCATTGCATCCTTCGCACAAGGCAAAGTCCACACCGCGTTCGACGATTGCTTGACGTTGCGCGAGAATCTGCGGCAATTCATCAGTGACCAGACTGCCCAGTTTATTCGCGCCCGCGAGATCGTGACAGCATGATAACACATCCCCATTCCAAACCACGAAAAATGTGTTGGCAAAAATATCGCAACGCGTGCGCGCCCACTCGGGCGGCAAAGGCGTGTCACAGATCGTCGGATCGTTCAGGCACCCGCCGCGATTATGGCACTTGGAAAAGAAGACCGTCTGCACGCCGGCGTGTGTCAAATACGCGTGTATCTCCGTCAAGCGCGCCTGCAAGGGCTTGGTCACACTAATATTCGCCGCTATCTTCATCCGCCGACCGCGCGCCATCCCAATTGCTGTCCGCAAATTCTTCTCGGCACGCGCGAAATCCAGCCCTCCCATCATCAACCCGTACGATTCTTTGTCCACGCCGTTAAAACTGATCGTCAACCGATCCAGTCCCGCATCAATCAACCGCCGAATGTTTGCAGGCGTCAAAGCAGAAGCATTCGTCGTCAGGGAGGTTTGCGCGCATTCGGAAACGTGGCCGATGAAACGATAGATCAGGGGATTGAGCAACGGTTCGCCCATCCCCGCAAATTCGATTGAAACCTCTTTTTCCAGCGCGTACACTTTGTCCATGATGGTCTGGAAAGTGCGCCATTCCATTTTGCCCAAGGGACGCGCAAGTGCTTCGTGCGGACAATGCAAGCAACGCGTGTTGCAAAAGTTCGTGGCTTCAATTTCCAAATGCAACATCGGAATTCGCTGGACGATGTGTATACGTCCACTCACCGTGCAAGGTCAACATTCCAAAGCGTTCGCGGATTCGGTTTTGGGAATTGATCACGCGAAACGAATAACACCGATCGTGGTAATCGAACATTTCAGTGTCGTTGTGGTTGAGCGCCGCCACCGAAACCTGATACAACCCTTCCAACAGCGGCAAGTACGGAACCGTGTACGTCACCGTTCCCTTGCCCTCCAGCGTCGGCAACGTCAGCCCAGCAAATGCCGTGTTCGGTCCCGTGATCTGCACACCATCCTGCCGATGAATCGCCATTCCAAAAATCGGTGACGAAACCGCATCGTGCGCGTGATAATCCATCTCCAGGATCAACGCTTCGCCTGTTTCGAAAATCGTCGCCGCCTCGCCGCGCGCGTTCTTCAAACGCACCGCGACAATCTCGATGCGACCCGTGCCCCACCGCTGCGTCGGCGCTGGTTTTGTGATTTCCGCCAGACGCTTGGCTTCCGCGCGGGTATCGTCACCGCGATACTGCCGCACGACCGAACTCGCCGCGCCCTCCGCAACAATCTGCCCCCGCTCCAACCAGATCGCGCGATCACACATCGCTTCAACCGATGCCAGGTTGTGCGAGACCAATAGGATCGTCGCGTCGGTCGCGCGAAAACTTTGGATCCGTTCCGCCGATTTCAGTTGGAACGCCGCATCGCCCACCGACAACACTTCGTCAATGATCAGCACATCGGGTTCGATGTCCGTGGCGACGGCAAAACCCAAACGCGCGACCATCCCGCTCGAATAAGTGCGGAGCGGCGCATCAATGAAATCACGCAGTTCGGCAAAGTCCACGATGCGGTCGAACTTGGCTTGCATCTGCGCGCGCGAAAAACCGAGAATCGCACCGTTGAGAAAAATATTTTCGCGCCCGGTCAATTCGGGGTGAAAGCCCGCGCCGAATTCCAACAGCGGCGCGACGCGTCCACGAATCAGCACGCGCCCGCGCGTCGGACGCAACACGCGCCCGATCACTTTCAGCAATGTGCTTTTGCCCGCGCCATTCCGCCCGATGATGCCGACGACCTCGCCGCGCCGCATGGTCATACTCACCTCGCGCAGCGCCAAAAAGTCATCGTACTGCACGCGGCGTTGGAGCAGACGAATGGTATGCTCTTTCAGCGTCGCGTAGCGTTCGTGCGGGACGCGATAGCGCACGGAAATATTTTCCAGCCGGATCGCGGTTTCGTCGCGCGCGCGCTTGTCCCGGGTAAATCGTTCAAACACGGTATGCAAACTCGTCTGCCTTTTTGGTAAAGAACCACCACCCCGCGAGCAAGGCACTCAACGCAAGGAGCGCGGCGCGCCCCACGAGTCCTGCTGCAGGCAGCGTACCGTCATAGATCGGCTGGCGGAATAATTCCAAGAAATAGTACATCGGATTAAAGCGAATGAAGAAAAGGTATCGCTCTGGTAGAATCGAAAGTGGATAAATGATCGGCGAGAGATAAAACAGGATCATCAAACCCACCTGATAGATGTCCACGACATCCACAAAGAAAATCGCCAAGGTCGTGACGAACAGACCGACGCCCAGCGCGAACATGAACACCAGCGCGATTGGAATCGGCAAAAAGAAGAGCGCGGGCGAAAACGGATGCTGACTGATCAGCATAATCAACGCAAGCGGGATGAGCGCCAACATCAGATTCACCAGACCCACGATCAGCGCCGAGACGACGAAAATCGGTTTGGGAATATAAATTTTGTTGACCAGACTTCCCGCCCACAGCAAATTATGGATCGCCTGCGTCGTACTTTGCGCGAAAAAATTCCACAACAGCAAGCCCGACAAAAGGTACACCGCAAAATGCTGAAACTCAAACCGAAATAAAGTCGAAAACACAATCGTCAGCACGATCATCGTCAGGAGCGGATTGAGCATCGTCCACAGAAAACCCAAGATGGAACGCTTGTAACGCACCGTCAGATCGCGCTGCACCAATCCCCACAGCAAATCGCGATAGCGAAATAATTCAAGCGCGTCTTCCCAAATTGCCAGACGCGGACGCGCCGAATCGTAAACGAGTTCATTGGACGCGCGCATACTCATTCCTCACGCCCGACTCGGTTTGAGATCGAGTTCGTTTCACACGCGCATTGTACGCGTTTTCAGCGAACACGCAAATCGTCGCCCCAAAAACAAATCGGCTGTGCTACTCGTCCGCAAAATTCATTTGCCGGACAAGCGGCACAGTCAATCGCTCGACGCGGCGGCTGAGGCAGCAAACTTGTACCTATGCCGCAGGCGCGCGTTTCGCTTTTTCGGCTTCCAGGCGCGCCATCAATTCATCGCGCTTTTTGGCGGCGGCTTGCTTGCCTTCGTCCAGCGCGTCTTGCAAATGCGCCTTTTGTTCTTCCAGGATGACGCGACTGCGCTCTTGCGCTTCCGCTGCGCGGTGGCGCGCTTCTGCCGCCAATTCCTCCGCGCGCTTGCGCCCCTGCTCGGATAGTTCGGTCGCGCGTCCCTTGAGTTCGATCCCGCGCTCGCGAATCACTTCGCGCGTCTCCTCGCCCGATTGCGGCGCCAGCAACAACGCGACCGCCGCGCCGACGACGGTGCCGAGCAAAAAGCCCGTCAGAAATTCCCAGCCGTGACTGTCATCAGACATTGGTGTGCTCCTTTCCCTCACGCGCGAAATCGCGCGTATGTGATTTCATTTCCCGGCAATCGTTTTATTTGCGCCGCGTCAAGATGCGCAGGGCTTGCCCCACCCCGGAAACGAAACTCGACGCGCGCACCATCGGATTGACAAAATTTTCGCTCACGAACACGGTCGTTCCACGCACCGTGCGCGCCGTCTCATCGGCAGAATCCAAAATCGGCTTGATCTCCTCACGCAACAATTTCGCGAGGTTGCGAATTTCCCAGATCAAGATGATCAACATCACGCCGATCACGAGCGATTCGACGGCAAGCAAGATGATTGCAAGATCCCGCACCATAGCCACAGCGATCATTCCTCACTTTCGCCGATAATTATAGCACAGTTTATCGCAACGCGCAATCCGCAATCGGCGGCACAAACCAAGACCCGTCAGGTTTCCAAAACCGGACGGGTCTGCGCTGCTCTTTCGCGATTTTCGCGTCCTTTCGCGGTTTTCGTGTTCCTCGTTCTACTTGGGCATATTCCTCAGCGCATCGAACGCCGGCGATCCCTTGATGCGGAACGCGCCGATTTCGAAACCGCAATTATTTCACCAGCTCTCTTAGCGCGCGTTCAGTTGGTGTGCCTCTGATGCCGAATGCACAAACATCCCGACAATTTCCAGTGCCAAAATCCCATTGCCACGCAAACATCGGGCCAACGAACTTCCATTGCTTGGCTAATTCATATGCGCGTTTGTACCACTGAGCAGCTTGCTCAGGACTAGTATTCACTCCAGCAGGGTGGGCACCCGCTCCGGTGCCTACGGGCCAACCAAATTCTGTTGGCCATAACTGTTTATCTCTGTCGCCATATTGTACCATTACTGCGTAGTAGGACTCCAATGTCGCGCGAAAGTACTCTGATCGGTGTGGATTTCTACCACAAATATTTGTTGATCCCGGAATCGGGAGCGCGTCAGGCGGACTACAGAAACCACTGGGATGTACCCCAATGCCGTCAGACCAATCCCTAAGAGATGCACCAGGATTTCGGTATAATTGGTGCATAAAATCCAAATCATCGAACGCCGTTCTCCCACCATCACCGCCTGTTGGTGTAGGTGCACCAGAAATAACAATAGTGGCCGGGCATGCTTTCTTGATTTCAGTGTATGCGCGTTTGAGCATGTCCATATAGTTTGCTGCCGACACACCTCGTTTGTCATGCCACTCGACATCTAGGTTTGGCTCATTCCAAACTTCAATTGCTTTTACCGTGCCACAGTATTTGCCAGCAACGCGAGCCATAAAGTCAGCAGCATCTTGCATGTTATCGGGTGGTCCCTCACAGCCCTCGGGTGTACATTGTTTATTGACAGGGCGTGACCAGTCAGGTGCTTTGGTGATACTCAGTAAAACATTGATTCCTTTCCTGGACATCGCACCGACAAAGCCATCTAGGGGTTGCCAATTGACATTCCCTTTGGATGACTCGTAATCCTTCCAAACTACTTGCAATTTGACCCAGTTGAATCCCAATCCAACAATCTCATCGGCTTCTCTGACCGGATCGCTACCATTCACTTGAACTCCATACCCAAACATATTCTTGCCGCGAAACGCGCTGGGTGGCGCGGCAGGTGCGACCGGCGGCTTGGTCGGCGGCGGCGCGGCGGAAGTTGGACGCGGCGTGGGGGTTGGCGTCGCCGCGCGCGCCACTTGCACCGGCTTGGGCTCGGTCGAGCCAGCCAGCGATTGTCCGTCGTCGAATGAAAGCGACGCTTCGATTTTCAATTCGCCCGCCTGTTCGGGCGCCGTCCACGCATAGCGCGGATCCGTCGCCGGAGATTTGCCGACGACCTGGTTGTTGACGCGCCAGACGATCACGGGGCGCGCCTTGAACGCGCCAACCTTGGCATCGCGATATTGCTCCAGCGCTTGCCACGCGCGCGTGTCCATCGCGTCCGCCGTCACATCGCGCAACGCGACCCCGCGCAGATTGAATTGCAGCGCGTACGAAACTTTTTTGGCAAAACTTTCCGCGCTCTCGATCCAGACGGTATGCACTTGTTGTTGGTCGTCAAGATAGGTGAAGGAATACAAGCCGCTGGGCGCGTCGGCTTTCAAGCCGCGACTCTCGCGCAGTTTGGGCAAATCCAGCGTGGCTTTGGTATCCGGCGTGACGTTGGCGGGGACGACATCTACGGGACCCATCAACTTGGCGACGCTTCCAAACGCGAGCGGCGCGTACGCGTTGCCGAATTCATCGCGCCCCATCACCGAAAACGCGAGTTGCAGTTTATAGCGATCCACGCGTCCGACCGCCCACATCAAGTACGTTTCGACGCCGGAGGGATCGCCCGCGAACGCTTCGCGGTTTGGGATCGGAATCTTGACGATGTCGGCGGCTGCGCCGATCGCGTTCCAATCGTACGCGCCGGTCTCCCACGTGTCCGCCGAGATTTGCGCGGGCAACGCCATCGTCACGCTCAAGATTTTTTCTTTCGCGCGCAATGCTTGCGCCAACTCGCGGATGAACGTCGTGAATTCTTTCTGATGGTCCGGACTGACTTCCTGGTAGTCAATGTTCACGCCAGGGTACAACTTTTCGACGGTGAGGTCAACGAGCGCCTGGATATGTTCTTTGCGAGTTTGCGGCGTCGCGAGCATATCGTTCACGAGATCGCCGCGCACTTTGTCGCCGTCGAAATTGCTGATCGTCGGCAGGACTTGGTATGGACTGGACGCGCTCGCTTCGTTGAGCGCGGGAATGTTTCCGGCGATGCCGCCGCCGTCGGCAATCGTCAAGCCGACGGGGTTGACTTCGGCGAGCAAATCGCTGACCGCGCCCGGCAACGTCGTCTTGGCGGTCAGGTCGGCGCTGATCGTCGGCGCGAGCGCGGCGGTTTGCGCGATCACGACCGCTTGCGGAACCGCGCCGACAAAATACGCTTCGAGTCGCTGTTCGTCAAGGTAAAACTGGAAAGGCAGTTTGCTCCACTTTTTTCCGTCAAAGCCGTACGTGTCCAACGTTGCCAGCGGATCCACGTTGTCTGGGATCGGAATCGAAAGGACGGCTTGCGCGGGAAGTTGTCCCTGCAGACTCGGTTGGTACAACGGACTTTTCACGTCGAGTGTCTTGGGCAAGTCTTTCGCCAGCGACGTTTTCAGGAACGCGGCGGCGGGCTGCGAAGTCAGGCGAATGGAAACGCCGGTCTTGAGCGCGCCGGGCGGCACGGAAAACAGCGCGCCGTCGGCGAGGGAGACACTGCCGCCGGTGCTGGCGGCGATCCCGCTATATCCTGCCGAAAGAATTCGTTGCGGCAATGCCAACGGCGGCAGCGCAATCGCGAGTAGGACGAGCAGGGGGATGATGAAAAGGTTGATCGCCCAACTGGTGACCGTGCCCTCCAGGAGATTATCGAGAGCGCGGAGCAAAGGATTGTTCAAACGTGTGTTCAATTGATTTTCGACCTCGGTTCGGACTTGAGGATAGCGATGCCGCGTGTCACGGCGGCAGATGACAGCGATTCGTAACTGCTCAGGCTGTCATTCTGAGGAGCGGTTTTTGCGACGAACGCTTTGCGTCTCGCAATTCGCGATTAGCGAGATGCTTCGCTTCGCTCAGCATGACAATGGGCTGAGCAGTTACAGCGATTCTAGCATAGGGCGGTCAAAATCGCAAATCGTCAAGTGGGCTGAAAACATTTCTTTGACGCGTGGCGCGCTTCAGGATATAATCGGTTCAAGGTCAAGTCCACAGTTCAAGGTACCGTCGTCGGATAATCTGAACCTTGAACCTTGAACTTTGAACCTGAAACTTTGAACCTGGAATTCACAAATGACTACTCGCTTTATCCTCATCCGGCACGGTCAGACCGAATGGAATCGCGGCGCGGAACGATTTCGCGGACGCGCGGACATTCCGTTGAACGATCTGGGGCGCGCGCAGGCGCAGCGCGTTGCCGCGCGGCTGGCAAACGAAACGATCGCCGCGATTTATTCGAGTCCGCAACAGCGCACGCGCTTCACCGCGCAACCGCTCGCCGACGCGCTGAACTTGCCGGTGCAGCCGCACGACGGCTTGCTCGATATTGACGTCGGCGCGCTGGAAGGGATGACGATTGACGAAGCGCGGCAAGTGTTTCCTGAAGTGATGTTGCAATGGCAGAACGCGCCCGGCGTCGCCAAGTTTCCGCGCGGCGAGTCGTTCAAGCAGATGCGCGCGCGGATCGTCGCGCTGCTGGACGAACTGGCGCCCAAGCACGACGGCGCGACGATCGCGCTCGTTTCGCATCGCGTCGTGTGTTGCGCGATGTTGGGCGTCGTGCTGGGGATCGATCCAAATGGCTTGTGGCGCATTCGCCAAGATAACGCGTGCGTGAATTTTTTTGAAAAACAGGAGCAAGGTTTTGTGGTGACGTTGTTGAACGATACGCGGCATCTCGAATAAGACGGAAGACGAAAGACGGAAACATCATCGGTCATCGGTCATCGGTCGTCCGTCATCCGTCATCCGTCATTTTTACTTTACAAGGAGAAACAGTGAGCAAAGCAGATCTCGGTCTCATCGGTCTCGCGGTGATGGGACAAAACCTGGTGCTGAACATGAATGATCACGGCTTTAAGGTTGCCGTGTTCAACCGCACCGTGTCCAAGGTGGATGAGTTTCTTGCGGGCGCGGCGAAAGGGACGCCGATCGTCGGCGCGCACTCGATCCCGGAATTCGTCGCGCGGTTGGAAAAACCGCGCCGCGTGATGTTGCTCGTCCAAGCCGGTCGCGCAGTGGACGATTTCATCGAACTGTTGATTCCGCATCTCGAACCCGGCGACATTATCATTGACGGCGGCAACTCGAATTACAACGATTCGATCCGGCGCACCGCGTACGTCGAATCGAAAGGATTGCTGTTCATCGGCACCGGCGTTTCCGGCGGCGAAGAAGGCGCGCGCCACGGACCTTCGATTATGCCGGGCGGATCGCCTGCCGCGTGGCAGCACGTCAAGCCGATCTTTCAAGCGATCGCGGCAAAAGTTTCCGACGGCTCACCCTGCTGTGACTGGGTCGGCGAAAATGGCGCGGGGCATTACGTCAAAATGGTGCACAACGGGATCGAGTACGGCGATATGCAATTGATCTGCGAAGCGTACCAATTGATGCGCGATGGCTTGGGGATGTCCGCGCCGGAAATTTCCAAAGTGTTCGCCAGGTGGAACAAGGGCAAACTCGATTCGTACCTGATCGAGATCACGCGCGACATTCTCGCGTACAAAGACGAAGACGGCAAGCCCATCGTGGACAAGATTCTCGACACGGCGGAACAAAAAGGGACCGGCAAATGGACTGGCATCTCTGCGCTCGAAATGGGTGTGCCATTGACGATGGTTGTCGAAGCGGTGCTGGGACGCGCGTTGTCATCGCTCAAAGACGAACGCGTCGCCGCATCCAGGGTGTTGAGCGGACCCAAAGCAAAATTGTCCGGCGATAAGAAAGCGTTCCTCGCGGATTTGGAGCAAGCCGTTTACGCGTCCAAACTCATTTCGTACACACAAGGGTATATGCTTTTCCGCGTCGCAGCAAAAGAGTACAAGTGGAATCTGAATTACGGCGGCATCGCGCTGATGTGGCGCGGCGGTTGCATCATCCGCTCCGCGTTTCTCGGCAAGATCAAAGAAGCGTTCGACAAAAATCCGGGCTTGACCAACTTGCTGCTCGATCCGTACTTTTCGGCGCAGATCAAATCGGCGCAAAGCGCGTGGCGGCGCGTCGTCGCGAAAGCGATTCAAAAAGGCGTGCCGGTTCCGGCGATGTCGTCCGCGCTCGCGTTCTATGACGGCTATCGCCGCGAATCGCTGCCCGCGAATCTGCTGCAAGCGCAGCGCGACTATTTCGGCGCGCACACGTACCAACGGATTGACAAACCGCGCGGTCAATATTTCCACACGAATTGGACTGGTCGCGGCGGCAACGTGACGTCAACGGTGTGGAAGAAAGGATGAAAAGATAAAGATGAAAGATGAAGGATGAAAGATGAAAGAATCCCTTCATCCTTCATCTTTCATCCTTCATCCTTTGTTTCGAGGGGGACAAAATGAAATACGGTCTCAACATCAAGCCCGACGGCGCGCTCGATTTCGTTTCCATCGGCGCGCTGATTCACCGGCTCGACCCTGGGATCATTCCGTTTCGCAAAGCGACCGAGTGCACGATTCACGTCAGCGGCGGCGAATTTAATTGCGCGGCAAATCTCGCCGATTGCTTTGGTTTGAAAACCGGCGTCGCGACTGCGATGGTGGATTATCCGATTGGCGATCTGATCGTTGAGCGCGTGCGCGCGATGGGCGTCAAACCGTTCTACAAGAAATTCAAACACAACGGCGTGACCGGTCCGAATATGGCGACGGTGTACAGCGATCGCGGGCAAGGCGTGCGCGCGCCGGTCGTGTTTTACAATCGCGCGAACGAAGCCGCGGCGCAACTCAAACCCGGCGATTTCGATTGGAACGCGATTTTCGCGGGCGGCGCGCGCTGGTTTCACTCCGGCGGCATCTTCGCCGCGCTCTCGGAAACGACCGGCGAAGTGATCATCGAAGGAATGAAAGCCGCGAAAGCGCAAGGCGCGGTCGTCTCGTTCGATCTGAACTATCGCGCGAAATTGTGGAGTTTGTGGGGCGGCGCGGAAAAGGCGCAGTCCATCGTTCGCCGCATCGTCGAGAACGTGGACGTGCTGGTCGGCAACGAAGAAGATTTGCAACTCGGACTCGGCGTGCCGGGACCGAAAGTCGAAGCGAAATCGAAACTTGATCCGAGCACGTTCTTTGGAATGATCGACGCGGTCGTCAAGAAATTTCCGCAGGTCAAGATCGTCGCGACGACGCTGCGCCAAGTCCATTCGACGAACCGGCATAGTTGGGGCGCGGTCGCGTGGATTGACGGCAAGACGTATGTTTCGCCGACGTGCGAACTTGACGTGTACGATCGCGTCGGCGGCGGCGATGGGTACGCGTCCGGCTTTTTCTACGGCTTGCTGACCGGCGAGCCGGAGCAAGACGCGGTCAACCTGGGTTGGGCGCACGGCGCGCTGCTGACCACGACCCCCGGCGATACGACGATGGTGATGGTGGATCAGGTGCGCGCGTTTGCCAAAGGCGGCTCGGCGCGCATCCAGCGATGATGCAATGGACCGCAGAGAACGCAGACCCTGGCACTTGCGTTCCCGCCAGGGCAAGTGGGACGCAGGGAAAAACGATTATCCCTCTGCGCTCTCTGCGTCCTCTGCGGTGAAATAATGATGGACACACTCGAAAAACTGTACGCGAATTGTCGCGCGCTCAATCGCCGTTTTCCCGACGGCAACGATCCGTTTCAAATTATGACGTGCCTGCTCGAAGAAGGCGGCGAACTCGCGGAGCAGGTGAATCACTTTGAAGGCACCGGCATCAAGCGCGAAAAACTGGGCGAGCCGGACAAGGCAAAGTTGACAAAAGAAGTGCTGGACGTTTTGCGCGCCGCGCTGCGAATCGCGCTGTACTACGGCATCGAGCAAGAGTTGGCGGCGATGATTGAGGAGAAATATCAGCGGGTGAAGAGGGAAGGATTGATCTAAAATGAAAATCGCCATCGGCGCCGATCACGGCGGCTTTGTGCTCAAGCAAATTATTGCGAACGAAGTGAGAAAACTGGGTCACACCATCGTTGATTGCGGCGCAAAAAAATACAACGCCAAAGACGATTACCCCGATTTCGCGCGCGCCGTCGGCGCGGCGATTCAGCGCGGCGACGCGCAACGCGGCATCCTCCTCTGCGGCAGCGGCGTCGGCGCGAGCATCGCCGCGACGAAAATGCGCGGCATTCGCGCGGCGTTGTGCCACGACACGTACTCGGCGCGGCAAGGCGTGGAGCACGACGATATGAACGTGCTGTGTCTCGGCGCGCGCGTTATCGGCGACGCGCTCGCGTATGAACTTGTGCGCGCGTTTCTCTCCGCCCAGTTCGACGCGAACGAACGCTATCGGCGGCGGTTGAACAAGGTGTTGCAAATCGAAAAAGAGAATTCTTGATTTTCGATTTTCGATTGCTGATTTTCGATTATTCAATCGGCAATCGAAAATCAAAAATCGAAAATATGGAGCAAGTATGAATCCACTCATCGAACTCAAAAAACTCGGACAATCCGTCTGGCTTGACAACATTCGGCGCGGTCACATCGTATCGGGCGACTTGAAAAAACTGATTGACCACGATGGCATTAGCGGCGAAACGTCCAACCCGACGATCTTTGAAAAAGCGATTGCCGGAAATTCCGCCGATTACGCCGACGCGATGCGCGATCTGATTCGCGCCGGCAAAAGCGCGCTCGAAATTTACGACGCGCTTTCGATTGCCGATGTGCAAATGGCGTGCGATGTGTTTCGCCCGGTCTACGCCGCGACTCAGGGCGCGGACGGCTACGTCAGCATCGAAGTCTCGCCGCACCTCGCGCGCGACACCGCCGGAACGCTGGCGGATGCGAAACGGCTTTTCACAACGGTCAATCGCCCGAACGTGATGATCAAAATTCCCGGCACCCCGGAAGGCGTTCCCGCAATTGAAGAATGTCTGTACTCCGGCGTCAACGTCAACGTCACTTTGTTGTTCGCGGTGCAAGCGCACGAAGACGTGATGTGGGCGTACCTTCGCGCGCTCGAACGCCGCGCCAAAGAAGGCAAGCCGATCGATCGCATCGCCTCCGTCGCCAGTTTTTTCGTCAGCCGCATTGACACACTCGGCGACAAACTGCTCGCAGACAAAGCGCAAGCGACGAACGATCCCGCGCTCAAAACGAAACTGGAGTCGTTGCAAGGCAAAGCCGCGATTGCCAACGCCAAGATCGCGTACGCGGCGTTCAAAAATATTTTTGCCGATCCGCGCTTTGTCGCGCTGCAAGCCAAAGGCGCGCGCGTGCAACGTCCCTTGTGGGCAAGCACCAGCACCAAGAATCCGAAATATCCGGACACGCTTTACGTGGACACACTGATCGGACCCGATACAGTGAACACGTTGCCGCCCGAAACGATCGACGCGTTTCGCGATCACGGCAAACCGCGCCTCACACTGGAAGAAAACTTGGACGATGCGCGCCGTGTGTTGCGCGATCTGGAAAGCGTCGGCGTGAGTATGGACAACGTGACGCGCCAAGTGTTGGACGAAGGCATCGTCAAATTCGAGCAGGCGTTCGATCAACTGTTGGCGAGCATCGAACGACGGTCGAAGGACGGATGACGAAAGACGGACGACGATAGAATTTTCGGCGGTCGGCGGTCTAGCCTGCCCTGAGCGCAGGCGAAGGGTCGGCGGTCGTTGGGGGCAACCGATGAACCACTCACTCGGCGATTACACGAACGATGTGGCGATGCACGTCGCGGCGGCAGAACAAAACGATCTTGCCGCGCGCGTCTGGCAAAGAGACGCGACGCTCTGGAAAACCGAACCGGCGCACATCGCCGAAATTTCGAATCGCTTGGGCTGGCTCACGGTCGCGCAAACGATGCGCGCGCAGATCGCAGCATTGCGCGCGTTCGCCGCTGAGATCAAGCGCGCCGGTTTCAAGTCCGCCGTGCTGTGCGGAATGGGCGGCAGTTCGCTCGGCGTCGAGGTGCTGCGCGATGTGATCGGTAGCGCGCGCGGTTATCCGCAGTTGTTCGTCCTCGATTCGACCGATCCGGCGACGATTCGCGCGCTCGCGCGCAAGATCACGCCCAAGAAAACATTGTTCATCATCGCGAGCAAGTCGGGCGGAACGACGGAAACGCTTTCGCACTATAAATATTTTGCGACGCGCGCGCCCGCGCAGAATTTCATCGCGATCACCGACGCCGGCTCGGGTCTGCACCAACTCGCGCTGGAAAAGAAATTTCGCCGCGTCTTTGAAAATCCCAGCGACATCGGCGGACGATTTTCCGCGCTGTCGTACTTTGGCTTGGTGCCTGCCGCGTTGATGGGGATCGATCTCACCAAGCTGCTGGATCGCGCGGAAGCAATGGCGCGCGCGTGTGGCGCTGATATTCCCGCCGAAGAAAATCCCGGCGAATGGCTCGGCGTCGCGCTGGCAACGCTCGCGCAACACGGACGCGACAAGATCACGTTCGTCACGCCGCGCGCACTCGCATCGTTCGGCGCGTGGGCAGAACAATTGATCGCGGAATCGTCCGGCAAGGAAGGCAAGGGCATCGTGCCGGTGGATGGTGAGCCGTTGGGCAAATCCGGCATCTATGGCGCGGATCGCGTGTTCGTCCATCTGCAACTGGGCAAGACGCGCGGCGCGAAAATCGAACGCGCGCTGACCGCGCTCGAAAAAATCGGACATCCGATTCTGCGCGTGCCGTTGCGCGATCCGTACGATCTCGGCGCGGAGTTTTTCCGCTGGGAATTCGCGACGGCGGTCGCGTGCGCGCTGCTCGGCGTCAACGCGTTCGATCAGCCGAATGTGGAAGAAGCGAAAGTGAATGCGCGAAAGATGCTGACCGACGACCGGCGACCGCTGACCGCTGATCAATTGATTTGGGAGAACAGCCAATTCGCAGTGTATGCGACGGAAAAGATCGCGGCGAAAAATTTGCGCGACGCGTTGCGCGCGTTCTGCGCGCCCGCGCGACCCGGCGATTATCTCGCGCTGATGGCGTATCTTCCAAACACGCCGCTGAATCGCGCCGCGCTGAAAGTGATGCGCGTTGCCGCGCGCGACGCGTTACAAATCGCGACGACGGTTGGTTTTGGTCCGCGCTTTTTGCATTCGACCGGACAGTTGCACAAGGGCGGCGCGAACAACGTGCTGGCGTTGCAGATCACAGCGGAGAACGCGCGCGACGCGGCGATTCCCGGCGAAGCGTACACGTTCGGTGATCTAATCCACGCGCAAGCCGCCGGCGACTGGCAAGCGTTGGCGGATCGCGGACGGCGCGCGCTGCGCGTCCATTTGAAACGCGGCGCAACGCTGCGCGCGCTCGCGGCAGAAATGAAACGCGCGTTGCGTGATGCGTAACTTTGAACCTTGAACCTTGAACCTTGAACCTGAAACTTGAAACCTGAAACTCGACCCGGGACGGTCGTAAGGAGGACACAATGGCACGCCAAACTTCGCAAGGCAAATGTAATCTGTGCGGCAAGTCATTCAGCAAGCAAGCGATGACGCGGCACTTGGACAAGTGCAAAACGGAACATCTGGCGAAAGGGTCTGCACGCATCTTGCAACTTCAGATCGAAGGGCGCGGTGCGTCCGAGTACTGGCTGCACGTCGAAGCGCCCGCGAACGCGTCGTTGCAAACGCTCGATCGTTTTCTGCGCGATATCTGGCTCGAATGTTGCGGGCATTTGAGTATGTTCACCATCGCGGGGCAAGTGTACGATGTCGCGCCGGAACCCGATCCTTGGTCGGGACGGAAACCCAAGGGGATGTCCGCCAAGTTGGGCGACGTGCTTGCGCCGGGGCACAAGTTCACGCACGAGTACGATTTCGGCACCACGACCGAACTCGCGCTCAAGGTGGTGGCAGAGCGTCAGGGCGCGACCAAGCGAATCGAGATTCTCGCGCGCAACGATCCGCCGATGATTCCGTGCGCGCAATGCGGCAAGCCCGCGATCCAGGTTTGTTCGATGTGCATTTACGAAGGACCCAAGGCGTGGCTGTGCGATGAACACGCAGAAGAGCACGACTGCGGCGAAGATTACTTTTTGCCCGTCGTCAACTCGCCGCGTGTGGGAATGTGCGGCTACACGGGCAACACGTGATACCGGATCAATCTATTGTTCCGCCGCTCCGCGTCGGTCTCGCCGCGCAACGCACGCCGCCGCCGAACGT
Source organism: Chloroflexota bacterium (assembly GCA_016865935.1). Lineage (GTDB taxonomy): Bacteria > Chloroflexota > Anaerolineae > UBA4142 > UBA4142 > VGOB01. The sequence continues at coordinate 5,268 of VGOB01000057.1, read as the reverse complement.
GCTCGTCATTTTCGGCGCAACCGGCGATCTGACCGCGCGCAAACTTGTGCCGGCGTTGTTCGATCTCTTTTGCGAGAGCAAACTGCCCGCGCCATTCTGCATCGTCGGTTTGGCGCGGCGCGCAAAATCGGACGCGGCGTTTCGCGCGGAATTGCGCGCGAGCGCGCAACGATTCGCGCGCGCCAAGCCGGACGACGATTCCGCGCGCTGGGACCACTTCGCGCCGATCGTTTGCTACCACCAAGCCGATTTCGATTCCGCCGACGGCTACACGCGACTCGGCGCACGCTTGCGCGAACTCGACGCGACGCGCGGCACGCAAGGCAATCGGCTGTTTTATCTCGCGACCGCGCCGGAGTACTATGCGTTGATCGCCGAGCGCTTGGGCGCGGCGCAACTCGCGCCGCCCGGCGGCGCGTGGGAACGTCTCATCGTCGAAAAACCGTTCGGCAGTGATCTGGCGAGCGCGCGCGCGTTGAATCGGCAGATTCTCGCGGTCTTTGACGAAGCGCAGATTTATCGGATCGATCACTATCTTGGCAAAGAGACGGTGCAAAATATTTTCGCGTTTCGCTTTGCCAACACGATCCTGGAACCGTTGTGGAATCGCAACTATGTGGATCACGTGCAGATCACCGCGGCAGAAAGTATCGGCGTGGAAGAACGCGGCGGCTATTACGATGGCGCGGGCGCGCTGCGCGATATGGTGCAATCGCATTTGCTCCAACTCGTCGCGCTGACCGCGATGGAGCCGCCGGTCTCGTTCGACGCGACGGCAGTGCACGACGAAAAAGTCAAAGTGTTGCGCGCGCTCTGTCCGTTGTGCGAGCGCGACGTGGACGATATCGTCGTGCGCGGGCAGTACGCGGCGTATCGCGCGGAACCACGCGTCGCGCCGGATTCGACGACCGAAACCTTCGTCGCGCTCAGACTGGCGATTGACAATTGGCGCTGGGCGGGCGTGCCGTTTTATCTTCGCACCGGCAAGTGTTTGCCCAAGCGCGCGACTGAAATTCAGATTCACTTCAAGCCCGTGCCGCATCCTTTGTTCGCGCGCGTGGTGGGGAACGGCATCACGCCGAATGTGATCGCGCTGCGGATTCAACCGGACGAAGGAATTTACTGGGAGTTTGCCGCCAAGCGTCCGGGGCAAACGATTCAGTTGAGCGACGTGCGGATGGATTTTTGTTACGCCGATTCATTCGGCGCGGCGCCGGGCGAAGCGTACGAAACGCTTTTGCTCGACGCGATGCGTGGCGACGCGACCCTGTTCAATCGCAACGACGAAGTCGAAGTCGCGTGGTCGTTGGTGACGCCGATCCTGGAACGTTGGGCGCAGTCGCCGCCGCCTGAATTTCCGAATTATGCGGCGGGCACCTGGGGACCTGATGCCGCGAATTTGTTGCTCGCGCGCGAGGGTCGCGCGTGGCGCGCGCCGTGACGAGCAAGTACAAGTAAAAAGGTAAAGTCAAAAGCACTCTTGGTGATTTTGGCGGTTTGATTTATAATTCAGAATATTGCGCGGCGCACTTTTGAGTTTTAGCTTTTACCTTTTGACTTACACTTGCAGGAGGTCCGAATGTCCGTTTGGTTTGCCGCGCTCCGTCGCCTCCACCGCTTTTGCGTTGACCACTTGCTCTACCCGCTCGTGCTATCCAGTGTGTTGTCCTGCGCGATTTTTGCGGGGCGCGTCTATCTGAGTCAGAGCGGAGTGTACCGTTTCCTCGTGTGGAATTTATTCCTCGCGTGGATTCCGTACGCGTGCAGTGTGCTGATCACGCTGTCCCATCAACATCAGCCGCGCCGCTGGTGGTTGTTGCTCATTCCGAGCGCGCTCTGGTTGTTGTTCCTGCCGAACGCGCCGTACATCGTCACCGATCTGTGGCACTTGGATTGGTTGGGCGAGCGCAAGCCGATTCCGATCTGGTACGATATCGCGATGCTCGCGTCGTTCGCGTGGACCGGCTTGTTCCTTGCGGTCGCGTCGCTCAACGCGGTGCACAACGTCGTGCGCGATTATTTCGGGCGCGCGATCGGCTGGCTGTTCGCGCTGAGCGCGATGGGCGCGTGCGGCATCGGTATTTACCTGGGACGCTTTTTGAACTGGAATTCGTGGGACTTGATCTTCCGCCCGCGTAGTATCGCCGCCGATGTGATCGCGCGCTTTGCGCATCCGCTCCAAAACCCCGGCGCGTTTATGTTCACGTTCCTGTTCGCCGCGTTGATGCTGATGTGTTACCTCACGTTCATCGCGATCGAGCACCGGCAAGCGGAGAAGATTCGATGATGCCGATCTATCTCGATCACTCCGCGACCACGCCGGTCGATCCGCGCGTCATCGAAGCGATGCTGCCGTACTTTGCCGAGAAGTTCGGCAACGCGTCGAGTTTGCATCGGTGGGGGCAAGCCGCGCTTGCCGCGCTCGATCAGTCGCGGCGGACGCTTGCCGAGATTCTGAACGCACGCGCGAACGAAATCGTCTTCACCGGGTGCGGATCGGAAAGCGATAATCTCGCGCTGCGCGGCGTCGCGTTCGCGTTGCGCGCACGCGGCGCGCCAGCGCACATCATCACCACGCCCATCGAACATCACGCGATTCTCAACACTGCCACGCAACTCGAAAAAGAATTCGGCGTCGAAGTAACGCGCGTGCCGGTCAACCGATCCGGCGTCGTCAACCCGGACGAGATCGCGCGCGCGATCACGCCGCGTACGATTCTGATCAGCGTGATGTACGCGAACAACGAAGTCGGCACAATCGAGCCGTTGCGCGAGATCGGCAAAATCGCGCGCGCGCAGAAAATTATTTTCCACACCGACGCGGTGCAGGCGGGTGGTTACCTGCCGCTCGACGTGGATGAACTCGGCGTGGATTTGATGTCGCTTGGCGCGCACAAATTTCACGGACCCAAGGGTGTCGGCGCGCTGTACGTGCGCGCCGGCACGCCGCTTGTCTCGACGCAAACCGGCGGCAGTCAGGAACGCGCGCGCCGCGCCGGAACGGAAAATATTCCGTACATCGTCGGGATGGCAACCGCGCTGAAAATCGCGCAGAGCGAACGCGAAGAAACGAATGCGCGTTTGCGCGCATTGCGCGAGAAACTGATCGAAGGAATTTTGGAACGCGTCGCGCAATCGCAATTGACCGGCGATCCGAAAAATCGTTTGCCCGGTCACGCGAGTTTCGTCATTCCCGGCGCAGTCGGCGACGAGATGGTGCTGGGACTCGATCTCGCGGGCATCGCCGCGTCCACCGGCAGCGCGTGCACCGCCGGATCGGCGGAGCCATCGCACGTGCTCGCCGCGATGGGCTACGCGCCGGACATCGCGCGTGGCGCGCTGCGGCTGACGCTCGGACGCGGCAACACGGACGCGGATGTGGAGCGCGCGGTGAACGCGGCGGCGGATGTGGTCGGCAAACTACGCCGCAAGTGAAAAGGCAAAAGGCAAAAGTAAAAAGTGGATCGGTGCTGAAGAGTTGAAAAATGAAGTTGCCGAATCGTGAACAGGCGGTTATCGCGCCGGACAAGATCATCGAGTACTTGTTGAACGTGGAGCATCGGCGTGGCGGAACAAAAGCGCGTTTGCTCGCCGAGTTTGGCTACTTGCGAGAAAATTGGCGGGAACTCGACGCTGATCTTCGTGCGTCCCATCTGGAAGCGCACGTGGATATGTAGTGCGAGAAACAGCGTACGGCACGCGTTATGAAATCCACGCGCCGTTGCAAACGCCAAGCGGACGGCAGCTGATGGTCAGAACGATTTGGCAGATCGATCAAGGCACGAATTTCCCACGATTGATTACATTGGTTCCTGACTAGCGAGAAATGAGGTGACTATGGAATTCAAACTCTACAGCGATGTTGTGCTGATGCGCGATGTGACGGACGATCACTTGCGCGCTGGAGATATTGGCACTGTTGTTGAACGACACGCGACTGCTAATCGCGAAATCGGATATAGCGTCGAGTTTTTTGATATGCTCGGCAACACGATTGCGGTAGTGACTCTGCCAGGCAGTTGGTTGCGCGTTCCAACGCACGCAGACAGACCGGCGGTGCGGCGCGAAATGGTTGCCGCGTAACAAGTTAAAAGTCAAAAGGCAAAAGTAAAAAATCAAAAGCCCAAGGGCACCCGGTAGGGGCGAAGCATTTTTCGCTTTCTCAGAAGAGTACAGCCAAGTCGAAAGAAAGCGAAAAATGCTTCGCCCTTACACCACGATTCGATGGAGTGCTACCAGGCAAGGGGAAATCCAAAATGAAACGCATTTTGTTTTTTGCGCTGATTCTTTTGGCGGGAACGGTGGCGTGCGCGTCTGCGGATACGCCGGACGCGCAAGTGGCGTTGGCAACTGCGACGCGCCCAGTGGTGACGGTGGTTGTGGTTGCAACAATTCCGCCTTCCCCCACCGCCACGGCGACTTTGGCGCCCACGCCGAGCAGAACCGCTACCGCTACCATTACCCGCACTGCCACATCAAAGCCTTTGCCCACACGCACAAAAACGCCCGAGAAAACAGCGACACCCAATCCAACTGACTTTTTGCCAGCCGAAATCCGCTCGCTAAAACTGGCGGATATTAATACATTTATTACGAGCGAAAGCAAAATTGATTGGACAGTAATAGATAATAAAGATAGACCGTTTCATATTCCTATTGAAAATGGTGTTCCAGTTAAAGATGCTCAAGGTCATGGTTCGAGGGATGTAACATTTTTGAAACCAGGTTGGCTTGTGTCATTAAGTTATGACGGACAAGGCAATTTGATTTTTTCTCAATTATTAGATGTTTCTCAACCAAGCAGAGTGCGTGCTTGGTATGCTATGCCCGTAACAGATAAACGAGCCAAAGATGTCCGAATTCTTACTTTTGGAAAAGACGGCAAACCCGGTGTATGGAAACAGTTTACTTTCAATTGAGTTAATTTCTCTTGACAAATTTCCCCCAATTTGCATTAATATTATTAATGCCTAAATTATTTAGTTTGTTTTTCCTTATTTTCTTTTTTTCTCTTATTTTTGCTTATCCTCGAAGAGTTTTTGCTTGTACCGCTACAACTAGCTAGTTCTTGTTGGAAAATTCAATTTGCTTGACGTTTCGAGTCGCGACGACGGTTGTGAAGTTTTCGGGCAAGCACTACCTGTCATGTCCAATGACATCGTAAACATTTTTCCGATTTCGTTAACATGACTTAGTCCGATGACATCGTAGACACTTGGCGGCGACGGTGCGAACGACGAAACTCGGGTTGCAAGGGGCGCACCGGTT